>NZ_JAGXJZ010000299.1:0-375 GCF_019091095.1 Achromobacter sp. GbtcB20 | reverse complement strand
GCATGCAGAACACACAAGTTCGCCACCGGGGCGCGACCCGGCCAAGCCCCCTCATGGGGGTGCGGAGTGGGGTGGATCTGGCCCCCGGCAGGGCGAGCGACTTCCGCAGGAAGTGTAGTGAGTACACCGGGCCTGCCCGGTGGCCCTGGCCGGCGCCGGCGGCGATCGCGCGGAGGCGGCCATGAGCCAGCCCGTCTACTGCATCCTACGCGCCGAGAAGCTGACGTCGTTCGGCTCGATCACCGGCTCGGCCAAGCACACCTTTCGCGAGATCCCGACACCGAATGCGGACGCAAGCCGCACGCACCTGAACAAGACCTTTGGTGCACAGGACGCCGCGGCCGTGCGTGCGGCGATCGAGGCCAAGCTGCCGGC
>NZ_JAGXJZ010000298.1:0-375 GCF_019091095.1 Achromobacter sp. GbtcB20 | reverse complement strand
GCCCGCAGGCCAAGCGCGGCAGCGGACGCGGTAATCACGCCCTCCGCATTCGAGCGAGCGTCCCACCCCAGGAAGTCAGGCCAGATCAGCATGAGTTCGCGCTGGCCGAATCCTTCGCGGAATGCTGCGGCCTCTTCGATGGTATTGCAGCCCGTGATGCTGGCGTACCCGAAGCCGCGCAACTTCTGCGCAGTCTCGGCCAGGGCGGCGATGGTCGCCGCGTTTTCCAGGCCGGGAATGCCGATGATGCGCGGCTTGACCTTGGGGCCGGAGTTTTGGGCGGCCAACAACGCTTTCATGCCCGTGTATCGGCCATTCGGATCGACGCCGCCAATGACATTGGAGGTGGTCTCGGCCTCGGTCTCGCCCTGCGGG
>NZ_JAGXJZ010000297.1:0-377 GCF_019091095.1 Achromobacter sp. GbtcB20 | reverse complement strand
ACGAACATCGATATCAGGCTGAAGGAGCCGAGCAGCTGGGCCACGACCAGCGGCGCGTTGCGGTTGACGTTGCCGATGGCGCCGCCGACCTGGATCGCGTCGGTGGTGGTGGCCCCGAAGGCCAGTGCGCCGAACAGCAGCGCGCAGACTCACAGCAGGGGCTGGCGCAACTGGGTGGCGAGTTCGAACTTGAAGAATTCTCTCAGCATGGGCGCCCCTCATGCCATCGCCGGCGTGTGGTCAGCCGATGCGGCCGGGGTAGCCGTCTGAGCGGGGCGGCCGGCGTTGCGGATCTGGAGGAAGTAGACGTCTTCCAGGTCCGGCTCGACGCTGACGAAACCGTCGTCCGGCTGCGACTCGGCGTAGACGTTGATCTG
>NZ_JAGXJZ010000296.1:0-377 GCF_019091095.1 Achromobacter sp. GbtcB20 | reverse complement strand
CGCTCGCGACCGAGCGCGGCACGCGCCTGGGGAAGTGGATCTCGGCAGCCATGATGGTGGTCGAGATCGCCGCCGGCAGGTGGTTCAACTCGATGGCCCTGCTGGCCGACGGCTGGCACATGAGTTCGCACGCCCTGGCGATCGGCCTGAGCGCCTTCGCCTACGCCGCCGCGCGCAAATATGCGAAGGACCCGCGCTTCGCCTTCGGCACCTGGAAGATCGAGATCCTGGCCGGCTACACCAGCGCGGTGTCCCTGCTCGGCATCGCCGCCCTGATGGCGACCAGTTCGATCGAGCGCTTCTTCGCACCCTCGCCCATCCACTACCAGGAGGCCATCGCCATCGCCGTGCTCGGGCTGGTGGTCAACGTCGTCTGC
>NZ_JAGXJZ010000295.1:0-378 GCF_019091095.1 Achromobacter sp. GbtcB20 | reverse complement strand
ATGAGCGAAATCGATGCCGTGCTCGGCCTGGCGGTGGAGCCGCTGGGCATTTCGACCGGCCACCTGGCCAGCCTGATGTGGCGCGCCTTCCTGTTCATCGTCGGTGCGCTGGGCGTGATCGCGGCGATCGACGGGCCTTACCAGATCTGGCATTACGCCAACAAGCACAAGATGACGCGCCAGGAAATGATCGAGGAAGCCAAGGAATCGGACGGCAATCCTCAGATTAAAGGGAAGATTCGCCAGATGCAGCGGCAAATGGCGCGCAACCGCATGATGCAGAATGTGCCCACTGCCGACGTCGTGGTGACCAACCCGACCCACTATGCGGTGGCGCTGAAGTACGCCGACGGCCAGGCCGGCGCGCCGCGCGTGGTC
>NZ_JAGXJZ010000294.1:0-379 GCF_019091095.1 Achromobacter sp. GbtcB20 | reverse complement strand
CCTGCAGGCCGTCCTCGCCGTGGGTGTACGGGCTGCGCAGCGCGGCGAAATACACCATCTGCGCCAGGGCCAGGGTGATCATCGAAAAATAGATGCCCTGGCGGCGGATCGCCAGCGCGCCGACGACCAGCCCGAGCACGGCGCTGGCCGCCACGCCGGCCAGGATGCCGAGCTCGGTCGGCAAGCCGACCACGGTCAGCAGGTGGCCGGTGACGTAGCCCGCGCTGCCGAAAAAGGCGGCGTGACCGAACGACAGCAGGCCGGTGAAACCGATCAAGAGGTTGAAGGCGCAGGCGAACAGGGCGAAGCACAGCAGCTACATCAGGAACACCGGATAGCCGAAGAAAGGCGCGGCCAGCGCCAGGGCGAGAGCGATGCC
>NZ_JAGXJZ010000293.1:0-380 GCF_019091095.1 Achromobacter sp. GbtcB20 | reverse complement strand
GTCTTCATCTACGGCTCGAAGGAAGACCACATCGTGCCCTGGCCGGCCGCGTTCGCCTCGATGAACCTGCTCAATCCAAAGAAGGCCAAGGCCAACCGTTTCGTGCTGGGCGCATCGGGCCACATCGCCGGCGTGATCAACCCGGCGTCCAAGGGCAAGCGCAGCTACTGGGTGAATGGAAAAGGCGGCGACAAGAACGGCCGCGGCCGCCCGCGTACGCCGGAGGAGTGGTTCGCCGGCGCCGTCGAGCACAAGGGCAGCTGGTGGCCGGAATGGGCGCGCTTCCTGGCGGAAAACGGCGGCAAGGAGGTGCCGGCCCCGAGCCAGGCGGGCAACGGCCAGTACCTGCCGTCCGAGCCGGCGCCGGGACGCTACGTCAA
>NZ_JAGXJZ010000292.1:0-381 GCF_019091095.1 Achromobacter sp. GbtcB20 | reverse complement strand
GGTGGACACGGCGCGCTACGCGCCGGCGCCCGCCGCTGCCCCTGCCGTGGCCGCGCCGCAGCCGATCTGGATCGGCACCGTCGGGCGCGCCGACCGCATCAAGAACCACGCCGGGCTGCTCGACGTTTTCGCGCTGCTGCTGGCGCGCTTCCCGCCGCCGCGCTTCGACCTGCGCCTTGCCATCGTCGGCGACGGGCCCCTGCTGGAACCCCTGCGCGAACGCGTCGCGGCCGCGGGCTGGAGCGAGCGCGTATGGCTGCCGGGCGCGCGCGGCGACGTGGCCGCCATCCTGCGCGCCTGGTCGGTGTTCGTGCTGCCCTCGCTGTCCGAGGCGACGCCGGTGGTGATCCTGGAAGCGATGGCGAGCGGCCTGCCGGTGGT
>NZ_JAGXJZ010000291.1:0-382 GCF_019091095.1 Achromobacter sp. GbtcB20 | reverse complement strand
GTCCGCGACCTTCTGCTCTACTCGATCCACATCGCTTCCACCTGCGGCGTCCCGCCCCCGTCCGCCGGATACACGCCACTTTTCACGTACCGGTGGAACGTCGTGTACGGCCAATCCACCGCACTCGCCACATGGCCATGCCTCACCGGGTTGAAATGAATGTAGTCCATGTGGCGTTCAAAATCGCGATCATCGCGGACCTCGTGTTCATGGAAACGACGTTGCCAGATCGACGCATCGCGGTGCTTGATACGCGAAGGATATCTGGCGCCGGTTGAAACTGTGGAGACTAATGCAAACCTAGATACCGAGCTCTTGATGATAGCCCAGCGGGCCGAATAGTCGGTATCGCCGTCGGGCAGGGTCCAGATGCAATGCAGGT
>NZ_JAGXJZ010000290.1:0-382 GCF_019091095.1 Achromobacter sp. GbtcB20 | reverse complement strand
CCAGGTTCTTGTTGAAGGCCGGGTCGCGCGCCAGCGTTTCCATCCAGTTGTTCAGCGCGACCTTCAGGCCCGCGTCGTCGTTCACCAGCTGCCAGGCGCGCGCGTCGAATTCGGGGTTGCTGACCGTCGGCGCCATCTTGAACATGGTCTCGATGTAGCTGACGTTCTCGGCGATCGCGCGCTTCTTCAGCTCCTGCAGGCCTTCGGCGAAGTTGGCGTTCGAGACCGGACCGAAGTAGCCGAAGGTCTGGAAGAACAGGCGGTCGGGCGGCGGCTGGATCGCGCCGTGGTTGTCGAAGTCCTTGTTCGACCAGCGCTGCACCAGCTCGCGCCAGGTGTGGACGTCGGCATAGACCTCGGCGCTCGACAGGCAGTTGCGCTC
>NZ_JAGXJZ010000029.1:0-38378 GCF_019091095.1 Achromobacter sp. GbtcB20 | reverse complement strand
ATTGACCGCTTTCATGTGCGCGGCAATGACCTTATCGAGCTTCGCCAAGCGAGCGACCGCGTTTCGTCGGCTGCATCGTTGACCGACTCGCTGGCCCGGTCCACGCGCGCACGGAGTGCTTCTAATTCAGAGGCCCTCAGCATTCCCGACAAACTTGCCGCACGAGCCAATGGCGGAGGTTGGGAGGTTGAACACGTACATCTCAGCCGGTGGAAACGATTGCCGGCCGCGCTCGTCACACTACTGCGTGACGCGCGCGCCCCCCTCGGGTTAGCGTGGATGCTGTATGGTTGGCGGTGCATTTGCGCCAGCCCTTGGGGTCAATAAATGGCTGGCGATGACCCCGCAGGTGCCGCGAGGGTCATTGGCATCATAGATATCTGCGGTGAACGCGGGGCGCCACAGGTCCAAACGCTCACCTGTGTTGGCTCCTGAGGCACACAGCGTTCCAAACTCAATGACAGAAATTCCAAACTCAATGGAATTCGACAGCCGAGCCCCTGTTCTCCCCGAAGATGTAACAGCGCACCTCCCCCCCTTGAACCTCCAAACATCATCCCTATAATTAGCACTCGACACCGGTGAGTGCTAACACCTCCCGGGGCAAACCGACCATTCACTTACTTTTAGTTAACAGGAGTTCCTCATGGCCTTGCGTCCCCTGGGCGATCGCGTGATCGTCAAACGCCTCGAAAACGAGCGCAAGACTGCCTCGGGCATCGTCATCCCGGACAGCGCCGCTGAAAAGCCCGACCAGGGTGAAGTCGTGGCCGTCGGCCCCGGCAAGAAGACCGAAGACGGCAAGATCCTGCCGGTTGACCTGAAGGCTGGTGACAAGGTTCTGTTCGGCAAGTACGCCGGCCAGTCCGTGAAGGTTGATGGCGAAGAACTGCTCGTCATCCGCGAGGACGAAATCCTCGCCGTGGTCCAGTAAACCCTGCCTCAAACGAATTTTCGAAGGAAGCTAAGACATGGCTGCCAAGCAAGTATTGTTCGGTGATGACGCCCGTGTGCGCATCGTCCGTGGCGTGAACGTTCTCGCCAACGCTGTCAAGACCACCCTGGGCCCCAAGGGTCGCAACGTCGTGCTGGAGCGCTCGTTCGGCGCCCCGACCGTGACCAAGGACGGTGTGTCCGTCGCCAAGGAAATCGAACTGAAGGACAAGTTCGAAAACATCGGCGCCCAACTCGTCAAGGACGTCGCGTCCAAGACCTCCGACAACGCCGGTGACGGCACCACGACCGCCACCGTGCTGGCCCAGGCCATCGTTCAGGAAGGCCTGAAGTACGTTGCCGCCGGTTTCAACCCCATCGACCTGAAGCGCGGCATCGACAAGGCTGTCGCCGCTGCCGTCGCCGAACTGCAAAAGCAATCCAAGCCGGTCACGACCAGCAAGGAAATCGCCCAAGTCGGTTCCATCTCGGCCAACAGCGATTCCTCCATCGGCCAGATCATCGCTGACGCGATGGACAAGGTTGGCAAGGAAGGCGTCATCACCGTCGAAGACGGCAAGTCGCTGGAAAACGAGCTGGACGTCGTCGAAGGTATGCAATTCGACCGCGGCTACCTGTCGCCCTACTTCATCAACAACCCGGACAAGCAAGTCGCCGTCCTGGAAGACCCGTATGTCCTGATCTTCGACAAGAAGATCAGCAACATCCGCGACCTGCTGCCCGTGCTGGAACAAGTCGCCAAGTCGAGCCGTCCCCTGCTGATCATCGCGGAAGACGTCGAAGGCGAAGCGCTGGCCACCCTGGTTGTGAACAACATCCGTGGCATCCTGAAGACCACCGCCGTCAAGGCGCCTGGCTTCGGCGACCGCCGCAAGGCCATGCTGGAAGACATCGCCATCCTGACGGGCGGCACGGTGATCTCCGAAGAAACCGGCATGTCGCTGGAAAAGGCCACGCTGGCTGAGCTGGGCCAAGCCAAGCGCATCGAAGTGGGCAAGGAAAACACCACGGTCATCGACGGCGCTGGCGACAGCAAGTCCATCGAAGCCCGCGTCAAGCAAGTGCGCGTGCAGATCGAAGAAGCCACGTCCGACTACGACCGTGAAAAGCTGCAAGAACGCGTGGCCAAGCTGGCCGGCGGCGTTGCCGTGATTCGCGTTGGCGCTGCCACCGAAGTCGAAATGAAGGAAAAGAAGGCTCGCGTCGAAGACGCCCTGCACGCCACCCGCGCTGCAGTGGAAGAAGGCGTTGTGGCTGGTGGCGGCGTTGCGCTGCTGCGCGCCAAGCAAGCCATCGCTGACCTGAAGGGCGACACGCCTGACCAGAACGCCGGCATCAAGCTGATCCTGCGCGCTGTGGAAGAGCCCCTGCGCACCATCGTCACGAACGCCGGCGAAGAAGCCAGCGTCGTGGTCAGCAACGTGCTGAACGGCAAGGGCAATTACGGCTACAACGCCGCGACCGGCGAGTACACCGACCTGGTCGAGCAAGGCGTGCTGGATCCCACCAAGGTGACCCGCACCGCCCTGCAAAACGCTGCCTCCGTCGCCAGCCTGCTGCTGACGGCCGAAGCCGCCGTTGTTGAACTGGCTGAAGACAAGCCCGCTGCTCCGGCTATGCCCGGCGGCATGGGCGGCATGGGCGGCATGGACTTCTAAGTCCCGCTGTTCTTGCAAGGCCTCCCCGGCTTCGGCCGGGGAATGCAGTATCCAAAAACCCCCGGTCCTTCGCCCCGGGGGTTTTTCTTTTGTCCGGCCGGATATCTTTGCGTGTTGTTTCAGCGGCGCCGGATTTCCCGGGGTTGGCAAACTTTTGCCAACAATCTGCCCGTATCTGGGGCTTGCATGCGTCCCTACAATGAAGGTTCGTCTCACCGAGAACCTGCCCATGCGACTGCCCCGAACCGTGCTGCGTATCCTGCGCCCCTCCCAGATCGGCGGCCTGCTGGTCGACTCAGCCAAACAGTGGTCCAGTCATCGCGCGTCCAGCAAGGGCGCGGCGCTGGCGCTGTACATGGTGTTTTCGTTGGCGCCGATGCTGCTGCTGGTGATCGCGGTGGCGGGCGCCTTCTTCGGGGAAGAAGCGGTTCGCTCCGAGCTCTTTGCGCAATTGCGCGACCTGATCGGCGATCGCGGGGCCGAGGTGATCCAGACCGTGCTGGCCAGCGCCCACGAATCGGGCGGCGGCTGGATGGCGGCGCTGGTGTCGATCTGCGTGCTGATCTTCAGCGCGACCACGGCCTTCGCGGAATTGCAGGCCAGCCTGGACGAATTGTGGGACGTGAGGGCCAACCAGAAGAGCGGCCTGCACGGACTGGTACGCAGCCGTCTGCTGTCGTTCGGCCTGGTGCTGGTGCTGGCGCTGTTCCTGCTGGTGTCGCTGACCGTGAACGCGGCGCTCGCGGCGGCCAGGGGCATCTATGGCTCGCTGTGGGCCAACTCGACGTTCTCGATCGTGGCCGATTGGGCGTCTAATCTTTTTTCGTTTTCGGTGGTGGCGGCGCTATTTGCGGTGATCTTCAAGCTGCTGCCCAGCGCCAAGATCTCGTGGCAGGACGTGATCCCCGGGGCCATCGTGACGGCCGGGCTGTTCCTGCTGGGCAAATGGGGGATCGGGCTGTACCTGAGCCGCGGCGCGGCGGTGTCGGCCTATGGCGCGGCCGGGTCGCTGATCGCGCTGTTGCTGTGGATCTGGTATTCGGCGCAGATCTTCTTCTTTGGCGCGGTCTTCACGCGCCAGTTTGCGCTGCGCTTTGGCAAGGTGGAGCGGCCGCGCACGCCGTCCGCCGAACCGCCGGTTCAATCGCCCGCGCAAACGCCCACGCAATCGCCCACGCAGCCGCCCGCCCACTCGCCCGTGCAGACGCCCCCGACCGACGCCTGACCTTCGGGCGTCACGCCTGCCGCGTCTGATGCAAGGGCGGCAGTGCCGCGCCAAGCCGGTCGCTCCAGACCTGCATCTCGTGCCAAAGCGCCGGCGGCACGGGCAAGCCGAGGCGTTGGCGTTCCGCTTCGTGCGTGGCCTCCGGGTCGCCAGGCATGCGAGGCTTGCCGGGCGCTTCGGATAGCTCCATCGCCAGTCCCGCCACCACCGACGCCAGGGCCGCGCCCCCCGCGAAGCGCGCCGGATCGATGACGATGAAGAAAGCGCCCAGTTCGCGCGGCCGGTCCAACGCGTCGTACATGGGCGAGATGTGCGGGCCGTGAGGGTTGCCGTTCAGCGGTCCGCACAGCAGCTCGATCATCATTGCCAGGCCATAGCCCTTGTAGCCGTATTCCTCGCCGCCCAGCGGACGCAGGGCGCGCGCGGCCTGCGCATCGGTGGAGTCGTCGCCCCGCCCGTCCAGCGCCACGCCCGGCGGCAGCGCCGCGCCGTCGCGCCGCGCGTTCATGACGCGGTTCCACGGAATGGCGGTTGTCGCCATGTCCAGGCAGAGCGGCTGTCCGCCCGCACGCGGAAAGGCGAGCGAGATGGGATTGGTGCCGAAAAAGGGCTCGTGGCCGCCGAAGGGTGCGGCGATGGAATCGGAATGCGTGAAGGCGATGCCGATGAGACCCTGCCGGGCCGCCGCGCGGCTGTACAGGCCGATCGCCCCGCAGTGAGACGAATCGCTGACGCCCACCGCCGCCACCCCAGCCTCACGCGCCAGGTCGATTGCCAGCGCGTTGGCCCGATGGGCCACCACGATGCCCTGCCCCCGGCCGCCATGCACCTGGGCGGCTCCCGGCCCCGTCCGGTCGACGCGGATGTCCGGCCGCGCCAGGATCGACCCATGCGACACGCGGTTCAGGTAATGCGGCAGGCGCGCGATGCCGTGCGAATCGATGCCCCACAGGCTGGTCTGCGCCAGGCTTTGCGCCAGGCAGCGCGCGTCATCGGCCGGAAAATCCTGCGCCAGCAGGCACGCCGTGGCCCAGCGTTCCCAGTCGATGGCGGTCACGCGGCGGTCGGCGTTCATGTCCTGTCTCCTAGGTGGCCGCCTGCACGGCATGGATCACACCGTGCTCGCGCAGCGCTTCCAGATGCTTGGTCAGGGCGCCCACGAACTCGGCCGAATTGCCCAGATCGCCGAACACCGGTTTGAAGCGCGCCAGCACCGTCGCGCGCCGCTGCGCCGCCTGCGACGGCATGGCGGCATGCGCGGCCACCTCGGCGCGCGCCAACAGGCGGTCAAGGCGCGCGGCGATCGGGTCCTGGATGGGGTAGGCGCTGCCCTGCTCGTCCTCGCCGCGCAGGTAGTTCAGCCATGCGGCGACCGCCAGGCACAGACGATCGATGCCGTGGCCGGCACGCAGCCGGTCGCGGATGGTGTCCAGCAGGCGCTGGGGCAGCTTCTGCGATCCGTCCATGGCGATCTGCGACAGCGGATGCGGCAGCGCCGGGTTGGAGATCCGTTCCAGAAACCGCAGACGGTATTCCACCAGCCCCGTGTCGGGAATGCCGCGCAGGGTCGGGGCGATCTCTTCGCGCATCATGGCGTCGACGAACGCCCGCAGGGCGGGCGTGTTGGCGGCATCGGCCACCGTATGCAGTCCCAGCGTCGCGCCCAGGTAGGCCAGCGCCGAATGCGGCCCGCTGACCATGCGCAGCTTCAGACGCTCGTAGGGCGCCGCATTGCGCACGAAGGTGGCGCCTCCGTACGCGTCCCAGGCAGGGCGGCCGGCGGCGAACCGGTCTTCGATCACCCAGTTCAGATAGGGCTCGCCCAGCACGGGCCAGGCATCCTCGACGCCCAGGCGTTCGGCGATCCGCCGGCGGTCCTGGTCTTCGGTGGCCGGCACGATGCGGTCGACCATGGAATTCGGAAACGTGCAGTGGCGGTCGATCCAGTCGGCCAGGGTCACGTCGACGCGCAGCGCAAAGGCCAGCACCAGGCTGCGCAGCGTGTCGCCGTTGCCGCGCAGGTTGTCGCACGACAACAGCGTGATCGGCGGCAGGTCGCGTTCGCGGCGCAGGGCCAGACCGTAGACCAGGATGCCGATGGTGCTGCGGGGCCGGATGGGGTTTTCCAGATCGTGCACGATGTCCGGATCGTCCCAGCGCAAATGCCCCGTGGCCGGTTCGTGGCTGTAGCCCTTTTCCGTCACGGTCAGGCTGACGATGCGGGTCTGCGGATACGCGATGCGTTCGAGGACGGCGTTGGGGTCTTCCTCGGCCACCATCACGCGCAGCACGGATCCCACGATACGCAGGTGTTCGCGGTCCTGGCCGTCCGGACCGGCGTCGCGCACGGCCAGCGTGTACAGCCCGTCCTGGGGCGTGAGCGCATCGCGGGTGGCGGGGTGACGCAGCGAGACGCCCAGGATGCCCCAGGTGAGGTCGCCGCTGGCTTGCATGGCCTGATCGGTCACAAACGCCTGATGCGCCCGGTGAAAGGCGCCCAGCCCCAGATGGACGATGCCCGGCGTCAGCCGGCTACGGTCGTAGCTGGGCTTTTCAACGTCGGCGGGCAGACGCGGCAATGACTCCGAATTCAAACGTTCAAGCATGGGTGCGCTATGCCTAAAAGGGGAGACGCCAGGGTATAGCATGCCCCGAGCCGTCTTCGCTACATCACCGCGCCCAGTTGCCACGGGACGAATTCATTTTGTCCGTAGCCGTGCGTCTCGCTGCGGGTGCGCCGGCCCGACGCCGTCTGCAGCATGAGCTGGAAAATGCGCTCGCCCATCTGCGCCACGCTTTGCGCGCCGTCGACGACTTCGCCGCAATTGATGTCGATATCGTCGGACTGGCGCTGCCACAGTGCCGTGTTGGTGGACAGCTTGAGCGACGGCGCGGGCGCGCAGCCGTACGCGGACCCGCGGCCGGTGGTAAAGCAGATCAGATTGGCGCCCCCGGCCACCTGCCCGGTGGCCGAGACCGGGTCGTAGCCCGGGGTGTCCATGAAGACCAGCCCGCGCGTATGCACGGGCTCGGCGTACTCGTAGACGTCGGTGAGATTGGTCGTGCCGCTCTTGGCGATGGCGCCCAGCGATTTTTCCAGGATGGTGGTCAGCCCGCCCGCCTTGTTGCCGGCCGAGGGGTTGTTGTCCATCTCGGCATCGTTGCGGGCGCAGTAGTCTTCCCACCAGCGCACCCGCGCCAGCAGCTTGTCCGCCACGGCGGGCGATTGCGCGCGGCGCGTCAGCAGGTGCTCGCCGCCGTAGATTTCCGGCGTCTCGGACAGGATGGCCGTGCCGCCGTGGCGCACCAGCAGGTCCACCGCGGCGCCCAGCGCCGGATTGGCGCTGATGCCGGAATAGCCGTCCGACCCGCCGCATTGCAACCCCACGGTCAGGTGGCTGGCGGGCACGGGCTGGCGCTGGACGCGATTGGCTTGGTCCAGCATGCGCTCGACCAGTTCGATGCCGCGCGCCACCGTCTTGCGCGTGCCGCCGGTGTCCTGGATGTTGAAGGTATGCAGCATGCCGCTTTCGCGCAGATGCTCCTGCTCCATCATCCCGCCGATCTGGTTGGTCTCGCAGCCCAGCCCCACAACCATCAGCCCGCCGAAGTTGGCATGCCGGGCGTAACCGCCCAGCGTGCGCCGCAGCACGCGCAGTGGTTCGCCATCGCTGCCGGTGGCGCAGCCCGCGCCATGCGTCAGCGCCACGACGCCGTCCACGTTCGGACAGGCTGCCAGGGCCTCGGGCCGGATGTCGCGCCGGAAGTGATCGGCGATGGCACGTGCCACCGTGGCCGAACAGTTCACGCTGGTCAGGATGCCGATGTAGTTGCGGGTGGCGATGCGGCCGTCGGCGCGCACGATGCCGTCGAACATGGCCGGCGCCCCCACGTAGTCGGTGGGCCGCGCATCTTGCCCCACGGCATAGTCGCGCTCGAAATCCGAGAACTCCAGATTCTGGGTATGGACGTGCTGGCCGGGCGCAATGTCCTGCCGCGCCACGCCAATGATCTGGTTGTAGCGGCGCACCGGCTCGCCAGCCGCGATGGCGCGCACCGCCACCTTGTGGCCCGGCGGCACCAGCCCCACGATGGTCACCCCCTCGCCTTCCAGCCTCGTGCCGCTGACAAGCTGGCGTCTGGCGATCACCACGTTGTCCGCCGGGTGAATGCGGATGACTGCCGTATCGGTCTGCGACATGAGAACTCCGGAATCCAAGGGGGCCTTGCGGATCAGCCGTCGATCAGGGCGGGATCCCAGGCATGGACGCGCTGGCGCTGTTCGCCCAGGCCCGCGATGCCCAGTTTCATTTCGTCGCCCGCCTTCAGATAAACGGGCGACGGCTTCTGGCCCATGCCCACGCCGGGCGGCGTGCCGGTGCTGATGAGGTCCCCCGGGTACAGCGTCATGAAGCGGCTGACGTACGACACCAGCTGCGCCACGCCGAATACCATCGTGCGGGTGCTGCCGTTCTGGTAGCGCTTGCCGTTGACCTCAAGCCACATCTCCAGGTCCTGCGGATTGGGGATCTCGTCGGCCGTCACCAGCCACGGCCCGACAGGGCCGAAGGTATCGCAGCCCTTGCCCTTGTCCCACGTGCCGCCGCGTTCGATCTGGTATTCGCGCTCGGACACGTCGTTGACCACGCAGTAACCGGCCACGTGCTTCATGGCGTCGGCCTCGCTGACATAGCGGGCCTTCTCGCCGATCACCACGCCCAGCTCGACTTCCCAGTCGGTCTTGACCGATTCCTTCGGCAGCACGACCGGATCGTTGCAGCCCACCACCGCCGACGTCGTCTTCATGAAGACGACGGGCTCGGCCGGCACGGGCAGTCCGGACTCAGCGGCATGGTCGGCGTAATTCAGGCCGATGCAGATGAACTTGCCCATGCCGCGCCACGGCGGCGCCACGCGGCCGGACTGCGCAACAAGCGGCAGCGACGCCGGATCCAGCGCGCGCAACTGCGCCAGCTTGGCGGGCACGAGCGACTCGGCGGTGATGTCGGAAATGACGGACGACAGGTCGCGGACCTGGCCCTCTGCGTCGATCAAGGCGGGCTTTTCCGAGCCCTTGGCGCCATAGCGCATCAGTTTCATAGCGGTTTCCTGGTTACTGGAAAAGAAGAATTCAATTGGACCAGCCGCCGTCGATCACCTGCGCGGTGCCGGTGGTGAAGGCGGATTCGTCGCTGGCAAGATACACCGCCAGCGCGGCGATCTCTTCGGCGCGGCCGATCCGGCCCATTGGCTGGCGCGCAGTGAAGGCGGCTTCGACCGCCGCGACGGACTGCCCGCTGGCCAGCGCCTGCGCGTCGATGCGCTGGCGCAGGGACGGCGACTCCACCGTGCCGGGGCAGATCGCGTTGCAGCGGATGCCCTGCCCCACGTAGTCGGCGGCGACCGCCTTGGTCAGGCCGATGACGGCCGCCTTGGTGGCGCCGTAGGCGCAGCGGTTGGGCGCGCCCTTGATGCTGCCCGCCACGGACGCCATGTTGACGATGGACCCCGCGCCGCGCGCCAGCATGGCCGGCAGGCAGGCACGGATCAGCAGGTACATGGATCGCACGTTCAGGTTGAACGAGAAATCCCAGGCGTCTTCGTCGCAATCCAGGATGGTGCCCGCGTGCACGAAGCCCGCGCCGTTGAACAGCACGTCGACCCCGCCCGCATCCTGGGCCAGCGCGCGCACGGCGCGGGCGTCGGTTACGTCCAGCACGTGCGTGCGGCAACCGGACAGCGATTCCAGCGCGGCGCCGTTCAGGTCCACGGCCAGCACGTCGGCGCCCTCGTGCGCGTAGGCCAGGGCCACGGCGCGGCCAATGCCCTGCCCTGCGGCGGTGACGATGGCGGTCTTGCCTTGCAGTCTTGCTGACATGGGCGTGCGTCCTTATTTGCCGGTCATGCCCATTACGGTGGGCAGCCACAGGGTGATCGAAGGAATGTAGGTGATGGCGATCAGCGCCACGAACAGCGGCACGAGCCACGGCAGGATGGCCATCGTGGTGCGCTCGACCGACAGCTTGGCCACCCGCGCCAGCACGAAAAGCACCATGCCCATTGGCGGATGCAGCAGGCCGATCATCAGATTCAGCGTCATGATGAGCCCGAAATGGATCGGGTCGATACCCAGTTTCAGGACGATGGGCAGCAGGATGGGCACGAGGATGGTGATGGCCGCGATGGTGTCGATGAAGCAGCCGACGATCAGGATCAGCACGTTCGCCATCAGCAGGAACACCCACTTGTTCTGCGTCACGCTCAGGATGGCGTCGGTGAGCGCCTGCGCGGCCTGCGTCGTGGTCAGCAGCCAGGCGAACACCGAGGCTGCCGTCACGATGAACAGGACCGACGCGGTGGTCTCGATGGTGTCGAACGACGCCTTGGCCAGCGTGCGCAACGTCATGGAGCGATAGCGCACCAGTCCCAAAAAGAGCGCCCAGATCACGGCCGCCACCGCGGCTTCCGTGGGCGTGAACCAGCCCAGCGTCATGCCGCCGATCAGGATCACCGGCGCCATCAGCGCCATCACGGCGGAAAAGTTGAACTTCCAGTCCAGCAGCAGCAAAGCCGCGAACGAGATGCCGGTGGCGACGTTGGGCGACACGCCCGCCAGCGTCATCAGCCAGATCGACATCGGAAACGCCAGCACGATCAGCACTTCCAGCCCCGCGGCGCCCAGCCGTTTCCAGTTGAAGGCAACGTCGCCGCCCCAGTTGTTGCGGCGCGCGTAGTACGCGACGGTCAGCATCATCAGGATGGTCAGCACCAGGCCGGGAATCAGGCCCGCCAGGAACAGCGAACCGATCGACACGTTGGCCATCATGCCGTAGATGACAAACGGCAGCGACGGCGGAATGATGGGGCCCAGCGTGGCCGATGCGGCCGTCACCCCGACCGCGAACTCGGTCTGGTAGCCGTGGTCCTTCATGGCCTTGATCTCGATGGTGCCCAGGCCCGCGGCGTCGGCGATGGCGGTGCCGGACATGCCGGCAAACACCACCGAGCCGATGATGTTCACCTGCCCCAGCCCGCCGCGCATCCAGCCCACCAGCGCGACGGCGAAGTTGTAGATGCGGCCCGTGATGCCCGCGATGTTCATCAGGTTGCCGGCCAGGATGAAAAACGGCACGGCCAGCAGCGGAAACGACTCGACGCCCGCAATCATGCGCTGCGCGATGACAACGTCCGGCACGCTGCCGGAAATCAGGATGTACAGCAGGGATGCCCCCGCCATCGAGACCGCCACCGGCAGCCCCATGATCATCAACAGCAGAAAGGTTCCAATCAGGGTGCCCATGTTCGCTCCTGGCAAAGGCACTGCGGATTCGGGAATTCAGTCCAGCGCTTCAGTCCAGCGACTCATAGGCCGCGGGGTTCTCCAGGATGGAGTAGCCCTGCCGCCAGTTCTTCACGGACACCTGCAGAGACCGCAAGAACATCATGACGAAGCCCGCCAGCGCCACCCAGTAGACGTACGCCTTGTTCCAGAACAGCGTCGTCATGGGCTCGTCGCCGACCAGCACGATGTAGCGGTACGTCAGCCACACGGCATAGCCGAAGAACGCGGTGCGCAGGATATCGATCAGCGTGGACAGCACGCGGCCGGCAGGCTTGGGCAGGTAGCGGTACAGGAAGTCCACCTGGATATGGCGGCACGCGCGCACGCACATCGCGGATCCCAAGAACACCACGCCGATCAGGCAATACACCGCCAGCTCCTCGGTCCAGGCGTACGAGTCGTTCAGCACGTAGCGGGAAAAGAACTGCAGGAAAACCAGCAACGCCATCGCCCAGAACATGGCCAGGCAGATCCAGTCTTCCGGCTGGTAGCCGGACAGGCTGACCACGTGATGATCGGCTTCCTCGAAACTCTGGACGATCTCGTCCACCGAGGCGACATGATGCGGACCGGGCGGCTGGTCCGGCGGATGGCTGACGGCCGCCATCGGCGCGGCCTTCGCGTTGGAGTGCATGGAATCTACCCTCGTGCGGGATCGGTATGGCGATCAGATCAGGCGCGGCGGACCGACGTGGCGGCCCGCCGCGCCGGCGTTCACTTCACCGCCTGGATCTTTTCCCAGTCCGACTTCTCGTAACCGTATTGCTTGAACGGCACCTTCTCCAGCACCGTGTTGCGGAAGTCGTCGATGTTGACCTCGGCCACCGTCAGGCCACGCTGTTTGAAGACGTCGACCATCTTCTTCTCGGACGCGGCCACTTCGGCCGACGCCTTTTCCGCGGCCTGCTGCGCGACCTCGGCGAAGATCTTCTTGTCCTCGTCCGACAGGCTCTTCCAGAGCTTGCCGGAGATCACCGTGTTCAGGTGATCGACGATGTGGCCGGTGAGGATGATGTTCTTCTGCACCTCGTAGAACTTCTTGGCCTCGATGGTGGTCAGCGGGTTTTCCTGGGCCTCGACCGTGCCGTTCTGCAAGGCCAGATAGACCTCGGCAAAGGCAATGGGCGCGGTGTTGGCGCCACAGGCGCGCGGCATGGCCAGATACGCGGCCACGTCCGGCACGCGAATCTTCAGGCCCTTCATCTCGCTGCACTTGGTGAACGGCTTGTTGGACGTCGTCTGGCGCGTGCCGTAGTAGGTGGTCGCGACAATGTGGTTGCCGCTCTTTTCGTCGTAGCCCTGGGTGAGCTCCTTGTAGATATCGCTCTTGGTGTAGGCGATCAGGTGCTCGGGGCTGCGGAAGGTGTAGGGATAGTACGTGACCCCGATGCGCGGAAAACTCTTGGCCGCGAAGCTGGACCCGGAGATGATCATGTCGACCGTGCCGAGCGTCAGCCCCTGGTTGATGTCGTTTTCCTTGCCCAGTTGCGAGGCCGGATAGACGTCGATGTGATAGCGGCCTTTGGTGCGCTTCTCGATCTCCTGCGCGGCCCACACCGACGAGGTATGGAACGGTTCGGACGTCTCGTAGACGTGCGCCCACTTCAGTTTGGTCTGCGCCAGCGCGGAGCCGCTGACGGCGATCGCGACGGCGGCAAAGAGCACTTTGATGGCGTTGCCTGGCTTCATGTTGTCTCCTCTCTTTGAGGTGGCGGGCTCGGCGGCCTCGCGTCATGTTTTACATATGGAGTTCACCTACTGGAGCTGCACCTACCAACTGCGACTGCGAGTTGCCGCCGGCCCCCCGGGAGGGACCGGCGGCCTGTTGCTATTCAGCGCGCAAGGCTTCGGCCGCACCGGGCCAGCTGGCCATCAGGCGGTCGTACGAGCAGGAAAGATGTTCACGCATGGCGGCCCGCGCGCCCTGTTCGTCACCGGCCGCGATGGCGTCGATGACGCGGCGGTGTTCGGTGATGGCGACGGCCCAGCTGTCGGAATTTTCGAAGTAATCGCCCAGCTTCACGGAGAGCGGGTTGTGGCGTTCGTCAAAGAGTTCGCCCACCACGCGCACCAGCACGGCGTTGTTGGCCATTTCCGCCACGCGCAGATGGAACAGCCGGTCGCCGCGGATGGGCACGCTGCCCGCCCGCGCCTCGTCTTCCATGGCATCGACGGCTTCGCGCAGGCCTTCCACCAACGCGGGCACGGGATTGAGCGCCGCCTGCGCGGCCAGCTCGCTCTCGATGGTGCGGCGGGCGCGGATGGTTTCAAGCGGGCTTTCGGCGGTCAGGCTGGCGCGCGGCGCGCCGCCCGGGCTCTGCACGTACACGCCCGACCCCATGCGCACTTCCACCCAGCCTTCGACCTCCAGCGCAATCAGCGCTTCCCGCACCGACGGCCGGGACACGCCCAGCTTCAGCGCTAGATCGCGCTCGGGCGGCAGGCGCGCGCCGACCGGAAATTCGCCAGCCTCGATCAGCAGGCGAAGCTGATCGGCGATCTGGCGATACAGGCGGCGAGGTTCAATGGTCTGAATCGGCATATAGGTAAAGTGGCCTTACCAATTGACCAGAATCCTGCGCCTCCCGACGCTGGGTCACAATTAGGGTTTGCCCATCCGCGTACGATGTGCCACGCGGGCAACCCTTATCTGTTAAAAAGCCGCCACCACGGCTTTCATCCGATTCCATGACCCACGATCCGCAACACTCGCCCTTCAAGAGCACCGGCGGCGCGCGCCGTATCCTCAACGCGCTGCGCTATTCCTGGCAGGGCCTGAAGGCGGCCGTCAAATACGAGGCGGCCTTCCGCCAAGAACTGGCGCTGGCCGTGCTGATGATTCCAGCGGCATTCTTTCTGGGCCGCACCACGGTCGAGGTGTTCTTCCTGGTGGGCGTGGTGGTCATGGTGCTGGCGGCAGAACTGCTCAATTCCGCCATCGAAGCGCTTGCCGATGCGCTGTCGGTCGAACGCCACCCCCTCTTGGGGCGGGCCAAGGACCTGGGCAGCGCGGCGGTGATGCTGCTGCTGATATTTGCCGGAACGGTCTGGGTGGGGGTGGCCATCAGCCGTTTCGTCATGCACTGATACGGGTTCGCATCGCGACGGGGATGCGACTCTATTTATACTGGGAGCCATGATGCCTCAATCGACGTCAGCACCCTCCAAGCGCATCGTCATCGTCGGCGGTGGCGCAGGCGGCCTTGAACTGGCCGCCAAACTGGGCCGGATCCACGGCCGCCAATACATCACCCTGGTCGACAGCCGCCCTTTTCACATCTGGAAGCCTTCGCTGCATGAAGCGGCGGCGGGCACGCTGGATATTCACCAGGAAGGCCTGTCCTACCTGATGCTGGCCCACATGGACGGCTTCTCGTTCGCCCAGGGGCGGCTCGAAAGCGTCGACCGCGAACGCCGTCTCATCACCGTGGACGCCGTCAATGACGCGCAGGGCCAGGAAGTCCTGCCCCGCCGCGAACTGGCGTACGACACGCTGGTGCTGGCGCTGGGCAGCACCTCCAACTTCTTCAACACGCCGGGCGCGGCTGAACATGCGGTCACGCTGGACACCACCGAAAACGCCGAGCAATTTCGCCTGACCATGCTCAAGGCCATGGCGCTGGTGGATCAGGCCAAGGTGCGCAACCCGTCCGCGCGGCTGGATCTGGTGATCGTGGGCGGCGGCGCCACCGGCGTCGAACTGGCGGTCGAACTGACCGAAGCCAGCCACGTCGTCAGCGCCTATGGCCTGCCGAACTTCCGCGCCGACCGCGACCTGGCGATCACGCTGGTCGAAGGCGCGCCGCGCATCCTGTCCGCGCTGCCCGAGAAGATCTCGGTGGCGGCGACCAAGCGCCTGACCGAATTGGGGATCCGCGTCGAGACCTCATGCCGTGTGTCCGAAGTGACGGACAACACCGTGCGCACCGCCGACGGCCGCGAGTTTCCCGCGCAGTTGTGCATGTGGGCCGCCGGCATCAAGGGCCCGGCGCTCTTGGCCGACCTGGGATTGCCGCTGAACAAGCTGGGGCAGATCGAAGTCAACGAGCGGCTCGAAACGCCCGATCCGCACATTCTGGCGCTTGGCGACTGCTGCGCGGCGCCGTGGCGTGACGGCCGCACCGTGCCCGCCCGCGCCCAGGCCGCGCACCAGCAGGCCGATTACCTGACCAAGAAGCTGACGGCCAGGCTGCGCAACAACCCCGAGCCCACCGAGCCCTACGTCTACCAGGACCACGGATCGCTGGTGTCGCTGGGCCAGGACGCCGGGGTGGGCAGCCTGATGGGCAAGCTTGCCGGACGGGGACTGTTCGTAAGCGGTACACTGGCGCGCCTGATGTACATGAGCCTGCACCTGATGCACCACCGCGCGGTGCTGGGCGCCTCGCGTACCGTCTCCCTCGCCCTGGCTCGCCTGCTCATGCGGCGCACGCGCCCGCGGGTCAAACTGCACTGAATCCCATGAATTTCCTGCAAAAACTCGAACACGCCTGGACCACCAGCAACTCGCTCCTGCAAGTCGGGCTGGATCCCGACCCGCAGCGCTTCCCGCGCGAATTGCAGGACAAGCCGGACGCCATCTTCCAGTTCTGCCGCGACATCGTCGACGCCACCGCGCCGTACGCCTGCAGCTTCAAGCCACAGATCGCGTACTTCGCTGCGCACCGCGCCGAAGACCAGCTGGAAGCGCTGTGCCAGCACATCCGCGACAACCACCCCGACCTGCCCATCGTGCTGGACGCCAAGCGCGGCGACATCGGCTCCACCGCCGAAAACTACGCCCGCGAAGCCTACGAGCGCTACCAGGCCCACGCCCTCACCGTCAGCCCGTACATGGGCCTGGACTCGGTCGAGCCCTACCTGGCGTGGCGCGACCGCGGCGTGATCGTGCTGTGCCGCACCTCCAACCCCGGCGGCTCGGACCTGCAATTCCTGAAGATGGACAACGGCGAGCCCCTGTACCTGCACGTGGCGGGGCTGGTGGCGGACAAATGGAATGCCAATGGCCAGTGCGGCCTGGTCGTGGGCGCCACGTTCCCCAACGAACTGGCCGCGGTGCGCCAGCGCATCGGCGACGCGCTGCCCCTGCTGGTGCCGGGCATCGGCGCCCAGGGCGGCGACATCACGGCAACGGTCAACGCCGGCGCCAACGCGGCACGCAACGGCATGATGATCAACTCGTCGCGCGCCATCATCTACGCCAGCGGCGGCGACGACTGGCGCCAAGCCGCCGCCGAGGCCGCCAAGGGCCTGCGCGACGCGATCAACGCGGTGCGCTGACGCCACATTGCGCAAAAGCCGCTGCACCGTGCGCAAACGCGCGGTGCAGCGGCTTTTTTCATTTCAATGCCCGCAAGTTCAGCGCGGGCGTTTCGCGTCGGGATTCATCGCCGGTTGATCGGCGCACCCGCGAATTCCAGCACGGCCCGCAGCGCGAACTCCACCGCCGCCTGCCGCACCTGCCCCCGGTCGCCCTGGAACACGTGCGTCACCGCGCGGCTGCTGATGCCGTCGCCCACCCGCATGGCAAAGCCAAAGCACACCATGCCCACCGGCTTGCCGGGCGTGGCGCCGCCCGGTCCGGCGATGCCGGTGGTCGACATGGCCACGTGCGCATTGGGCACGGCAAGCAGCACCCCGTTTGCCATTTCCAGCGCCACGGGCTCGCTGACGGCGCCAAAGTGATGCAGCGTTTCGGGCGACACCTCCAGTTCGGTAACCTTGGCGTCGTTGCTGTAAGTGACGAAGCCGCGCTCGAACCATTCGCTGGAACCTGCCACCGCGGTGACGGCGCCTGCCAGCAGGCCGCCCGTGCAGGATTCGGCGGTGCCAAGCATCCACCCCTGCTGGCGCAGCACATCGCCCAGCCGCTCGGACAGGCCGAGGATCGTCGCTTCCGACAACTGCGCGGCCGTCATGTTGGTCCGCGCGCCTTCATGCTGATCGTTCATCCCAAGACTCCTGTGCGGGCCACCAGCGCCATTACCAGCAAGGCATAGCCGGCAGCCACGATATCGTCCCACATGACTCCGAAACCGCCCTTGATATGGGCGTCGAAGAACTTGATGGGTGGCGGCTTGACGATGTCGAACGTGCGGAACAGCACGAACGCCAGCGCCTGCGCGACCCAGCCGGCCGGCGTAAGCCACAGCACCAGCCAGAACGCCACCATCTCGTCCCAGACCATTCCGACATGATCCGGCTGCTGGAGTTCTCGGCCGACGCGATGGCAGGCCCAGCATCCGTACAGAAATGCCACCGCCAGGAACACGCCAATGGCCAGGTCCGACGCCGCAGGCGCCGCCGCCACCCAGATGGCCCAAGCAAGCAGCGTGCCCCACGTGCCCGAGGCCGGACGGATCAGTCCGCTGCCAAAGCCAAACGCAATCAGCCGGCCCGGATCGCGGCAGACCCAGGAGAGCGCCGGATACGCGGCGCGGCGGCGGTCGCGCATGGAGGTGGAGTGCTTATCAGCGGAAGACATGGGGGGAAGGGCCTGCAAAAAGGAAGCCGCGGATCAGTCCGCGGGGAAGTGATCGAAGCCGGCGGGCAGCTCGGCAAGCGGCTGGCCGTGCGAGTCGAGAACGGCGATTCCCGGCTGCGGCAGGATCTCTCCCACCCGGGTCACGCGGGCGCCGGCCCTGCGGGCTGCCGCCAGCACAGCGTCGCGCCGGGACGGCGGCGCGGTGAAACACAGTTGATAGACATCACCCCCGCCCAGCAGCGCGCGTTGCTGCGGCGCCGCGTCCAGGCCCGCCAGCGCGGGCGCCATCGGCAGGTCCGCGAACCGCAGGCAGGCGCCGACGCGGCTGGCGGCCAGGATGTGGCCCAGGTCCTGCACCAGGCCGTCGGAAAGATCGATGGCTGCATTCGCGATGCCGCGCAGCGCCGTGCCCAGCCCCACTTGCGGCTCGGGCCATTCCAACGCGCCGCGCGTGGCGGCCAGCAGCGCGGCATTAGCCGGATATTGCCCGTCGAGCAGCCGGTAGGCCACGTCGGCTGCCCCCAGTTCACCGGACACCCAGATGTCGTCGCCGCTTCGCGCGCCATCGCGGCGCAGCGCCTGGCCGGGGGGCACCGAGCCAAAAACGGTCACGCTGATCGCCAGGTCGTGCGCGCTGCGCGTGGTGTCGCCGCCGACTAGCGGGCAGCCGTGCGCTGCGGCCAGCGCGTGAAACCCTTCGGCAAACGCCGCCAGCCAAGGCTCGTCCAGGCGCGGCAACGCCAACCCGAGCACGCAGCCGATCGGGCGCGCGCCCATGGCCGCGAGGTCGGACAGGTTCACCGCCAGCGCCTTGTGGCCCAGCGATTTCGGGTCTACGTCGGGAAAGAAATGCCGGCCTTCCAGCAGCAGATCCGTGCTGGTGGCCACCTGTTCACCGGGAGGAACAGGAAAGAGCGCGCAGTCGTCGCCAACGCCCAAGAGGCCGTCAGGCGCGGCACGCGTGAAATAGCGCGCAATCAGATCAAATTCGGACGCCACCGCGCCTCCAGTATGCGGCGCCCGATGGTCGCCATTGTCTGCATGGCCGCCGTGCGGGCCAGATCGGGGCCGCGCGGATCCGGGCTCCGCCGGTCCGCAGCGGCGCTCCCCTCGGAGGGGAAGCGCGAAGCGCTGCGGGGGGGCTCGCTATCGCCGTTGCTGCGCCGCGGCCTGGACTTCGTGCGCGCGGACATCGGCAGCCAGCTTGTCGAGCACGCCGTTGACGAACTTGAAGCCATCGGTGCCGCCGAACGACTTGGCCAGTTCCACGGCTTCGTTGATGGCGACCTTGTACGGCACTTCGACGTGATGGATCAGCTCGAAGCTGCCGATCAGCAGGATGCCGTGCTCAACGGGCGACAACTCGGCCAGCGGACGGTCGACGTAAGGCGTGAAGCGTTCGCGCAGCGCGGGCGCTTCGCGCAGCACGCCGTGCAGCAAGGTCTTGAACCACTGCGCATCGGCCTCGGAAAAGTCCTCGGTGTCGCGCAGATGGGCGTCGATCTCGCCGGCGTCCTGCGTGCCTTCGCCGCCGCGCAGCAGCCACGCGTACACGCCCTGCAGCGCGAATTCACGCGCACGGCGGCGCGCGCTGCGCGCATTGGCGCGGGCCTGCGCCGCGCTATCAGCGCTGGTCGTCGTCTTCTTCGTCGTCAAAATCTTCGTCCTCGTCGTCTTCGTCTTCGTCTTCTTCCTCGGGTTCCAGCGCTGCCACCAGGTTGGCCATTTCGACGGCCACCTGGGCGCAATCGCGACCCTTGCCGGCGGCGCGGGCTTGCGCCTGCTCGTCGGTGTCGACGGTCAGCACGCCGTTCGCGACGGGGATGCCGGTTTCGAGGGAGATGCGGGTGATTGCCGTGGCCATTTCATTGCTGACCACTTCAAAGTGATAGGTTTCGCCGCGGATGACCGCGCCCAGCGCGATCAGGGCGTCGAATTCAAACGTTTCGGCCATGTGGGACAGGGCCACGCCCAGTTCCAGCGCGCCGGGCACGGTGGCGACCATCACGTCGCGCTCGTCCACGCCCAGTTCGGCCAGTTCCTTCAGGCACGCTTCGAGTTCGGCCTGGCCGACTTCTTCGTTGAAGCGGGCGCGTACGATGCCGATGTGCAGCCCTTCGCCGTTCAGGTCGGGGGTAAGGATGTAAGGGTTCATGTGTCGGCCTTCAGTGTGTTGCGGGAGTGTTCTGCGGGTCGCAATCGTAACCCGTAATGGTGAGCGAGAAGCCCGCCATGCTGGGCATCTTGCGCGGCCGGGCCAGGAGCCTCATTTGACCCACGTTCAGGTCGCGCAGAATCTGGGCGCCGATCCCGTAAGTGCGCAGGCCGAAGCGGTCGGCGTTGGCGGAATTGGCCTGGGCCTTCGGGTCGTTCCAGCCTGCAATCTGGCCAAACAGGTGTTCCGTGGAAGACTGGCAGTTCATCAGCACCAGCACGCCGGCCGGGGCGGCGGCGATGGCCTCGAGCGCCTGGGCCACGCCCCAGCTATGCGGACTTGCGCCGGTATCCAGCACATCCAGCACGGACGCGGGCTCGTGCACGCGCACCAGCGTCTCGGCGTCGGGAGTCACATTACCATGCACCAGCGCCAAGTGGGCGGAGCCGGTGGCGGCGTCTTCGTAGGCTACGGCCTCGAACGTGCCCCAGGCCGTCTGCATGGTGCGCTTGCCCACGCGCTTGACGATGGACTCGTGCTCGCTGCGGTACTGGATCAGGTCGGCGATGGTGCCGATCTTCAGGCCGTGCTGGCGCGCGAATTCGACCAGGTCCGGCAGGCGGGCCATGGTGCCGTCGGGTTTGAGGATTTCGCAGATCACGGCGGCGGGCGTCAGGCCCGCCATGGCGGTCAGGTCGCAGCCGGCCTCGGTATGGCCAGCGCGCACCAGCACGCCGCCGGGCACGGCGCGCACCGGGAAGATGTGGCCCGGCTGGACCAGATCGGCCGGCTTGGCGTCGCGCGCCACCGCCACCTGGATGGTGCGGGCGCGGTCGGCGGCCGAGATGCCGGTCTCGACGCCCACGGCGGCTTCGATCGATTGCGTGAAATTGGTGCCGTAACGCGTGCCGTTGCGGGCGGCCATCATGGGCAGCTCGAGCTGGCGGCAGCGTTCTTCGGTCAGAGTCAGGCACACCAGGCCGCGGCCGTGGGTGACCATGAAGTTGATGGCTTCGGGCGTGACGAATTCGGCGGCCATGACGAGGTCGCCCTCGTTTTCGCGGTCTTCTTCGTCAACCAAAATGACGATGCGGCCGGCGCGCAGCTCGGCGATGATCTCGGCAACCGAAGCGATGCCGAAGGATTCCGGCTCGGAGCCGGGCAGGGAGGACAACTGGACGGACATGGCGTGACGCGTAAACCAGGCGGGAAAGCCCGGATTTTACCGCCCCTCTGGGCCGAACCCCTATTAGTGTCTGGACGGCCCGTCCGGATGGGGCCGTCCGGTTAAACTTTCGCCCGGAGATCCCCCCAGAAAAACGAAGGAAAAACCTCATGCAAGCCCTTGCGGCCATGCCTTTGAACGTCGCGGCAGCCGTCCGCGTCGTCCTGACCGACATCGACGACACGCTGACCACCGAAGGCCGCCTGCCGGCCGACGCGTACGCCGCGCTTGAACGCCTGGAACAGGCCGGCATCCAGGTCGTGCCCATCACCGGCCGTCCGGCCGGCTGGTGCGACCACATCGCGCGCATGTGGCCCGTGCGCGCCGTGGTCGGCGAGAACGGCGCGTTCTACTACGCCTACGACCGCAAGGCCCGCCGCATGACCACGCATTACTGGACCGACGCAGCCTCGCGCCAGGAAAGCCGCAAGCGGCTGGACGCCATCCGCGACCGCGTCCTGGCCGAGGTGCCCGGCAGCGCCGTCGCCAGCGACCAGGACTATCGCGTGGCCGACCTGGCCATCGATTTCTGCGAAGACGTCCCCGCCCTGCCCGACGCCGCCATCAGCCGCATCGTCCAGATCTTCCAGGACGCCGGCGCGCAGGCCAAGGTCAGCTCCATCCACGTCAATGGCTGGTTCGGCGACTACGACAAGCTCACGATGACGCGCACCATGTTCCAGCGCGAGTTCGGCCAGGACGTGGCCGGCGCGCTGGACAGCACCCTGTTCATTGGCGATTCGCCCAACGACGAGCCGATGTTCGCCTACTTCCCGATCTCGGTCGGCGTGGCCAACATCCAGGCCCAGTTGCATCGCCTGACGCACCGCCCCGCTTTCGTGGCCGCCTTCCATGGCGGCGGCGGTTTCGTCGAAATGGCCGACCGGCTGCTCGCCGCGCGCCAGCCCTCCCAAGTCCAGCCGGCCTGAGGTCAGCACACCGTGGCAACTTCCAAGACCGCGGCGCCCGCCAATGACGGCCGCCGCAGCATCCAGTCCATCGAAGTGGGCGTGCCGCTGCTGGCCGCCCTGGTCGACGCCGGCAAGCCCCTGACCTTGCGCGATCTCGCGGCGGGCGCGGGCATGACCTCCGCCAAGGCGCACCCTTATCTGGTCAGCTTCATCCGCGTGGGACTGGTGCAGCAGGACGCCACCACCGGCCAGTACGAACTGGGCCCCTTCGCCCTGCAGATGGGGCTGGTCAGCCTGCAGCGCCTGGATCCCGTGCGCGTGGCCATGCCCGAGATCGCCAAGCTGCAATCCGAGATCGGCCACACGCTGGGCATCGCGGTGCTGGGCTCGCACGGTCCCACCATGATCCACATGACCGAAGCCAGCTACCCGGTCCACGTGAACATGCGCAAGGGCACGGTGATGTCGATGCTGCACACCGCCACGGGGCTGGTGTTCGCGGCCTGGCTGCCCCCGAAGGTCAGCGAACACTACATCGCGCGCGAGGAAGGCGACACCGCCGTCATCGCCAGCGTGCCGCCCCCGCGCAAGGCCTCGCGCGCCAACATCGACGCGCAATTGGCGGACATCCGCGTGCACGGCATGGCCCGCGCGCTGGGCAATCCGCTGCCAGGCGTGGACGCGCTGTCCGTGCCGGTCTTCGACAACACGGGCAGCATCGTGCTGGCGCTGACCAGCCTGGGCCCCACGGGCCTGTTCGACGTGTCGTGGGACGGCGCGATCGCGCGGCCGTTGCTGGCCTGCGCGCAGGAAATCTCCCGCAAATTGGGCTTCCGCGGCTAAGCGCGCTTTCGCGCAAAAACGAAAACAAAGCGAACAAAACGAACAAAAGACGAAAAGAAAGGCAGGGACTTTCCCGAGTGTGCCGTCCCCGGTTGTGTGTTTGAATTCAGCAAACATTCAATTAATACCCATACGAGGAGACACACGATGCAAGCCTTGCGTCTTATGCAGGCGGCCGCGCTGGCCGCATTCGCTTTTGGAGCGTCCGCCGCCCAGGCCGCCGACACCTGCTCCAACCGCGGCGACCTGGACCAGATGTACTGCGACTCGAACAAGGACCTGGTGGCCGACACGCCAACCGATCCGTCCAAGCTCAAGACGCCTTCCACGCTGGTGTTCACGTACACGCCCGTGGAAGACCCGGCCGTGTACGAAGACATCTTCAAGCCCTTCACCAAGCACCTGTCCGAGTGCACGGGCAAGCGCGTCGTGTTCTATCAGGTGCAGAGCAATGCGGCTGAAATCGAAGCCATGCGCTCGGGCCGCCTGCACGTCGGCGGCTTCTCGACCGGCCCCACCGCCTTCGCCGTGAACATCGCGGGCGCCGTGCCGTTCGCGGTCAAGGGCTACGCCGACGGCTTCCAGGGCTACAACCTGATCGTCATCGTCAAGAAGGACAGCCCCTACCAGAAGCTGACCGACCTGAAGGGCAAGAAGCTCGCGCACACCGCCCCCTCGTCGAACTCCGGCCACATGGCGCCCGTTGCCCTGTTCCCCAAGGAAGGCCTGACGCCCGACAAGGACTACAAGGTCATCTTCTCGGGCAAGCACGACCAATCGGTCATGGGCGTGAACTCCGGCGACTACGACGCCGCGGCCGTCGCGTCCGACGTCTTCAAGCGCATGGTCGAACGCGGCCAGGTCAAGGAAGCCGATTTCCGCATCATCTACACCAGCGAGAAATTCCCGACCTCGTCGTTCGCCTACGCGCACGACCTGAAGCCGAAGTTCCGCGACCAGATGCTCAAGTGCTTCTACGACTACCGCTTCCCGCCGGAGATGTCCAAGGCCTTTGACAACGCTGACCGCTTCTATCCGGTGACCTACCAGAAGGACTGGGCCATCGTCCGCCAGGTCGCCGAGTCCGGTGGCGAAAGCTTCAACCGCGCGGCCTACGACCGCGAATCCGCCAAGAGCAAGAAGTAATCCAGCATGACGACGTCGCTACGCATTTCCGGCCTGGTCAAGGAATACCGGGCCGGCCGGCCGGTACTGAACGGCATCGACCTGCAGATCGCCGGACAGGGGCTCACCGCCATCATCGGGCCGTCGGGCACCGGTAAAAGCACGCTCCTGCGCTGCATCAACCGGCTGATCGAACCCACCAAGGGCGAGATCATCCTGCAGTCCGAAGACGGCACCGTCGACCTGGCGCAAGTGCGCGGCGCGTCGCTGCGCCGCGCGCGCCGCCGCATCGGCATGGTGTTCCAGGAATACAACCTGGTCGAACGCCTGACGGTGATGGAAAACCTGCTGACCGGCCGGCTGGGCTATACCTCGGCCATGAAGGCCTGGATGCGCCGCTTCGAGCCCGAGGACATCGAGCACGCCTACAAGCTGCTCGATACCGTGGGCCTTGCCGGGTTTGCCGACCAGCGCGCCGATGCGCTGTCGGGCGGCCAGCGCCAACGTGTGGGCATCGCCCGCGCGCTGATGCAGCGCCCGCAGGTGCTGCTGGCCGACGAACCGACGTCGTCGCTCGATCCCAAGACCTCCGTCGAAATCATGGAACTGCTGTCCGCGCAGGGCAGCGCCACGGGCATCCCCGTCATCGTCAACATCCACGACGTCGAACTGGCCCGCCGCTATGCCACGCGCATCGTCGGCATGTCGGGCGGCCACGTGGTCTATGACGGCAACGGACAGGGCCTGGACGCCACCATGCTCAAGACCATCTACGGAGGCGAGTCTTGGCTGGAATGACGCAACCCCGGGGCGCCATCCGCCCCTTCGCCATGTCCGGACGCGCCAAGCTGGGCTTGCTGCTGCTGGTGCTCTACACGGTCTATGCGGCCGCGCAGCTCGACTTCAGCTGGTCGCGTTTCGAGGCCGGCATGGGGCACGCCTCGACGTTCCTCGCGCGCATGTTCCCGCCCAATTTCGAGAAGCCCGCCACCCTGTGGAAGGGCATCGCGGAAAGTCTTGAAATCGCGGTCCTGGCGTCGATGCTGGGCATCTTTCTTGCCCTGCCCGTGGGCCTTTTGGGCGCGCGCAACCTGATGCCCGCGTGGATCTCGTGGCCCGCGCGGTCGATCGTCGCGTTGTGCCGCGCGCTGCACCCGGTCATCGTCGCCATCCTGTTCGTCAAGGCCGTGGGCTTTGGCGCACTGGCAGGCATCCTGGCGCTGACCGTGGCGTCCATCGGCTTCATCGGCAAGCTCTTCACCGAGGCTATCGAAGAAATCTCGCTCAAGCAGGTCGAGGCCGTGCGCGCCACCGGCGCGTCGTTCTCCAACGTCATCGTCTTTGGCGTGCTGCCGCAGGTGTTCGCCCGCTTCATCGGCTTTGCCACCTACCAATTCGACTCCAACCTGCGCAACTCCACCATGGTGGGGATCGTGGGCGCGGGCGGCGTGGGCGGCACGTTGTTCTCGGCCTTCCAGCGCTTCGATTACGACTTCGTCAGCGCGATCCTGCTGACCCTGATCGCGATCATCATGCTGGGCGAAATCCTGGCTGGCTTCGTGCGGGCGGTGTTCCTGGACAACCTGGGTTTCGACCGCATCTTGCAAAGCCGCTTTGCCGGCGCGCGGGGCCTTGGCACCAGCAAGCCGGCAGCGGCGCGCAAGGCGGAGGTGGACGAATGAACGCCCACGTTTCCCCCTTGAATCCCGCTGGCCAGCCGCGTGTCTGGCAACGCTACAGCATGGGCCAGCGCCTGCTGCGCTTTGCGCTGTACCTGCTGCTGGTGGCAGCCGTCGTGCAAGCGATCCGCGGCGTGGAGATCATTCCGGAGTTCCTGTATGACGCGCCGGAGCAGATGGCCGATCTCTTTCGCCGGATGTGGCCGATCGACTGGGCCTACTACCCGGATGGCGTGCACGCGGCGCTGATCGAAACGCTGCACATCGCCACGCTTGGCACCATCCTGTCGGTGTTCATGGCCGTGCCGGTGGGCCTGCTGGCGGCCAACAACCTCACGCCCAGCAAGACCATCAACATGCTGGCCCGCCTGATCCTGGTGTCCAGCCGGTCGGTCAATTCGCTGGTCTGGGCGCTGCTGTTCATCGCCATCTTCGGACCGGGCGCGCTGGCCGGCACGTTGGCCATCGCCTTCCGCTCGATCGGCTTTGTCGGCAAGCTGGTCGGCGAAGCCATCGAAGAAGCGCAGCGCGGGCCCATCGAAGCCGTCACGGCCACCGGCGCCAGCAAGGCATCGGTGATCTGGTACGCCTACTGGCCGCAGATCCGCCCGGCGTTCTGGTCCATCGTGCTGCTGCGCTGGGACATCAACGTGCGCGAATCCGCGGTGCTGGGCCTGGTTGGCGCCGGCGGCATCGGCATGGCGCTGGACACCGCGCTGAACCTGTTCCAGTGGGACCGCGTTGCCCTGGTGCTGGCCGCCATCTTCGTGGTCGTCGTCCTGGCCGAAGTCATCATCACGCAGGCGCGCAAACGCATCCTGTAGCCCGCTTTACGGTTGTCGGTTTCCCCTGACAGCGCTCCTTCGCCGCCCCCTGTGGGGCGGCGTTTTCTATGGACGGTTCCTTTCTGTTCGCGAGCAACGCAAAAGCGCGTCAGCGTCCTTGATCCGCCGCCTTGTTTTTGCGGCGCGATCACGTCTATCCTCCATGTGAACAAAATATGACCGGTCATCAAATCGCACCCGCGCCTTGATTAAGATCTCGGCTTTTGCCGTTGGACACCCGCTGCCATGTCGGAACAGGAATTGAAACTGCACGTGCCCACGGCTTCGCGCCAGGCCGTGTTGCGTGAAGTCAAGCAGCGCGAGGCCACGCGCCTTCGCCTGCATGCCATGTATTTCGACACGCCAGAGCGTGAGCTTGCGCGGGCGCGCATCGCCATCCGGCTGCGCCAGGAAGGGCCCGACTGGGTGCAGACGCTGAAGATGCCCGGCGCCGACGCGATCTCGCGCATCGAGATGAACCATCCGCGCCCCGGTCCCGTGCTGGACCTGTCGGTCTATGCCGGCACCGAAGTCGAAGGCCCGCTATCCGCCATCAAAGGCGAACTGGGCCTGCGTTACGAAACCGACGTGCAGCGCCTCTTGCGCAAGATCCGCACGCGTCACGGCACAGTGGAGCTGGCCTACGACACCGGCATCCTGCGCGCGGGCGCGCTGGAGCTGCCGATCTCCGAACTGGAATTCGAACTGGTGTCGGGACGCCCCGCCGCCATCTTCGCCGCCGCGCGCGGCTGGCAGCAGCGGCATGCGCTGATCCTGGATCCGCGCAGCAAGTCAGAACGCGGCGACGCCCTGGCCCAGCTTGCGCAGCGCCTGGCCGAGGTGGACGCCGCCGCCGGCGAAGATCACGAAGCGCGGCGTGCGCAGGCCATCGCCCAGTTCTGGGCGCCACGCGGCGCCGCCGCCGTCAAGCTGCGCAATGACATGACGCCGTCCCAGGCCATGGGCGCGATCGCGGCCGAATGCCTGGACCAGATCTGCCGCAATGCCGCGGTGCTGGCCGAAGTCGACACCGAAGGCGTGTACCGCGCGGGTAATTCCGAACACGTGCATCAATTGCGCGTGGGCGTGCGCCGGCTGCGGTCGGCCTGGAAGCTGTTCGATGGCTGGATCGCGCCGGTGCCCGATTCCCTGCTGCAAGGCGTGCGCACCCACTTTGCGGCGTTCGGCGCCAACCGCGACCAGGACGTGCTGAACGAAACGGTCGCCCCCGCGCTGCTGCGCGCCGGCATGCCCGTGATCCCGATGGAAGCCGCGCCGCCCGAGGCGGACGCGCAGACCATTGCGGGAGGCCAGCCGTTTCAGGCCTGGCTGCTGGAACTGCTGGAATGGTCGCTCGACGTGCCGGCGGTCCAGCCGGAAGCGGATGGCCAGACCATCGCCAACGGCACGCCCAGCGACGCCGCGCCCGAACCCGCCATCCGGCTGGAAGGCGGCGTGGCCGGTCCCGTCGTCAAGCCCACCATCATCCCGATGCTGACGCCGGAGCCGCAGCCGCAGCGTCTGCACAAGCTCCTGGCCCGCCGCCTGCACCGTTGGCACGGCAAGGTGGCCGACCAGGGCACGCACTTCGCCTCGCTGGACATCCCCACCCGCCACGAACTGCGCAAGCGCGGCAAACGCCTGCGCTACGGGCTGTCTTTCGCCGAATCGCTGCTGCCCGCCAGCAAGCTGCGCGGCTATCGCAAGCTGCTGTCCCGCGTGCAGGACGTGTTGGGCGAAATCAATGACCTGGCGATGGCCAAGGACTACTACCAGTCGTGTACGGCAACGCATCCGCAGGCTTGGTTTGCGCTGGGCTGGATCAGCGCGCGCCTGGACGAACTGGTCATCGAGGCGCAGCAAGCCTTCGATGATCTGGCGCGCAGCAAGCCTTTCTGGAAGTGACACGCATCGCGCGCCGGCCGTTTGGCGGGTGCGCAAACGACTGCGGGACGGCGCTTGCGCGTCGTCCCGCCAGGGGCCTTCAGAGGGGCGTTTCCGCCCGCCGAATGAACGGCTTCAATCCGCCAGCAATGCCGCCGCGAACTCGTCCGCCACGAAGGGCTGCAGGTCTTCCAGGCTTTCGCCCACGCCAATCCAATACACCGGCACTGGACGCACGCCCTGGCTGCCGGCAGCAACGGCCGCCAGCGTGCCGCCCTTGGCCGTGCCGTCCAGCTTGGTCACGACCAGACCGGTCAGGTTGATGGCAGCGTCAAACGCGCGGATCTGCGCCAGCGCATTCTGACCCGTGTTGCCATCCACCACCAGCAGCACCTCATGCGGCGCGGACGCATCCGCCTTGCCGATGACGCGGCGGATCTTCTTCAGTTCTTCCATCAGGTGCAGCTGCGTGGGCAGGCGGCCGGCGGTATCCACCATCACCACGCCCATGCCGCGTGCGCGGCCGGCATTGACCGAGTCGAACGCCACCGCGGCCGGATCGCCGCCGTCCTGCGAAATCACGCTGACGTTGTTGCGGCTGCCCCATTCCACTAGCTGCTCGCGCGCGGCGGCGCGGAAGGTGTCGCCGGCGGCCAGCAGCACGCTGGCGCCCTGGCGCTGGAACGTATGCGCCAGCTTGCCGATGGAAGTCGTCTTGCCCGCGCCGTTCACGCCGGCAATCATCACCACCAGCGGTTGCGTGCGCTTCAAGTCAAACGCGCGCTCCAGCGGGCGCAGGTGATCGGCCAGCAACTGGCGCAGGGCCGTCTTCACCTTGGCCGGATCCTCGATGCGTTCCTTCTTGACCCGCGCGCGCAGCGCGGTCAGCAGCTTCTCGGTGGCCTCGAGGCCCGCATCGGCCATAATGAGGGCCGATTCGAGTTCCTCGAACAGGTTCTCGTCGACCTTCACGCCGACGAAGATGCCGCCAATGCTCTGACCCGTACGGGACAGGCCCTGCTTCAGGCGCGACAGCCACGAGGCCTTCTTGGGCGCCTCGGCGGGTGCGCGTTCCGGGACGGCTGCCACGACGGGTGCGGGGGCTGCGACAGGCGCAGGCGTGGATACTGGCGCAGGCGCTGATACCGGCGCAGGCGCAGGCGTTGATACCGGCGCAGGCGCCGGGACCACGGGTGCGGGCGCGATGACGGGTGCGGGCGGCTGCGGTGCGCGGAATGGCTCATCCGCTGGCGCGGCGGAAGCCGCTGCTGCAGGCGCCGCGACCGGCGCGGAAGCCGGCGCGGTGCGCGTGAGGGACGGCGCGGCCGGTGCCGGGGACGGCGCAGGCTGCGCGGGCGTCGCCACTGGCGCAGGCGCGGGCGCGGCTGGGACGGACGGCGCTGGCTTAGACGTAGGCGCAGGCACGGCCGGAGCTGGCGGCGCCGCAGGCGGGGTGACCGGCGGGGTTACGGGCGCCGTCACCGGCGGGGTCACAGGCGCGCTGACCGGCGCGGCGACCGGCTCCGCAGGTTCCGGCCGAAGCGCCGGCGAAGACGACGCCGGCGACGGGCTGGACGGGGCAGAAGACGGCTCCGCGGGCGCGACTGGCGCGTCGGCAACCTCCGGCGGCGACGCGGGCTGAGCCGGCGTGGCGGGCGGAGGGGATTTTTTCTTGAAGAAGCGGCTAAACATGGGTAACAAGTATATTCGTATCGTCGGGGGCCAATACAGGCGCACCCCCATCGCCGTGCCCGACGTGGAGACGCTGCGTCCCACGCCCGACCGGGTCCGCGAGACGCTGTTCAACTGGCTTACGCACCTGTGGGGCGGCGAGTTCGCCGACAAGCAGGTGCTGGATCTTTTTGCCGGCAGCGGCGCCCTGGGCTTCGAGGCGGCCTCGCGCGGCGTGGCGCATGTGCAGATGGTCGAGCGGGACAAGACCGCCGCGTCCGCGCTGCGGACACTGCGCGACAAGCTCAAAGCCGACATGATACGCATCCATGTGGGCGATGCGATGCAGGTCGCCGAACGGATGGATGCCTCGCGGTTCGACCTCATCCTGCTGGATCCGCCCTTTGGACAGGGCTGGCTGCCGCGCCTGTGGCCGATCCTGCCGGGCATTTTGACCGATCACGGGCTAGTCTATGTCGAGGCGGAATCCGCCATCGAAGCCCCCGAAGGATTCCAGATTCTGCGGCAGGACAAGGCCGGCGCGGTCCACTTCCATCTTTTGGAATTTGCTGCGATGCGCAAATCGATCAATAATCCGGCTTCGGAGGATGGTGTAGACCACTAATAACGGTACGGAGCTCGCATGATCATCGCTGTTTATCCCGGCACTTTCGACCCGCTGACCAGGGGCCACGAGGACCTGGTTCGCCGTGCAGCCACGCTTTTTGACAAAGTCGTGGTGGGAATCGCCATTAGCCGCAACAAGAAGCCCTTCTTCAGCATCGACGAGCGCGTGGACATCGCGCGCGAAGTGCTGGGGCACTATCCCAACGTGGAAGTGCAAAGCTTCGGCGGCCTGTTGAAGGACTTTGTTCGCGAACAGAATGGGCGCGTCATCGTGCGCGGGCTGCGCGCCGTGTCCGACTTCGAATACGAATTCCAGATGGCCGGCATGAACCGCCATCTGCTGCCCGACGTCGAGACGCTGTTCATGACGCCGTCCGACCAGTACCAGTTCATCTCGGGCACCATCGTCCGTGAAATCGCGCAACTGGGCGGAGACGTCAGCAAGTTCGTGTTCCCCTCCGTCGAGCGCTGGCTCCAGGAAAAGGCCAAGGAACGCCGCGAACAGTCCTGGCCGGGCTGAGGCGCCCCGCCCGCACCATCCCCAAAGGGGCGCGAAGGCGCCCTTTTCGCGCTTTCCGGGCCCCGGCCGCCCGGCGCTACAATGGCCGGGCCCCTCGCCTTTCCGTAGCCCATCATGGCCCTGACCATCACCGAAGAATGTATCAATTGCGACGTTTGCGAGCCCCAGTGCCCGAACGAAGCGATTTCCATGGGCGAGGACTACTACGTCATCGACCCCGACCGGTGCACGGAATGCGTCGGCCACCACGACGAGCCGCAGTGCAAGGTGGTCTGTCCGGTGGAATGCATCGAGCTGCACCCGCAATGGAATGAAGGCCAGGAGCAACTCATGGCCAAGTATCGACGCCTGACCGGTGCCGCATGAGCGACACGGCGCCGCCAAGCATCAACCTTTCCCCCTCCCCACACCACGCCCGACGCGACCTCTCCGCGTCCGCGGTCGCTGCGGGGCTGGTCGCCGTCCTGGTCAGTTTCGGCGGCACCGCCGTGCTGATGGTGCAGGCGGGCCATGCAGCCGGCCTGGACGCGGCGCGCATCGGCTCATGGATCGGCTCGCTGAGCCTCGTACTGGGCCTGGGCGGCGCGTTCTACAGCCTGCGCACGGGCCTGCCCGTTGTCATGGCGTGGTCCACGCCCGGCGCGGCGCTGCTGGTCACCGCGCTGGCCGGCGTTCCCTTCAATGAAGCCGTGGGCGCCTTCGTGCTGGCGGCCGGCCTGACGCTCGCGTGCGGACTGTTCGGCTGGATCGATCCCATCCTGCGCCGCATTCCCGGCGAGGTCGCCGCCGCCATGCTGGCAGGCGTGCTGCTCAATTTCGGCATGGGCATCTTCAGCAACATCAACAAGCAGCCCGCGCTGGTGCTGGCCATGTGCGCCGCCTACCTGCTGTGCCGCCGCTGGGCGCCGCGCTACGCCGTGCTGGTGGTGATGGCCGTGGCAGTGGCCATGGCGGCCGCAATGGGCCTCATGCAGGTCGACCAGCTGGACTGGCGCCTGACCGAATTCGTCTGGACCACGCCCGCCTTCAGCGCGCAGGCGGCGGTCAGCCTGGGCATTCCCCTTTTTGTCGTCGCCATGGCCTCGCAAAACCTGCCGGGCCTGGCCATTCTGCAGGCCGCCGGCTACCGGCCGCCGGCCTCGCGCCTCGTGGCCGCCACGGGCCTGCTGGGCCTCCTGGCCGCCCCCTTCGGCGCGCACAGCGTCACCATGGGCGCGATCAGCGCAGCCATCTGCACGGGGCCCGAAGCGCATCCCGATCCGGGCAAGCGCTACATCGCCGCCGCCACTTACGGGGTCAGCTATGTCGCGCTCAGCATCGTTGCGGGCGCGGTCGCCGTCTTCTTCCAGGCGCTACCTGCCGCCCTGCTGGCAGCGTTGGCCGGCCTGGCGCTGCTGGGCACCATCATGGGCGGCATGGCCGCTGCCATGGCCAACCCGCAACGACGCGAGGCCGCGCTCATCACGCTGCTGGCGACGGCCTCGGGATTCAGTTTCTGGGGAATTGGTTCGGCCTTCTGGGGCCTGGCGGCGGGCCTCGTGGCCCACACCGCCTTCGAGTACAAGCGCACCCGCGCGGGCGCTTGAAAACCGGCGCTGGCCGCCTTCAGGCCGGCCAGTGGGTCACGGGTGTATCCGGGTGGACCTTCATGATGCGGCAAGGCACCTGCACGAAGTTCGAAATCCAGGCCGCGGCCAGCTCGCCTTCGTCGACGACGTCGATGTTCTGCTCACCCACCAGCATGCTGTAGCGCACGCTGTCGTCGTCTTCGATCACGTCCAGCGGAATATCCATGCGCAGCATGCCCGGCGCCTTCAACACCAGGTAGCCCAGGCGCAGTTCCACCGACACGTCGGCCAGCCTGGGGCACAGCTCGCGGTTCAGCCACTGCCCGGAATCATTGGCGACCAGCCACTGGCGATGGTAGGCGGCGGCCTGCGCCTGCGTCGTCACGCCGCATTCGGCGATGGGCTGGAATTGGTCGTCGCTCATTTGCCCAACAGTCCCTTCAAGGCCTTGTCCACCGCAGCGCCGCTCTTGCCCTTGCCGGAGACCGCTTCCTTGAGCTTGTTCTCCAGGCTGCGCTTCAGGATGCCGCCGATGGCGTCCTTCCAGAGCAGCGTGTACGAGGGGTTGTCGAACGGACCCTTGAAATGGACGGGAATGGTCACGTCCTTCAGGTCGATCAGTTCTTTGCCGTCGGGATTGGCCGCCGGGTTGATGACACGCGCGCGCGCCACCAGATCCAGCTCGCTCTTGACGAAGTCGATGGTGGCCGGATCGCCCTGCGTGACGCGCAGCAGCGGCGACACGAAGCTCAGGCGCTTGACCGTCGCCACGCCCTTGGCAATAGCCAGGTCCGCATCCATTTCAGAGAACTGCGTCTGCTTGCTGGTGTCGGCAGCCACGGTCTCGTTTTGCGCGTCCGGCGAGAACCGGGCCTTCAGGTCGCGCAGCGTCTGCGTCAGGTCGATGCCCTTGACCGCGCCATCGCGCAGGCGCACTTGCAACGCGCCCGCCAGCCCGCTCTTCATGGCATAGACGTTGGCGCCCCCGGTTTTCAGGTCCAGCATCAGATTGCCCGTGCCGCTCAGCACGTTCCGTTTGGCCAGGTCCATCAGCAGCGGCTCGATGGCGATATCGGCCAGCGTCATCTTGGTCGCGATCTGATTGCCCTGCGCCGCGTCCACCGACAGGGCGCCGGCCAGCTTGCCGCCGTAAAGCCCTGCCGCGAGGTTGGAGATGTCGAGCTTGCCCTTGTCCAGCTTGACCGCCGCCGACACTTCGTCGGCCTTCAGGCCCCGCACGACCAGCTTGCCCACTTTCAGCGTGCCGTTCACGCTGGGACCCACCAGCGCGGACAGGTTGATCGTGTCGTCGGGGGGCGCGGCCGGTGCAGGCGCCGGCGCGGGCTTGCTGTCGTCTTTCTTGCCGTCCGCGGGCGGCTTGGGCGGCGCGGCCAAGACCGGCGGCACCAGCTTGTCCAGGTCCAGCGTGTCCACGGCCAGCGCAAACTTCATCTGCGGCGTGTCGGACAGTTTGGTGATGTCGGCGCTCAGGTCGAACTTGCCGCCTTCCAGGACCGCGTTGATCTTGCTGGTGGCCTGGTCCTTGAGCAGGTCCACCGTCAGGCTGCCGATCACCGGGATCTGGAGGCTGCCCTTGGGCAGGCCCGGATCGGTGATGTTCACGTCGCCACGCAGCGCCGACATGGCGCCGCTGCGCATCAAGAGATTCAGGCTGAGCGGCGACGCAAAATTCAGCTTCACCACCCGTTCGCCCTTCTTGGACGTGCTATCCAGCTTGGCTTCCTTGATGTCCAGTTCGCCGGCATTGCCGCTGATGCCATTCAGGCCGAAGCTGGCGTCCAGGCCGCTGATGCGCACGCGGCCGGTCAGGGCCTCGCCGGTGGCGGAGGCGGGCGAGATATTGAGCGCCGGCGCATCGACCGCCAGTTCAAACGGACCATCGGCCACGCCGCCCTTGGCGCGCACGGCCAGTTTTTCGATCTGGAGCTGGCTCTTGTGCGGGTCAATCGCCAGTTTGGGAATTGCCACGCTGGCTTCCACATTGGTCGCCTTGGCCGAAGGTTCGGTCACGTCGCCCTGGAACAGGAGTTCCAGCCCAGCCACGTCCAGCGCGGACTTCTGCCCATTGAAGGCCAGGTTGCCGCGCATCACGAGGCTCTTGGCCTCCGCGCCGGGCAACTTGCCGTCCATGCGCAAATCAAGCTTTTGCGCGGCATAGCGCTTGGCCGAGGGGTCCAGCGTCAGCAACGCCTGGCCGGTCAGGTTGGCGTCGACGCGCGGATATCCGCCTTCGACCCGGGCCGACATCCGCACATCGAAAGGCTGGTTGAACGTGACGCGGCCGGTATTGGCGTTGATACGGGTCACCGCGACCGCCATGCCGGTGATCGCGTCCTGCATCTGCACTTCGCCGTCCTTCAGGTCCAGGCCGGCGATGTCGATCTGCATGTTGTTGCGCGACGTCGGCACGGGGCCGCCGGTAATCGCCTGCGCGGCGGTCTGGGCCGCGCCCACCAGGGCCTCGGCCGGATTGCCGGGGGCATCGGTGACAGGCGGCGTTCCGCCCACCAGATTGCTGAAATTGAACTGCCCCTGCTTGTCGCGCACCACGCGCGCCTTCAGGCCGCTGATGGCAACGTGGTCCACGACGAAGCTGTTGGACAGTAGCGGCCACACGGCCACGGCTAGCCGCGTGCTCTCGATGGAGGCAAAGGTGTCCGTGCTATTGGGTTCGGACAGCGACACGCCCTGCACGTACAGGCCGATCCGCGGAAAGAGCGAAAGCTCGATCTCGCCGTCGATCGTCAACGTGCGCTGATAGCGTTCCTGGACAAGCTCTTCCAGCTTGTACTTGTACGCGTTGGGGTCGAATGTCAGCAAGAAGATGGCCAGGCCGACGACGGCCACGACAACCAACACTACCAGGCCTATCAAAATGCGCTTGAACCACGTTTTCATTGCTGCCCCGTCGGTACCTCGACTGGAAATCCTTGATGCCGACCACCGCGCCAAGCGCGGGGGAAGGTGCGTTGCCAGCGGAAGTCCGCCGGCCTATTGAACTGTCTGCATTCCAGGGCTTGCCACGAAGGGCTTGCCTTTCAGGACGTGTCCTCGCGCCTGCCGAGCCTGCGGCATGGGCGCCAAAGGAAGGTGCTACCGAGGAAGGCCTGCTGAAGACGCCGGTAACCCAGCGTGCAGATAACCGCTATCGTAACAAATCAGGCCGGTCAGCGGGATCGGCCAAGCTGACGGCTTCCTGTCGGGCGGATTGTAGGACTAGAATGATTGATCGATCAATTATTGATGCGTCCAACAATGACCGCCCCCGCCCCCACTTCTCCACACTCGCCCGGCCAGATCCTGCCCTTCCGGCAAACCCTGCTGGCCATGCTGGGCATGTGCTTCGTGATGATGCTGGTCGCCATCGACCAGACCGTGGTGGGCACCGCGCTGCCCACCATCGTGGCGGAGCTGCGGGGCTTCGAACTCTACGCATGGGTCGCGACGTCGTACCTCCTCACCTCCGTCATCACCGTGCCCATCTTCGGCAGGCTGGGCGACTACTACGGACGCAAACCCTTCGTCGTGGCCGCCATCGTGCTGTTCACGCTGGCCTCGGTCCTGTGCGGCGCGGCTGACACGATGCTCGAACTGGTGCTGGCGCGGGCTCTGCAAGGCATCGGCGGCGGCATGCTGGTCGGCACGGCCTTCGCCTGTATCCCGGATCTCTTCCCCGATCCCCACGTGCGCCTGCGCTGGCAGGTAATGCTCAGCGCCGCCTTCGGCATCGCCAACGCCGTCGGCCCCACGCTAGGCGGCGCCCTGACGGAACATTACGGCTGGCGCTCCGTCTTCTACGTCAACCTGCCCATCGGCATCCTGGGCCTGTGGTTCGTTGCCCGCTACCTGCCGCACCTGCGCAACCAAAGCCCCGGCAAGGTCCGGCTGGACTGGCAGGGCGCGCTGCTGATTGCCGTGGCGCTGGGCGCCCTGCAACTGCTCGTCGAGCTCCTGCCCAAGGACGGCTTCACGCCCTCACTCATGCTGCTGGGCGCCGGCAGCATCGCCGCCTTCGCCGCCCTGATCTGGTGGGAGCGCCGCTGCCCGCATCCGCTTTTGCCCCTGGACATGTTCCGCAACCGCGGCCTGGCCACGCTCTTCACCCTGGCCCTGCTGGTCGGCGTGACCATGTATTCCCTGCTGTTCTACGCCCCCCTGCTCCTACAGGGCGGCTTCGGACTGTCGCCCCAGCAGGCGGGCCTGCTCATCACGCCTATGGTGGTCTTTATCACCGTCGGCAGCATCGTCAATGGCCGCATCATCACCCGCATCCGCAACCCCAACCGCATGCTGTACGCCGGCTTCATCCTCATGGCGTTCTCGTGCCTGGGCATCGTCACCACGCACAACTACACCTCGCACCTCTTGATTGCCGGCTACATGCTGATGGCCGGCCTGGGCATGGGCTTCATCATGCCCAACCTCACCGTTTTCGCCCAGCAGACCGCCGGCCGCAGCCACCTGGGCATCGCCACCGCGCTTCTGCAATCGCTGCGCATGATCGGCGGCATGCTGGGCACGGCGGTCGTGGGCACCATGGTCAGCCACAGCTACTTCAACGGCGTGGAATCCACGCTGCGCGGCGCCTCCGCCCAATGGCTTCCGAAACTCAACGACCCGCAGATGCTGGTCAACCCTGCGGCCCAGACCGAGTTCCTGGCACAATTGGCCCATCAAGGCCAGGACGGAACGTCGCTCATCGAAATCGCGCGCATCGCGCTGGTGGGCGCCATCCACGAAGGGCAACTCATCGCCCTCGCCGTCGCCGTCTTCGCAATCTGGTGCGTGCGGCGCGTGCCCCTGGTGCAACTGGTCCGGCCATCCAAACCGGAGCCCGCCGGCGTCGGAGAGTAGCTTTTGCCCAAACAACAACAAGGCCTGCAAGTCATCCAGCACATGGGCCAAACCTACCGCGTGATGCAAAGCGCCTTCAGCAGCAAGGTCGGCCACGCTTTGCCGCGGTGGCGGATATTGCTGGCGCTGCATGAGAACGGGCAGTGCTCGCAGAAGCATCTGGCGGAACGTTGCCGGCTGGATCCGGCGTCATTGACGCGGCAATTGCAGGCGATGCAGAAGCTGGGATGGATTTCGCGGGCGGTGGATGCCGACGACAACCGGCTGACGAATGCGACGCTGACGGCTGAAGGGCAGGCGGTGGTGAACGAGGCGCTGCCGAAGCGGGCGCAGTTTTTTGAGGAGTCGCTGAAGGGATTGTCCGCCGCGGATGTGGATACGCTGAATCGGGTGTTGAGCGTGTTGGAGGAGAATTTTGTGAGGGCGGCGGGGGATCGCGGCGGGTAGTGCTAATTCGCGCCACCCGGCTATTACGCAAGGGGCAGTGCATTGATCTCTGCTCGAGCCTCTCGCCAAGCGGGATAGTGCTTATCCAGCAAAGCGATAAAGCGCTCATTGTGCGTCGGCTCGATCAGATGGATCATCTCATGAACGATCACATACTCAAGCAGATCACGAGGCTTTTTGACTAGTTCCGTATTGAGCCGGATATGCGCGCGCAAGTTATTGCAGCTGCCCCATTTGGTCTTCATCCGCTGAAGGAAATAACCCTCCACCTTTACCCCGATCCGTCGTTCCCACTGATCTATGAAATCGGGAATCACTTGGTGCAACAAGGATCGCTGCCAGACTTGATACACGGCTTTGC
>NZ_JAGXJZ010000289.1:0-382 GCF_019091095.1 Achromobacter sp. GbtcB20 | reverse complement strand
GTACGAGGCGCCCGAGATCCTGGGGGAACACTTCTCGCGTTTCTACACGCCCGAGGACCGCGCCAGCGGCCTGCCGGCGCGTGCCCTGGCCACCGCGCTGGCGGAAGGCAAGTACGAAGCCGAAGGCTGGCGCGTGCGCCAGGACGGCACGCGTTTCTGGGCCAGCGTCATCATCGACCCGATCCACGACGAGCACGGCAACCTGCTCGGCTACGCCAAGATCACGCGCGACATTACGGAACGCAAGAAAGCCCAGGACGCGCTGCGCGCCAGCGAGGAGCGCTTCCGCCTACTGGTGCAGGGCGTGTCCGACTATGCGATCTTCATGCTCTCGCCGGAAGGCGTGGTCAGCAACTGGAACAGCGGCGCCGAACGGATCAAG
>NZ_JAGXJZ010000288.1:0-383 GCF_019091095.1 Achromobacter sp. GbtcB20 | reverse complement strand
GCGAACCCTGGAGCGAACGCACTGCCGAATGGTAGCGCGGCGCGCACGCTCGCCCGACGCCGGCTTCACCTACGTCGGCCTGGTGATCTTCGTGGCGATCCTGGGGCTGGTGGGGGCAGCGACGCTGAAGGTCGACTCCCTGCTGCGCCGCGTGGCCGCCGAACAGGAGCTGCTCGAGATCGGGGCCGAATACAGCGAAGCCCTGCGCAGCTATGCCGCCGCCACGCCGCGCGGTTATCCGACCGCGCCGCCGACCATGCGGGAGCTGCTCAAGGATCCGCGCTTTCCCGGCACGCGCCGCCACCTGCGCAAGATCTACGTCGATCCGGTCACGGGCAGGCAGGAGTGGGGCTTCGTCTACCAGGGAGACAAGACAGGGGTGC
>NZ_JAGXJZ010000287.1:0-384 GCF_019091095.1 Achromobacter sp. GbtcB20 | reverse complement strand
TATAAAACCCCAGCCCAGGTCGAGGCCAATGTGTCCTAACCAAACTGTCCGAGAAATCCGGGTTAGCTCAGACACCCGAGAAGCACCGTTCAAGCCTGTAGCCCGTCTATGAGGGTGTCAGACACCTGGTGAGACGCGCACACCTACGCGCGAAGCGTCATCATCCAAACGCACGACACTGTGTAAGTCTCCGGAGGCCGCCCGCGCGGCCGAACGGAGACGGGCACCGCAAGATGCTTCTAGCCCGGCAAAGACGGCAACAGAATGCCAAGCACACCGACCGCCCCGCCGCCCATCAGATTTCTATTGCCAGAGTCCGGTGCGGTGGCGGCCCGGGGTGCGCGGGGCGTCGATAAGCCCGAGGGAATCTGAAGGGAGCCGAAG
>NZ_JAGXJZ010000286.1:0-385 GCF_019091095.1 Achromobacter sp. GbtcB20 | reverse complement strand
ATGGAGAGCGGCCTGCGCCGTGCGCTGGAGCGGCACGAGTTCGAACTGCACTACCAGCCGCAGATCGACCTGGCCACCGGCGAGCAGGTCGGCGTCGAGGCGCTGCTGCGCTGGAAACCGCCGGGCGGCGAACCGGTCGGGCCGGCCGAGTTCATCCCGATCGCGGAGGAGACCGGGCTGATCGTCCAGATCGGCGCCTGGGTGCTGCGCGCCGCCTGCGAGCAGATCGTCGCTTGGCGCAATGCCGGCCTTCCGCCCATGACCGTGGCCGTGAACCTGTCGGCGCGCCAGTTCCACCAGCAAAACCTGGTGCAGCTGGTCGGCCAGATCCTGGCCGAGACCGGTTGCGACGCGGCCCAGCTCGAACTCGAGATCACGGAAAGCG
>NZ_JAGXJZ010000285.1:0-385 GCF_019091095.1 Achromobacter sp. GbtcB20 | reverse complement strand
AGGCCAGCATCACGCCCGGCACCTCGGCCAGGCGCGCGCGTTCCTTGAGCGCGCGGATGACGTCGAGTCCGTCGACCGGCGGCATGCGCAGGTCGACCAGCATCACGGTCGGTCCGAACGCCTCGGCCACCGGCACGGCCTGCAGCGGATCCTGCAGGTATTCGACGACGAAACCGGTCTCGTCGGCCAGCATGGCCTGCATCAGTTCCGCGTTGATGGGCTGGTCGTCGATCAGGAGGAGACGGTGTTCGGTCATGGGATTGGATAGGGAAGTGAGGCGGCGCGCCCGGCCGCGCAGTGCGCGACGGCGCACGGCGACGGGCCGGCGCCGGCGATGCTGTGTTCCAGGTCGAGGAGGACGTAGGGTTTCGGCAGCAACACGATG
>NZ_JAGXJZ010000284.1:0-386 GCF_019091095.1 Achromobacter sp. GbtcB20 | reverse complement strand
AGCAGTTCCTGGAAGCGCGTGTGGCCGTAGCAGCCCATCACGACCAGGTCGCAGTCGTGCTGCGCGGCCAGCGCGAGGATGGCGCGGCCGGTGTCGTGAAGCGGGTCGCGCAGCGCGAGATCGGCGTGCACGCCGCGGCGGCGCAGGAAGGCTTGCGCGTCGGCCAGGTCCTGTTCGTTCGCGCCGCGGTCCGGGAAGGCGGGCGCGAACAGCGCCAGGGTGGTGCGGGAGGCGCGCCGCATCAGCGGCACGGCCGCGTCCATCGCACGCGACGCTTCGCGGCTGCCCTTCCAGCACAGCAGCACGCGGCGCGGGCAGGACAGCGGCGCCGCCGGTGCGCGCGGCACGACCAGTACCGGGCGCGCGGCGTTGGCCACCACGTGGTC
>NZ_JAGXJZ010000283.1:0-387 GCF_019091095.1 Achromobacter sp. GbtcB20 | reverse complement strand
CGCCGCGATCGCGGCCGAGGCCGGGGTGGACGACTTCCTGGCCGACGCCACGCCCGAGGACAAGCTGGCCCTGATCCGCAGCCACCAGGCCGCAGGCAGGATGGTCGCGATGACCGGGGACGGCACCAACGACGCGCCGGCGCTGGCCCAGGCCGACGTCGCCGTGGCTATGAACTCGGGCACCCAGGCGGCCAAGGAGGCCGGCAACATGGTCGACCTCGACTCGAACCCGACCAAGCTGCTCGAGATCGTCGAGATCGGCAAGCAACTGCTGATGACGCGCGGCGCGCTGACCACCTTCTCGATCGCCAACGACGTCGCCAAGTACTTCGCGATCATCCCTGCCGCCTTTGTCGGCGTCTACCCGCAACTGGCGGCGCTGAACGT
>NZ_JAGXJZ010000282.1:0-387 GCF_019091095.1 Achromobacter sp. GbtcB20 | reverse complement strand
GACCCTGATCACGCACCTGGTGCGCTGGGTGGCCGAGACCGGGGCGGTCGTGGCCGGCGGCGCCGAGGTGCTGCTGAACATCCTCGGCACCGAGATCAGCCCCGAGCTGGTGCCCGGGAAAGAAGGCGACGACAAGCCGGCCCAGATCACCGAGAGCGTGATCGGCCCCTACGAGCTGCAGGACTTCAATCTCTACTACACGCTGCGCTACGGCTTTGCGCCGAGCAAGGTGGCCTTCCTGTCCTACAGCGCCTGGCATTCGCGCCTGGCGGGCCGCTGGCCCGACGAGAACGGCGCGCGCAACGAATACGACCTGGGCGCGATCAAGCGCAACCTCGGCATCTTCCTGTGGCGCTTCTTCAAGACCAGCCAGTTCAAGCGCAGCTG
>NZ_JAGXJZ010000281.1:0-389 GCF_019091095.1 Achromobacter sp. GbtcB20 | reverse complement strand
GTTCAGAACTGGCCACGATGGGACGAGAGGGGCGCGCGCTGAACTTAGTAATCGCAACGCACATTGACGCTGACCACATTTCCGGCCTCATAAAATTTTTTACCGACAACGGATCAGCAAGTTCACCGAGGATCGTAGAGGTCGGGCGCGTGTGGCACAACAGCCTACGCTCAATGCCTGCCCCTTCAAGGCGGACACGGAAGGAGCTATCCCACGATGACGACACCTTAATTTATGAGATCCGCAGGATGGGTTTCACACTCTCACACGAGTCGTCGAGGCCTGATGAGGAAATTGGCGCGAAACAGGGAAGTGTTGGTTTGCACTGAAAACTGACCCGGCGTTTGCATCGAAAACTGACCCAGCCCTAATTTGATTGGGTCAGGGTT
>NZ_JAGXJZ010000280.1:0-391 GCF_019091095.1 Achromobacter sp. GbtcB20 | reverse complement strand
CCAAAACATAACGATTAGTTAGCCTTCAATCCCAAATGCACGATATGCTTCTTTACTGTACACGCTTAAAGCGCTTTTAGGCATTTTGTTGTGCGAGAACTGGCCCATTGCATCCATTAGCACAACCTTCTTAAACGGGATATGAATCACCCTTGCTTGGAGCTTTTCAATCCGATACGCCAACGTGTCCGGCCAATATTCAGATAATGCTGCAGCGTTACGGATCGGAGTCCGATAATCAGTGTATGCAGCAATGATAGGAATTTCATACCGATCAACTGCTTGTTCAATTTCAAACGGAACCCAGTCGGTATCGAATCGCGTAGTCTCCCCGATGATCAGCACCATGTTCTTTGAGTTAGCGAGCCGTTCATGTAACGAACGACGCAGA
>NZ_JAGXJZ010000028.1:0-44649 GCF_019091095.1 Achromobacter sp. GbtcB20 | reverse complement strand
CTAGGCTATAAAACCCCAGCCCAGGTCGAGGCCAATGTGTCCTAACCAAACTGTCCGAGAAATCCGGGTTAGCTCAGACACCCTCCGAAAGCCCGCTGCCCAGGTGTCTCCTCCGAAGGCTCATTGCCCAGGTGTCTGACACCCTCGAGAGCTAACGCCGCAAACCCGCGACGGTCTCGGCAGGGTGTCTGACACCTGCATAAGCCTGCCGCCCTGGTGTCTTCAATCCGGCGTGACGCAACGCCGTTCACGCCCGCTGCATCGCGGCCCTCGCCTTCAGCGCCCGGGCAAAGAACGCCCCCAACAGCGGCAGCAGCACGGCCGAACCGCCGAACAGCGCGGCCGCGCCGATCTCGTCCACCACGGCCCCTGCCAGCGCCACGCCCGCCGCCTGCCCCATGAAGAGGCACGAGGCAAACCATGCCACCGCCGTGCCGCGCGCGGACGGCACCATCTGCGTGGCGTTCGTCTGCAGCGTCGCGTGCAGCAGGTAATAGCCGAAGCCCGCCAGCACGCTGGCCGCCAGGCTCCATATCCAGACCGGTCCCAGCCAGTACGACAGGAACGCCACGCCCAGCACCAGCCCGCCCGCGACGGCCAGGCCGCGCTCGCCCAGCCGTTTCAGGATGCGGCCCGCGACAACCGTATAGATCAGTCCGCCCACCGCATACACGGCGACCAGCGCGCCGGCGGCGGTCAGAGAAATATCGAAGCGTTCGTGCAGGTACGAGGGAGCAAAGGCCAGCGCGCCGAACACCAGCAGCCCTTCGATGAACACCGTCGCCAGCACCACGCGCGCCCACGGTGCGCCCAGCACCAGCCGCGCCTGCGCGACGAAGCCTTGCCGAGGCGCGCCGGGATCGACCTGCGCAAAGCCGGCCGCCCGCTGACGCCGCACTTCCAGATGCAGCAGCACCCCCACGATCAGATATCCCGCCACGAGCGCGGCAAAGGCCCACCGCCAGCCGACGGTATCGGCAAAGAGCCCGCCCGCAAGCTGGCCGGCCGACATGCCGAGGATGGTGCCGGTCAGAAAGCGCGCCAGCGTCGCCTGCCGGCGTTCATAGGGAACGTTGTCGCCGATCCAGGCCATGGACAGGGGCACGATGCCCGCGCCGGCCGCGCCGGACAAGGCGCGGCAAAAGACCAGCATGTCGAGCGATCCGGCCATGACGGCGCCGGCGCTGCCCAGCGCGCACGCAACGGTCGCCACGCTGACGACACGGTACTTGCCGTAGCGGTCGCCCACCGGACCGAAGAACATCTGCAGCACGCCATAGGCCACGGCAAAGGCCGTGACGGCGCGCGCGGCCTGGCCGGTGGTGGTGCCGAATTCCGCCGCCAGTTGCGGCAGCATGGGATCACAGATTCGGAAAGCGCTGGCGCTGACGAAGGCGGCCAACGCGAGCAGCGCGATCGCGCGTGCTTCGGAGGACAGGGCGGGCATGGGAAACCGGCTGCGGGGCGAAAGTCGAAGCCCGCACCTTACCGCAGCCTGGCCCACTTGGCTTGACCGCCGGGCGAAATGTCCGCCCGGCGCAACGGTCAGTAGGCCAGTCGGTAGCCCGCGGGCATGCGGCGCGCGGTCAGCAGCATGCCGCCCGACTTCAGTTCGCGCAGCGACAGCTTGGACTGCTCGACCTTCTCGACGCGGTAGCGGTTCAGATAGATCGGATCGGTGGGATCCACCGGCTCGCCCGCCGACTTCGTGGTGCGCATCGTGTAGACGCCGTCCGCCACGCTCCAGCAGCCCGTCTCGCGCAGCGCGGGACGCGTCTTGCGGCCGATCTTGAGCAGGGATTCGTAGGACATGGTGCCGTCGGCGGACAGCACGATCAGCGACTGCATGTCGCCCGCCACATCGCGCGGACGCGAATTGGACAACCAGGTGCCGATCATCGGGTCGCCGGTCTTGGCGGGCGTGCAGGCCACCGGCTTGGGCGGTTCAGCGGGTTGGGCCTCGGTGATGGCGGCTGGCTTCCTGGCGGCGCAACCGGCCAGGATCACGATGGCGCAGGCAATGCCTGCCGTACGCAAAAACACACTGCTCATGACTTCCTCAAGACGTCCGCCGACGCGCCGCGCCGATCACACCGGCCCGTCCCAGGCGCAGCGGACTTCACGCACTCTAAATAGGCGTCAGGGAAGAATCAACGACGATCCGCGCCGTGTGCAAATGCGCAACAGTGCGGGTGCGGACGCGCCCGGAATCCGCGCGGAAACCGCAAAAATGCGTTGGTTTCTAGCGACAGCGGCTCACCCGCGACGCGCCTTCTCGCGCAGCATTTCCTCCATGCGCGCGGCGGCCGGAGACAGGCTTCTGCCGGCCAGACGGGCAATGCCCAGTTCGCGTTCGATGCGCGGCCGCGACAAGGGCACAAACGCCAGTCCCGGCGAATCCGGCGGCACGCCCAGGCGGGCCAGCACCGTCACGCCCACGCCGCGCTCCAGCATGGCCAGCAGCGACATCATGTTGGAGACGAACACCTGCCGGTCCAGCATGAACGCCGCTTGCGGATGACCGGCAAGCTGGCGGTGCGCAATGGTGCCCACCAAAGGCAGGTCGGCGATCTCGCGCCACGTCACGGACTTGCGGCCAGCCAGCGGATGGCCGCGATGGCAGACCAGGCCAAAGGCGTCGCGCATCAGCGGTTCGAACGACAGGCGGCGGTCGCGCGACACGGTGCTGCACACGCCCAATTCCACCTCGCCCGCCAGCACCATGCGCTCGACCCCCTCGGAGTTGTCGTCGAACAGGCGCAGCGACACCGCGGGATACTGCGCCCGGTAGGCGGCCACCAGTTCGGGCAGCCAGTGCGTGGCGGCGGACGCGACGGACGCCATCGTCAAGCTGCCGGCGCCATTGTTGGCCAGCCCCGACAATGCGCCGGCGACCCGGTCGTGGTGGTCAACCAGTTCACGCGCCAGCGGCAGGCAGTCTTGCCCGAAGCGCGTCAGCGTGCCGCGGTTGCCGGGCTCGAACAGCGGCTGGCCCAGGCGTTGTTCCATTTCCCGGATCGACAGGGACAACGCGGGTTGGGATCGGAAAGCCCGGACGGCTGCGGCGCGAAAGCTGCCCAGCTCGGCGACCAGCAAAAAATGCCGGTAATGGGAAATGGAGAGATCGGGAAGCGGGCGCATGGGGCGGCGGATTAGTAGAACTTATCAATCCATATGAAAAATAAAGTTTTCTGATCATAGGCCGCCTCTTAAGATGGCCGCAATATGCCTACCGCCAACCTTATCTCTCCCCCCGCCACGGACCCGCTGGACTTTGGCGTGGCCGATCGGCTGCCCGTGCGCGATGCGGGGCATGGCCGCCTGCGCATCGGCGCCGTCCCGCAAGACGGCCGGCCCGGCCTGTTGTTCGTGCCGGGCGCCTACCACGGCGCCTGGTGCTACGCGCACTATCTGGATTACTTCGCAGCGGCCGGTCTGGCGTGCGCGGCGCTGGACATGCGCGGCCACGGCGACCTGCCGCAAGACGCCGGATTTCCGAACGTCACCATCGAGGACCTGGGCCAGGACGTCGTCAGCGCCCTGGATGCGCTGGAGGCGCCGACCGTTGTCGTGGGCCACAGCATGGGCGCGTTGCCGGCGCTGCTGGCCGCCAGCCAGCGGCCCGTGGCTGGCGTCGTGCTGCTGGCGCCCTCGCCTCCGGGCGATCTGCCCGGTGCGCGGGGCTTGCCTGCCGTGCCCGGGGCAGCGCCGCGCGCCGCCCCCGGCGAGGCGGAAATCCGCTCACGGTTTCTGGCGACCACGCCTGACCGGGACGTTCGCGCGGTGGCGCGGCGCCTGTGCGCGGAAAGCCCCCAGGTTCTGAACGATAGGTACCTGCTGCGCGTGGCTATTGGCCCGGCATCGATCCGCGCGCCCGGCCTGTGCCTGGAAGCCGGACTGGATACGCATGACCGGCATCCGCCGGGACAGGATCAAGCCATTGCGCGGCGCTACGGCTTTTCGCATGCCCGGCTTGCCGGACAACCCCACTGCATGATGTACGCAGATCATTGGCAGATCAGCGCCGGCGCCATCCTGGACTGGCACCGAACGCAATTTGGCTGATCACCAGCAAGATAAACACGACAACGACAACGACGCGCCCAAGCGCACTCAGGAGACAGACATGACCATTTTCCGCTTGCTGCGTCCGGCGCTCGCCGGCGCCTGCCTGCTGTGGGCCGCGGCCTCGCACGCCGCCGGCTGGCCCGATAAGCCCGTGACGATCATCGTGCCCTCCGCGGCGGGCGGCGCGGCCGACCTGACCGCCCGCACCTTCGCGCAGTATTTGGGCGAGAAGACCGGGCAGACAGTGATCGTGGAGGATCGCCCCGGCGCCGGCGGCATCGTGGGCACCAACGCCAGCAAAAGCGCCGCGCCCGACGGCTACACGTTCCTCTTGTCCACGAACTCCACGCATTCGGCCAATCAGTTCCTGTACAGGACGCTGCCGTACGACGCGCAAAAGGATTTCGTGCAGGTCGGCATGCTGGGCACGTTCGGCACGGTGGGCGTCGTCTCGCCGGACAGCCCGTACCGGACCGTGCCCGAATTGGTCGAGTACGCCAAGAAACATCCGGGCGACGTCTTCTTCGGCTATTACAGTTCGTCCTCCCAGGTGCCGTCCGAACTCTTCAAGCAGCGGGCCGGCATCAACATCACCGGGGCGGCGTACAAGAACATCACGCAGATCATCACCGACCTGCGCGGCAAGCAGATCGGCTTCGCTTTCGTGGATTACCTGACCGCCATGGGCCAAATCGACGGCAAGGGCCTCGTCCCCATCGCCGTGACCGGCGCCCGGCAGCATGATGCCTGGCCCAGCGTGCCGACCATGGCCACCTACTATCCTGACTTCGTCGTGGCGGGTTGGCTGGGCCTGTCGGCGCCCGCCCGCACGCCACCGGAGATCGTCGCCAAAATGAACGCCTACCTGCAGGCCGCGGTGCAGGACGACGCCACGGCGCGCAAGCTGCGCGCCTTGGGATTGACGCCGGAAGCGATGGACGTGGCGCGCTTTGACGCGTTCGTGAAGGAAGACACGGCTCGCTGGAAGGAATGGATCCGGATCGCCGGCATCCAGCCCCAATAAACCTGTCCCTTTGCACTGCGGCGCGCCCTTTCTCTCTATCTATATAGAGAAGGCGCGCCTTTCTACAGCGGCAGCCGCTGCTCGTGCTTGATTTCACGCAGCGCCACAATGGTGCGCGTCTGCCGGATGCCCGGCATGTTGAACAGGAACCGGTGCAGGAAGCGATCGTAGGCTTCCGGACTTTCCACCAGGATCTTCAACAGGAAGTCCGAATCGCCGGTCACGGCATAACACTCCAGGATTTCCGGGGCATCGCGCACCGACCGCTCGAAGTTCTCGACCGTGTTTGCCGAATGCCGCTCCAGGCTGATCTGCGCAAACATGCAGCCCAGCCCCACCTTGCTGCGGTCGACCTGGGCGCTGTAGCCCTGGATCACCCCGCTCGCCTCCATCGCCTTCACGCGCCGCCATACAGGCGCGGCGGACAGCCCCACCTTCTCGGAAAGCTGCTGCGCAGAGGCCCGGCCATCTTCCTGCAGCGCCTTGAGGATGCCGATATCGGTCTTGTCCATTCGTTTGTCTCCTGGTTTTCTTGAAATACGAAATGTTCATTGCGAATTATAGGGATAGCACGATCCAAAAACGCAATAAACCTGATCCCTCGCGAACCTATCATGGTGCCAAAGACGAGGAGCATTGACTATGGACGGTACCCCCGCCGCCGCACCCGAGCTGGACCTTGATTACCAGCTTGCCGACAACCTGACCCGCGAGTCCGGACGCATCTTCCTGACTGGCACGCAGGCCCTGGTGCGCCTGATGCTCACGCAGCGCCGGGTGGACCGCGAACGCGGCCTGAACACCGCCGGCTTCGTATCGGGGTACCGCGGATCGCCGCTGGGCGGCGTGGACATGGCCATGTGGAAGGCGCAGAAGGCGCTGGACGCCAACCAGATCACCTTCCTGCCGGGCATCAACGAAGACATGGCCGCCACGGCGGTCATGGGCACGCAGCAGGCCGGCGTGCGCGCTGACCGCAATGTCGATGGCGTGTTTGCCATGTGGTACGGCAAGGGTCCCGGCGTGGACCGCGCCGGCGACGCGCTGCATCACGGCAATGCCGCGGGCGCCTCGCGCCACGGCGGCGTGCTGGTGGTGGTGGGCGACGACCACACCGCCGTGTCGTCCTCGATCCCGCACGCCAGCGAAGCGTCGCTGATCGGCTGGCAGATGCCGATCGTGCATCCGACGTCCATCGACGAATACGAGACCTTCGCGCTCTGGGGCTGGGCGCTCTCGCGTTATGCGGGCACGTGGGTCGCCTTCAAGGCCGTGTCCGAAACCATCGAAAGCGGCCACTCGTTCACGCCAGCCGCCATCCAGACCTACGACATGCCCGAGGATCCGGACATGCCGGCCGGATCGCTGGAATACTCCGCGCGCGACTTCCTGTCGCTGGCGGTCGAAACGCGCATGAACCAGCGCATGAAGGCCGTCGCCGCCTTCGCGCGCCGGCACAGCATCGACAAGCTGACCTGTCCGGCGCCCAAGGCGACGGTGGGCATCGTCACCGTCGGCAAAGCGCACCTGGACACCATGGAAGCGTTGGCGCGCCTGGGCGTGGACACGGTCACGGCGAATGCGCCGGTGCGGATCTACAAGCCCGGCCTGACCTGGCCGATGGACGAAGGCCGGTTGCTCGACTTCGCGCGCGGCCTGTCGCACATCCTCGTCATCGAGGAAAAAGGCGCAGTGGTCGAAAGCCAGATCAAGGACATGCTGTTCAACCTGCCCGAGCGGCCGACGGTCGTGGGCAAGAAGGGACTGGACGGCGAGCCGATGGTGCCGTCTGCCGGCCAGCTGCGCCCGTCGCTGCTGGCCGCGCCGCTGGCCGGTTGGCTGTCGCGCGCCGCGGGGCTGCCCGTGAACCGCGACCTGTCGGCCTTCGAATGCCAGGCGCCGCTATCCAACGACGCGGACGGCATGCGCCGCCGCCCTTACTTCTGTTCGGGCTGTCCGCACAGCACGTCGACCAAGGTGCCCGAGGGCAGCCAGGCGCTGTCCGGCGTGGGCTGCCACTACATGGCCGCGTGGATGGACCGCGACACCGGCGGACTCACGCAGATGGGCGGCGAAGGTGTCGACTGGATCGGCCTGTCCCGCTATACGAAGATGCCGCATATCTTCCAGAACATGGGCGAAGGCACGTATTACCACTCGGGCTACCTGGCCATCCGCCAGGCCGTCGCGGCGCGCGCCAACATCACCTACAAGATCCTGTTCAACGACGCAGTCGCCATGACCGGCGGGCAACCGGTGGACGGCCCGATCTCGGTGCCCCAGATCTGCCAGCAGCTGCGCGGCGAAAACGTGGCGCGCATTGTCGTCACCACCGACGAGCCCGAGAAATACCAGGGCGTGGACCTGGGCCCCGGCATCAAGGTCCACCACCGCCGCGAGCTTGACGCGCTGCAGCGCGAGCTGCGCGAGATCCCGGGCGTGACGGTCCTGATCCATGACCAGACCTGCGCGGCCGAAAAGCGCCGCCGCCGCAAGAAGAACCAGTTCCCGGACCCGGCGCGCCGCATGCTGATCAACAGCGCCGTGTGCGAAGGCTGCGGCGACTGCGGCGTGAAGTCCAACTGCCTGTCGGTCGTTCCGCTGGAAACGCCGTACGGCCGCAAGCGCGCGATCGACCAGTCCAGCTGCAACAAGGACTACTCGTGCGCGGAAGGCTTCTGCCCGAGCTTCGTGTCCGTCATGGGCGGCAAGCCCAGAAAGAGTGCGGCGCCCAAGGCCGACCAGGAACGCCTGCAGGGCATGATCGCCGGCCTGCCGCAGCCCGCCCTTCCTGCCTTGGACCATCCCTATCGTCTGCTGGTCGCCGGCATGGGCGGCACCGGCGTCATCACCATCGGCGCCATCGTGTCGATGGCCGCGCACCTGGAAGGCCTGTCGGCCGCGGTGCTGGACCTGACCGGACTGGCGCAGAAAGGCGGCACCGTCGTGAGCCACATTCGCCTTGCCCCGGCGGGCTCGGCCGCTGGCCCCGTGCGGCTGGACTGGCAGCAGGCCGACGCGGCCATCCTGTGCGATCCGGTTGCCGCGGTCGCGCCGGATTCGCTGGGCGCCTTGCGCCACGGCCACACGCAGGTCACGGTGAACACCTACGTGGCGCCTGTGTCCGACTTCACGCGCAATCCCGACGCCGCGATGCGCCCCGAGGCGCTGCTGGCCAAGATCCGTCATGCGGCGGGCGACGCGCACACGGCCGCGATCGACGCGCATGAAGCGGCGCTGGCGCTGTTTGGCGACAGCATCCTGTCGAACATGTTCATGCTGGGCTACGCCTGGCAGCGCGGCGGCGTGCCGCTTTCGCAGGCCGCCATCTATCGCGCGATCGAACTGAACGGCGTGGCGGTGGCGGCCAACCGCGCCGCCTTCGACAGCGGCCGGCTTGCCGCGCATCGCCCCGACGCGCTGGAAGGCGCGCTGCGCCCGCGGGCCCAGGTCGTACAGTTGCACATCCCCGAAACCTTCGAGCGCGCCGTGGCGCGCCGTGTCGAAGACCTGACGGCCTATCAGGATGCGGCATACGCGCAGGCGTATCGGAACGTGGTTGACGCCGTCGCGGCCCGCGAGCGGGCCCTGGCGCCCGATGCCAAGACGCCCCGCCTGGCGATGGCCGTGGCGCGCGGCCTGTACAAGCTCATGGCGTACAAGGACGAATACGAAGTGGCGCGCCTCTATACCGGCGAGACGTTCCAGGCGCAGCTGGAAGGCCAGTTCGAGGGCGACTACAGCCTGCGCTTTCACATGGCCCCGCCCATCTTCGCCCGCAAGGATCCGCGCACCGGCGTGCCGCGCAAGATGACGCTGGGTCCGCGCACGATGTCGGCACTGAAATTGCTGACGCGGCTCAAGGGCCTACGCGGCACCTGGTTCGATCCCTTCGGCCATACCGCCGAGCGCAGGATGGAACGGGCGCTGGTCACGGAGTACCGCCAGACCATCGATCAACTGCTTGCAGGGCTGACTGCGGACAACCTCGGGCAAGCGGCTACAATCGCCGCCCTGGCTGAAAACATTCGCGGCTTTGGCCACGTGAAGGCCGCCAATGTCGAGAAGTACCGGACCGATCTGGCCCGGCTCATGCAGAGCTATACAGCACCGGCCCCGCACGCCAGCGCCTTGCGGAAAACCGCATAAACAGCCGGTCTGAGTGGTCACTGACCTGGGCGCGCCTTGCGGGGCGCGCCTAGTGCATTTGGTTACAATCTTTTGTGGGATTCGTCTTATCTTCTTCTTGTCCCTGTAAACCTCGATCACTAGAATTAGTGGCCAACGAGGGGTGCTACACTACATCTTGTGGTCGCCTAAGCGCTGATTCCCGCCGGCCACGCCTTACGGACTAGCCTGTCCGGACGTTGCGACCCCCATTACAAGATCCAATTTTGACCAGACATGACGTCGTCATGTCTTCATCTACGCGCTTTTTCGCACAGGAGCTTCCATGCAGACTACGATCGCCTCTGTGACCCGGCCTTCGGCCGTGCCGCCCTCCCAAATCGATTCCCCCGCCGACGCCAACAGCGGCAAATGGGCCAGCTACAACATCATCCGCCGCAATGGCTCGGTGGTTGGCTTTGAGCCCAGCAAGATCGCCATCGCCATGACCAAGGCCTTCCTGGCCGTCAATGGCGGACAAGGCGCCGCGTCCGCGCGTGTGCGCGAACTGGTCGAAACGCTGACCGGCCAGGCCGTCAACGCCCTGGTTCGCAACCGCCCCAACGGCGGCACCTTCCATATTGAAGACATCCAGGACCAGGTCGAACTGGCGCTGATGCGCTCGGGCGAGCATGACGTCGCGCGCGCCTATGTGCTGTACCGCGAAAAGCGCACGCAGGAACGCGCCGCCGCCGCTGCCGCCGAAGGCCAGCAGAAGGCTGACGCCGCGCCGCAGGAACATGTGCTGAACGTCACCGACGCCGGCGTGCGCCGCCCGCTGGACGTGGCCGAACTGCGCGCCACCATCGTCGCCGCCGGCGAAGGCCTGTCCGAGTTCATCGACGCCGAAGCCATCCTGAAGGAAACGGTCAAGAACCTGTACGACGGCATCCCCGTCGACGAAGTGTTCAAGTCCGCCATCCTCTCCGCGCGCGCGCTGGTCGAAAAGGATCCGGCCTACAGCCAGGTCACCGCCCGTCTGCTGCTGCACACGATCCGCAAGGAAGTGCTGGGCGAGGAAGTCTCGCAAGACGGCATGGCCACGCGCTACGCCGAATACTTCCCCACGTTCATCGCCCGCGGCATCGAAGGCGGCCTGCTGTCGCCCGAACTGGCCAGCTATGACCTGACCAAGCTGGGCAAGGCACTGAACGCCAAGCGCGATCTGCAATTCGGCTACCTCGGCCTGCAGACCCTGTACGACCGTTACTTCCTGCACATCCGCGGCACCCGCATCGAACTGCCGCAGGTCTTCTTCATGCGCGTGGCCATGGGCCTGGCGCTGCGCGAGAGCGATCGCGAAGCACGCGCCATCGAGTTCTACGAGATCCTGTCCTCGTTCGACTTCATGAGCTCCACGCCCACGCTGTTCAACTCGGGCACGCTGCACTCGCAGCTGTCGTCGTGCTACCTGACCACCGTCTCGGACGACCTGGAAGGCATCTACGACGCCATCAAGGAAAACGCGCTGCTGGCCAAGTACGCCGGCGGCCTGGGCAACGACTGGACCCCGGTCCGCGCGCTGCGCAGCCACATCAAGGGCACCAACGGCGAAAGCCAGGGCGTCGTTCCGTTCCTGAAGGTTGTGAACGACACGGCCGTCGCCGTGAACCAGGGCGGCAAGCGCAAGGGTGCGGTCTGCACGTACCTCGAAACGTGGCACCTGGACATCGAAGAATTCCTGGAACTGCGCAAGAACACCGGCGACGAGCGCCGCCGCACGCACGACATGAACACGGCGAACTGGATTCCCGACCTGTTCATGAAGCGCGTCATGGAAGGCGGTGAATGGACGCTGTTCTCGCCGTCCGACTGCCCCGACCTGCACGACAAGTATGGCCGCGCGTTCGAAGAAGCCTACGTGGGCTACGAAGCGCGCGTCGCCAGCGGCGAACTGAAGCTCTTCAAGAAGATGCCGGCGCTGACGCTGTGGCGCAAGATGCTGTCGATGCTGTTCGAAACCGGCCACCCGTGGATCACGTTCAAGGATCCGTGCAACATCCGTTCGCCGCAGCAGCACGTGGGCGTCGTCCACAGCTCGAACCTGTGCACCGAGATCACGCTGAACACCAACGAATCCGAAATCGCAGTTTGCAATCTGGGTTCCGTGAACCTGGTCGCACACATGAAGCCGGCTGCCGGCGGCGGTTTCGAACTGGACCACGACAAGATCAAGCGCACGGTCAGCATCGCCATGCGCATGCTCGACAACGTGATCGACATCAACTACTACGCCGTCGACAAGGCCCGCAATTCCAACGCGCGCCATCGTCCGGTGGGCATGGGCATCATGGGCTTCCAGGATTGCCTGCAGATGATGCGCGTGCCGTACGCATCGCAAGCCGCTGTTGAATTCGCGGATCGTTCGATGGAAGCGGTGTGCTATCACGCCTACTACGCGTCGAGCCTGCTTGCCGAAGAACGCGGCCGCTATCAATCGTATGAAGGCTCGCTGTGGTCGCGTGGCATCTTGCCGCAAGACACGTTGAAGATGCTGCGTGAAGAACGTGGTGGTCACGTTGACGTTGATGATTCGAGCACGCTCGATTGGGATACGTTGCGTACGCGCATCAAAGAACACGGCATGCGCAACTCCAATTGCATCGCAATCGCCCCAACCGCCACTATTTCCAATATCATTGGCGTATCTGCGTGCATCGAACCCACTTTCCAGAACTTGTACGTCAAATCGAATCTCTCCGGCGAGTTCACGGTCGTTAACGATTACCTCGTGCGTGACCTGAAGAAACTCGGTCTCTGGGACGAAGTCATGGTCGCCGACCTCAAGTACTTCGACGGCAGCCTGTCCCGCATCGATCGCGTACCTTCCGAACTCCGCGAACTCTACGCCACCGCGTTCGAAGTCGAACCGCGCTGGCTGGTTGAATGCGCGTCGCGCCGCCAGAAGTGGATCGATCAAGCCCAGTCGTTGAACATCTACATGGCTGGCGCATCGGGCAAGAAACTGGACGACACCTACAAGCTGGCATGGACGCGTGGCCTGAAGACCACGTACTACCTGCGCACCCTTGGCGCCACCAGCGCCGAGAAGTCCACGGGACGCGGCGGCGAACTGAACGCCGTCAGCGCGGGCAATCCGTCCACCGCCAACGCCGTTGCCGCAGCACCTGTTTTGCCGGAACCCGAAGTTCTCGGGGCGGTTTGCACCATGCGGCCGGGCGACCCCGGCTTCGAAGAGTGCGAAGCCTGCCAATAACCGCCTCCGGAGAATGAATCATGATTAATTGGGACGACGACACCACCGCCACGCAACCTGCACAACCTGCCGCGCCCGCGGCGGGCGGTCAGGCTGCCCCGGAAGTCCGGGCGGCGACGGGTGTGTTCGGCGACACCGCCATGCCCACGCCGGCCGCGCCTCAGCACGCAGCCGGCTTGGCAGCCAGCGGCGCGGCAACCTCGCAGCGCGTCAAGGTTGCCGACAAGCGCATCATCAACGGCCAGACCGACGTCAACCAGCTTGTGCCTTTCAAGTACAAGTGGGCGTGGGAAAAGTACCTGGCCACTTGCGCCAACCATTGGATGCCGCAAGAGATCAACATGTCGCGCGACATCGCCCTCTGGAAGAACCCGAACGGGCTCACCGAGGACGAGCGCCGCATCGTCAAGCGCAACCTCGGCTTCTTCGTGACCGCCGATTCGCTGGCCGCCAACAATATCGTGCTGGGCACCTACCGCCACATCACGGCCCCCGAATGCCGCCAGTTCCTGCTGCGCCAGGCATTCGAGGAAGCCATTCACACGCACGCCTATCAATACATCGTCGAAAGCCTGGACCTGGACGAAGCCGAGATCTTCAACGCTTACAACGAAGTGCCGTCCATCCGGGCAAAAGACGAGTTCCTGATCCCGTTCATCGACGCGATCGCTGATCCCAACTTCAAGACGGGCACGCCCGAAGCCGACCAGACGCTGCTCAAGTCCCTGATCGTCTTCGCTTGCCTCATGGAAGGCCTGTTCTTCTACGTTGGCTTCACGCAGATCCTGGCGCTTGGCCGCCAGAACAAGATGACCGGCGCTGCCGAGCAGTACATGTACATCCTTCGCGATGAATCCATGCACTGCAACTTCGGCATCGATCTGATCAACACCGTCAAACTGGAAAATCCGCATCTCTGGACGCCGGAATTCCGCGAAGAAATTCGAGAACTCTTCCGCAAAGCGGTCGAACTCGAATACGCTTACGCCGAAGACACGATGCCGCGCGGCGTGTTGGGCTTGAACGCACCCATGTTCAAATCCTACCTGCGCTTCATCGCCAACCGTCGTTGCCAGCAGATCGGTATCGAACCTCTGTACCCTCAGGAAGAAAACCCCTTCCCGTGGATGGCGGAAATGATCGACCTTAAGAAGGAACGCAACTTTTTTGAAACTCGCGTGATCGAATACCAAACCGGTGGCACGCTGAGCTGGGAGTAACGCAGTACGCCATCGAGCCCGGCGCGGGCACGCCCTTCTCTTTCCGATGGGCGTCGCGTTCGCGACAGGCTTGATGGCAAGCTCCTTGGTCAGGGTGTCTTCGAACACGTAGAACAAGCGGTCGGCGGCCTGTGAACAGGCCGCCTGCCGGCGCCATTTGAAATGGCTCGCGCCAAAGGGGCGGGGGCCATATCAAATGGCTGTGCCGAATTCATTAGCGCAAACCGTAGTAGCTGTTGCTCGCACAGAACAGCGGCATGCGCCGATGAATAGCCCGGGCACGGTCCGCCGATTGGCGGGTCGGGGCACGGGTTTAAGTTCTGGGACCCCTGAACCTAAGGAGCATGACCATGGCAACAGCCAAGAAAGCCGTCAAGAAAGCAGCGGTGAAAAAACCCGCCGCCAAGAAGGCAGCAGCAAAGAAGGCCGCTCCGGCCAAGAAAGCTGCCGTCAAGAAAGTTGCAGTGAAGAAAGTCGCAGCCGCCAAGAAGCCGGCCGTGAAGAAGGTTGCCGCCAAGAAGGCTCCCGCCGCCAAGAAAGCGGTTGCCAAGAAGGCCGTAGCCAAGAAGGCCGTCGCGAAGAAGGCTCCGGCCGCCAAGAAGGCTGTCGCCAAGAAGGCCGTTGCCAAGAAGGCCGTTGCCAAGAAGGCCGTCGCCAAGAAAGCCGTAGCCAAGAAAGCCGTAGCCAAGAAGGCCGTTGCGAAGAAGGCCGTTGCCAAGAAGGCTGTTGCCAAGAAGGCAGTCGCCAAGAAGGCCGTAGCCAAGAAGGCGCCCGCCGCCAAGAAGGCTGTTGCCAAGAAGGCTGCCGCCAAGAAGGCCCCGGCCGCCAAAAAGGCTGTTGCCAAGAAGGCCGTAGCCAAGAAGGCTCCGGCTGCCAAGAAGGCGCCCGCCGCCAAGAAGGCTCCCGCTTCCAAGCCGGCTGTTGCCGCCAAGAAGCCTGCCGCCGCGAAGAAGCCCGCTGCGAAGAAAGCCGCTCCGAAGAAGCCCGCCACGCCGCCCACCACGGCAGCTGCCCCGGGCGCGAAGACCGCGCTGAACCCCGCCGCGTCGTGGCCCTTCCCGACGGGTGGCCGTCCTTAATCCGGACGCGCCGAAGCGTTAGCTTCATCAGAGCCGCCTGGTTTGCACCGGGCGGCTTTTTTAATGTCTGCGCGTCATGCCATCCAAATGGCTGACCCCTGCACCGGGCCCGATGCACTAGGACCGTACGCAATTTTTACGTCTGGCCGTGCGACAATTGATTCCTCTTTTTTGGGGTGATCGCGTCCATGCTCGGTGAAATCTTCCGCTTCCTTCTCGAAATCGTGTTCACGCTGTTTGGCGCGGCGCTGATTGCCCGCGCCTGGATGCACGCGATACGACTGCACCCCTTCAACCCGTTGGCGCGCGCGATCTACGGAGCCACCAACTGGCTGGTGCTGCCGCTGCGCAAGATCATTCCCGCAGGCAACAAGATCGATTGGACCAGCCTGGTGTGCGCGTGGTTGTCGGCGCTGGTCTATCTGGTCCTGTTGTGGCTGGTGGCCATCGGCGCGCTGATCCCCGCCGCGCTGCTGCCCGCCGCGATGGGCTCGGCCCTCATCATGACGGCAAAGTGGGCGCTGAACCTGGTGGTCTGGCTGACGCTGATCCAGGCCGTGCTGTCGTGGGTCAACCCGATGGCGCCGATGATGCCGCTGCTGCAATCACTGACTGCGCCGTTGCTCGATCCCATCCGCCGCATCCTGCCGCGCACCTCGATCGACTTCTCGCCGCTGATCCTCTTGATCGCGGCCCAGATCCTGCTGATGGTCCTGGCTCGCCTGAGCTACGGCATGATGGGCGTGTGATCGCCTACACGGGAATCGCGCTGTAGATCTCGATCAGCTTCTTGCGGTCGATCTTGTGGTTGTTCGACATGGGCAGCGCCGGACACGCGACCAGTTCGGACGGCACCATGTAGGGCGGCAGGCGCTCGGCCAGCCGCTCCTTCCAGCCGGACAGGGCCTGCGGCGCCAGCAGCGCAGCTTGCTCGCCCGCTGCTTCCGAGCCCGTCACGAAACCAATCAGCCGCACCGCCGTGCCATCGGGACGGCGCAGCACGGCGCAAGCGCTGGCCTCCACGCCCGGTAGCCCATGCAGGGCTTCGTCGATTTCCGCCAGCTCGATGCGGTAGCCGTTGAGCTTGATCTGGTCGTCCATGCGGCCGCGGCAGAACAGCAGCCCGCCCTCTTCCATCAGCCCCAGGTCGCCGGTGCGGAACGCGCGGCGGCCGTCGTCGTAGGTGTAGAGCTTGGCCGCGTTCAGGTCGGCGCGGTTAAGGTAGCCGCGCATCACGTGGTCGCCCACGATGCAGATCTCGCCCTCGTCCACCAGCAGCACGCTGTCCGGTTTGGCGTGGCCGACCGGCAGCGGGTCATGCGCCGCCAGCACGGCGTCGGTGACTTCGATCCAGGTGGTGGCCACCGTGGCTTCGGTCGGACCGTAGGTGTTCAGGATGGACGCATCCGGAAAGCGCTGGCGCAGCTTTTTCGCCAGCGCCGCCGGCAGGGGCTCGCCGCAGAATAGGAACGTGCGCAGCGTGGGCAGCGTCGCCGGAGAGAAGTCTCGGTTGGCCAGCTGCTGATGCGCGAACGACGGCGTGGACACCCACACCGTGATGCCGTGGGCGGCCAGCCGGGCCATCCACGGACCGGGCGCGGCAATCTGGTCGCGGGCGTTGAGCACGCAGCTTCCGCCCGACGCCAGGGTGGCAAAGACCTCGTACATGGACAGGTCGAAACTGAAGGGCGCCTGGTTCATGAACACGGGCGCCTCGCCCAGGCCAAAGCTGCCGAGCATCCAATCGCCAAGCAGGCCGACGCTTTCGCGGCCGATCTGCACGCCCTTGGGGTCGCCCGTGCTGCCCGAGGTGAACATCACGTAGGCCAGACCGCGTTCTTCCAGCATGGCGCCCTCGCCCGCCGTGAAGCTGCCGGCCGCGGCGTCGAACACGGCGGCCGCTTGCACGATCTCCACGATGCGGCGCAGGCGCTCAGGCGGATAGATGGTGTCCACCGGCACGAACGGCGCGCCGATCAGCAGCGCGCCGACCATGGCGACAAAAAAGGCGGCTTCCTTGTGGCCGTAGATCGCCACCGGCACATCGGGCGCCACGCCGTGCTTGCGCGCGGCGTCGGCCCAGGCGTGCGCCTCGGTGCGCAACTGGGCCCACGTCAGGCTGCGGTCGGCGGCGGCAACCGCCAGCGCGTCGGGCGCGCGCCCTTCGTCGGCGAACTGGAAGGACTTCAGATCGAAACGCATGCCGTGACTCCCGGCGTCAGATAGGGCTGCGGCCGCTGAACACATACAGTGCCAGCGCGGCCAGAATCAGGGTGAGGACGCGCCCCAGAAATCGCATGACGGGCTTGGCCAGCGCAGCCTGCAATGCGGGCCGGGTGCGCGCCGCGTTGATCAGCAGGTTGTGCCCCACCGAATACAGGCCGAACATCAGGCCGCTGACGATGTAATGCAGCGACAGTCCGTTCCACACCCCCATCGCCAGCAGGGTCGCGAAAATGCCGATATTCTGCGCCGCCAGGCGGTGACGGCCAAAGAAGCGGGTCTTGCTCAGCGCCTTGTAGATCGGCATGAACACGACATCGCGCAGCCATTCGGACAGGCTGATGTGCCAGCGGCGCCAGAAATCCTGCGGGTTGAGCGTGGCCAGCGGATTGCGGAAGTTGATCGGCAGCGTGAAGCCGAACAGCATCCCGATCCCGATCGCCATCGTCGAATAGCCGGCAAAGTCGAAGAACAGGTACGCGCTGTAGAGCGAGGCATTGAGCGCCACGCCCGTGAACGAATAATCGTGCGCGTCGAGCGTGGCCAGTCCGTAGCGCCAGATCAGCTCGGCCAGGCCGAATTTCTGAATGACGCCCACCATGATGAGTTCCAGCCCGATCAGCCACGTGTTCAGGTTGACCCCTTCGTAGCCGCGCTTCAGATCGGCCTGGAAGGCGCGCCAGCGGTACATGGGCCCCGCCAGCAGCGTCAGCGGGAAGAACAGGTAGATGAAATAGTCGAGCGGCGAGACGCGTTCGTTGCGCGGCGCGAACAGCAGCACGTCGATGGCGCGGAACGTGGCAAAGGACAGCCCGAGCATCGCGCCCAGGTGCGAGACCCCGGTCTTGACCAGCAGCAACGGCGTCATCGTGATGATGACGGCGAGCCAGGTGGGGATGTAGTTGCGGCGCATTGCCCACAGCGCGCCGCCGGAAATGGCCAGGAGCGCAATGGGTTGATAGGGCCGCGCCCAGAACACCGCCATCCAGACGCCCAGGCAGATGACGCCGATGATGTGGCGGTACCCGATGTGCAGCGGCATGCCGGACGAGCGGTATGCGACGAGGCCAAGGCCGCCAAACAGCGCGCCGCCAAAGAAGCTCAAGCTAGCAAAGAGTTCCATGGTGCGCTCAGAACTGCTGGTATTGGAATTCGACCTTGATCGGTCCGCCGCTGCCCGTCGTGGGCTGCGCCTGCAGCACGAACACGAGGATCACGCCCACGTACAGGCACAGATGCCAGAAGAAGCGGCGCGCCCAGGGCGCGCCCGCATTGCGGGCTTCGTCTTTACGAAAGAATTTCATCGGGAAAAATACTCCGCAATGCCTTGATCGGCCATGGCCCAGCCGAGTTCGGCCAGGTGCATGTCGTCGCGCAGCATCCCCGGCTCGAAGGGAATGCTGTAGAGATCCAGGCACCCCATCTGATAGCGGGTGCACATGCCGGTGATGGCGGCCACCACGGGGTCGAACCGTTCGACATCCAGGATGAGCTTGGGGTTGAACGGCTGGATGACGAAGTACGCCTTGACCTTGCGCTTTTGCAGCAAGGCCATCACACGCGACAGGTCGCCCAGCTCGGTGCGCGTGATCGGATCGACATCCGCGAACTCGTTGCGCGCCGGCGAGTACAGCGGCGCCAGATATTGCTGGTAGTAGTCGTCGCGCACATCGTAGGGATTGTTGCCGCCCAGGGTGTGTTCGACTTCGCGCGCTTCGTGCGTGATCCGGGACCACTGCCCGGCATTCAGGCGGGCGGACATCGGCCACGACACGTACCGGTGCGCGGGCACCGACAACTTGCTGCGCGGCTTGTCGGGCGCCGGTTCCTTGCGGGCTTGCCACCACAACGCCAGCTTGTCCTTCAGCTCGGAGACCTGGCCGTTGGCGATGAGCCACAGCAGGCCCCAGTTCGCGTTGTCGCTGATCCAGTTCTGCATCTGCTCGCGCGTGCTGGGCTGGTCCCACAGCCGGTCCCAGACCGGGCCGGTGACGTGCTCGGCAAATGCGCTGCGCGGCAATTGGCCGCCGGAGGCGAACCACGCCGGCGACAGCATGATGACCAGCCGCGTGTTGGGCGTAAGCGAATCGGACACCGATTCCAGCACGCTGACGATGCCATACGACTGGAACATCGCATGGCCGTAAGCGAGCGTCGGCACCTTCAGCTCTTCCGGGAAAAAGCGGTAGGGGACGAAACGCAGGTCGTGGCTGGAGAGCTCCGAGGATCCCAGCACCACCAGCGTGCCGTCGCTCAGGGCATTGCCCAGACGATTCAGGTTGACGTGCTGGGTGCCCCAGTCGGGGCCCAGGTTGGGCAGGTAATTGCTCTTGTTGGCCGCCAGCGCCGAGGGCGAGGACGCCGGGTTGACGACGCGGCTGAGCAGGTCATCCGCGCCGCAATACGTGCCTACCGCCAACGCCACCGCCGTCGCTGCCGCCGCGACGTGCGACAGGAACCGGGTATTACGAAGTATGGGCAGCGACATAGCCGGCAAGCACGCGGACCGACTGAAGGTGCTCTGCGATTTCGGGAGCCGGAATGCTGCAGCCGTACTCGGACTCGACCGCGAGCGTGATGTCCACGGCGGCGAGCGAATCGACCAGGCCAGTGGCAATCAGTTGCGTATCGGGGGTGACTTTCTTCATGACGATCGACTCGACGATCTCGCCGATCTTGGTGTGGAGTTCTTGCTCGGTGTGCATAGATCTTGCAGCGTAACGTTGCCTGTTCGGCAAACCATCCCCCGCCCCGGGATTTCAGGCGCTGAGGATACAGAAAACAGCTGAAACCAAACTGAAAAATTCCAGCCAGCCAGAACGGTCGCCGGATGCACGTGGTTACATTAAATCCGGACTGCCGCGCCGTCGCAATCATTGCACTTCGGCCGTCGAATCGCCATGAAACTTATGGTGGAAATGGCGAGAAAAGGCTGGGAAAGGTAACGTTCGCGGGTAAATCCGGGGGGTCGCGTTGTGAGCGAGCGACATATTTTGACGTGTCGGCCTCCTGCGGCATTTGACCCTGATTCAAGGCGGCCGCCGCCACCATGAAAAAAAGCCCGCTTGCGCGGGCTTTTTCGTACAGCGAGCTTTCCAAACGGTCGGCGCGGATTACATCGGCGTGACGCGGGTCGGACCGGCGCCGCTGATCACCTGGACACGCTGGCCCACGCTGACGGGCACGTCGGCTTCCTGGGCGACGACACGCGTTTCGCCGTTGTCCAGGCGCACCGTGATCTCCAGGCCGGAGTTCGTCTGCGCGCGGTTTTCAACGGCGTTGCCGGCCAGGGCGCCGAGGATGACGCCGCCCACCGTGGCGATCGTGCGGCCCGTGCCGCCACCGATTGCGTTACCGGCCACACCGCCCAGCGCGCCGCCGGCCACCATGCCGACGCCGCTGGACTTGTCGTTCTGAATGACGATCGGACGCACGCCAGTGACCGTACCGGTGCGGACGATCTGTTCGCGCTGCGCTTGATCGTAGCTATAGACACCGCTGGAGGCGCTGCGATTGGCGCAACCGCCAAGCACGGCCATCGACGTCACCACGGCCGCGACAGCCAACCAGCGGCCAGTGCGCGGCGTCACCAGGGAAATAGACTTTATATGATTCATTTGGACTCCTCATTCGGGCACGGCCGACGGTAACTGATGATACTCCGAGCGCAACGCCCGGCAAGTGCGCCAGCAACAGACTGAAACCCTCCGCCAGAAGCTGCAAAACGGGCCGGGAAACAACGGGCTACAGCCCGTTGCCATTGCGCATGGATTGGCCTTCGACTCGTGCTGCGTGCGCCGGTTCCCGGGAGTCCTTTTACGGTCAGGCGGGCAGATGGATGCCGTACGTGGCGTGCAGCACGGCGTCGATCTCGCCGCGCGTAGGCGCGTGGTTTTGCGGGCCGCGCGAGGCGATCTTGATGGCGCCCATCACGTTGCCCAGACGGCAACTGTCTTCCCAGTTCCAGCCGCTGGTCAGGCCATACAGCAGGCCGCCGCGCTGTGCGTCGCCGCAGCCCGTGGGATCGACCACCTGCGACGCGCGCACCGGTTCGATCTGGATGGTCTTGCCTTCGGTGTGCAGGGTGGCGCCTTCGGCGCCGCGCGTCACGACGACGGCCTGCAGGGAACGGGCGATGTCCGCGACGCTGCGGCCGGTGCGCTGCTCGACCACGCCGGCCTCATAGTCGTTGACCGTGAGCGCCTGGGTCAGCTTGAGCATGCGCTCCAGGTCCGCGCCGTCAAAGAGCGGCATGGCCTGGCCCAGGTCGAAAATGAAGGGGATGCCGCGCTTGTTCAGGCGCTCGGCATGGGCAAACATGCCTTCCTTCGCATCCGGCGCGACGATGGCCCAGGCGGCGTCGGCATCGCTCAGGTCGTTCTGCGCGGCAAAGGACATGGCGCCCGGGTGGAACGCGGTGATCTGGTTGTCGTCCAGGTCGGTCGTGATGAAGCACTGCGCGGTGAAGGTGTCGGGGATGACCTTGACGCGGCTGACGTCGACGCCCAGGTCCGACAGGCGCTGCATGTACTCGCCGGCGTCTTCGCCAACGGTGGCGACCGGCACGGGTTTGCCGCCCAGCAGGTTCATGTTGTAGGCGATGTTGCCCGAGCAGCCGCCGAACTCCTTGCGCATGCTGGGCACCAGGAACGACACGCTCAGCGACTGAATGCGGTCGGCAAGAATGTGTTCCTTGAAGCGTCCTTCGAACACCGCGATGGTGTCGAACGCCATCGAACCGCAGACCAGAACAGGGGTTGCCATGCTTGTCATCCTTTACGGAAAAAACTTGTCGAGTTGGTAGCCATTGACCTGAACGCCGGTCACTTCAATGGGGACGGAAATCTTCAGGGCGCCTTGCGGGCCGAACGGGCCGGCCAGCTGCTGCGGCGTGAGGTAGTCTTCGGGCATCAGCACCTTGCGCACGACCACCGTGTCCGAGAGATCGTTCAGTTCCAGCACCAGCGCCGGCCAATACTGCGGCTTGTCGTAGCGGTTGTGCAGCATCACGGTCAGCACCAGGCGGGTACGGCCATCGTCGATGGCGGCGGCGCCCGTTGGCGGCTGCAGCGACGACGAGGAAATGCTGATGAGATCGCGCCGGCGCGCGTAGCCAACGGTGCAGTCCAGCGGCTTGCAGACGGCTTCCAGGACCGGGCGCAGCGCCGGCACGGAGTTGGCGATGTCGGTGCGATACGCGTACAGCAGTTGCAGCGCCAGTGCGATCAGGCCCACGAGGCAGGCGTAGCCCCACAGCTTGCGCACCAGGCCGCTGCGCTCGATGCGGTCCTGGTCCAGGAATTCGGGCGGCGCCCGGCCCACGTCCGTGGCGCTGGAGTAACGCGTGCGGGTGTCGCCCAGTACCGGCTCGTGCGCGCCGGCATCCCGGTCGTCGTCTTGATCGTATTCGTCGTCGCGCTCGAGGTCCCGCACGTCGTCGTACGCGTCGTCGTAAGTGTCGTCGTGCCGGTCGTCGTGCGGGTCGTCGTGCGAGTCGTCGCGCAGACCTTCGCGCGGATCGTTGTACAGGTTGTTGCGCTCGCCGGTTGACGCGCGGCCGGCGCGCCAATCCAGCGTCGGCTCGTCCGATCGGCGGGCAACGATGGGTTCCTGGCGATACGCCGGAAGCGGGTGCGCGGGCGCAGCGCGAGGTGGCTCGGGCGCGCGCAGGAACGGCTCACCGTCCTCGTCGGCGTAATCGTCGTCTTCGATGTCGTCGTCGGCGGCGGCTTGCGGCTCGGTGCGCTTGCGAATGTCATCACGGCCACGCAGCACGGCGGGCGGCACCGCCGGCGCGGACGGCATCGTGGGCGCGGACCGGACCATGGGCGCGGGCGGCGCCTCGGGTTCGTCTTCCCAAGGCAGGACGATACGTGGTTCTTGGGGCTGGGGCGGCGCGGCCGGCGCGGGCGGCTTGGGCGGCGCGACTGCTGGCGCTCGCGCAGGGATGGCGGGCGGCGCGTAGGCGGGTTCAGGAATCGGGGCGGCGGGTGGGTGCGGCTCGGGCGCGGCCAGCACCGGCGCGGCGACGGCCGCGGCGGAAGACGGCAGCGGCGCACTGGCCGGCGCTGTCGCTACAACAGGCGCGCCCGGCGCGGACACCAGACACGCACGGCCGTCGAACACGGTGGAGCAGGCGCCGCAACGCACCAACCCATTGCGGACCCGAAGCTGGTCGGGCACCACCTTGAAAGACGTGCCGCACTGCGGGCAGCGGGTGGTCAGAGCCATGAGGCGTGCTCCTGCTGCCGCAGCTTAAGGCTTGCGGCCGTGCAGGCACACCCAGCCGTCGCGCGCGCGCCAGACCGACATGGCAAGCCACGGCGCGTAAGCGGCGGCGACTTCCTCGGCCTGACGTTCGAGCACGCCCGACAGCACCAGATGGCCGCCCGCGGCGACGCGGCCGGCCAACATGGGCGCCAGCACCTTCAACGGATTGGACAGGATGTTGGCGACAACCACTTCGAACGTTCCGTCGGCCAGCGCATCGGGCAGCATGGCCTGCAGTTCGACCTTGTTGACCTCGGCGTTGAAGACCGTGCTTTGCACCGCCTGCGCGTCGATGTCGACCGCCTGCGTGGGGCCAGCGCCCAGCTTGCGCGCGGCGATGGCCAGAATGCCCGATCCGCAGCCATAGTCCAGCACGGTCGCGCCGGCAGGCAGTTCGGCTTCCAGCCAGGCCAGGCACAGGTGCGTGGTCGGATGGCTGCCGGTGCCAAAGGCCAGACCCGGGTCCAGTTCGATATGGATGGCGCCGTCCTGGTCCGGCGCGGCCGCGGCGTCCATGCCCGGCACGTCGGGATTGTCGCGATGCCAGCTGGGGACGATCCAGAGCCGCTCGGCAATGTGGATCGGGCCGAACTGCGATTGCGTCAGGCGCACCCAGTCGGCGTCCGGCACGTCGCGCAGGCTCCAGCCGTCAAAGACTGACGCTTCGAGCTCTCCGGATTGCGCGGCTTCTTCCATGATCTGCGCGGGATCGGCTCCGTCCGGCAGCAAGGCGACGACGCGGTTGCGGTCCCAGGCCTGGACGTCGGGCTCGGTGCCGGGCTCGCCGAACAGGGGACGCTCGACGTCGGTGCCGAAGTCGGCGTCTTCGACGGAGACCGACAGCACGCCGGCTTCGAGCAACGCATCCGACAACGCTTCGGCCTGCGCCTCCGAGCAATGGAGCACGAGTTCACGCATGATTATTTCTCTTCCATCTGGTCAACGGGCCGCGGCATGCGCCGCGGCCCGATCAACCTTAAAACATCTACAAGGCAAAACGCAAAAGGGGCCGTGAGGCCCCAAAGTCGGTCAGGGACGCTGCGCCAACTTGTGTTCCAGATAATGGATGCTGGTGCCGCCTTCAATGAAGCGGGCGTCCTGCAGCATTTCGCGATGCAGCGGGATGTTGGTGGAAATGCCTTCCACCACCATTTCCGACAGCGCGATGCGCATGCGGGCCAGCGCCTGGTCACGCGTGTCGCCGTAAGTAATGACCTTGGCAATCATCGAATCGTAGTTCGGCGGCACGAAGTAGCCGTTGAACGCGTGCGAATCGATGCGAACGCCAGGACCGCCCGGCGTGTGCCAGTTCGTGATGCGGCCGGGGCTGGGCACGAAACGGAACGGATCTTCCGCGTTGATGCGGCATTCGATCGCATGGCCCTTGAACGCGATGTCGCGCTGGCGCAGCGCGAACTTTTCGCCGGCGGCGATCAGGATCTGCTGCTGCACCAGGTCGATGCCCGTGATCAGTTCGGTGACCGGGTGTTCCACCTGGATGCGGGTGTTCATTTCAATGAAATAGAACTCGCCGTTTTCATACAGGAATTCGAACGTGCCCGCGCCGCGATAGCCCATCTTGCGGCAGGCGTCGGCACAGCGATCGCCAATGCGCTCGATCAGGCGGCGGGCAATGCCGGGCGCCGGCGCTTCTTCGATCACTTTCTGGTGGCGGCGCTGCATGGAGCAGTCGCGCTCGCCCAGCCAGACCGCATTGCGGCCGCCATCGGCCAGCACCTGGATTTCGATATGGCGCGGGTTCTCGAGGAACTTCTCCATATAGACTTCCGGGTTGTTGAACGCGGCGCCTGCCTCGGAACGCGTCATCGTGACGGCGTTGAGCAGCGCGGCCTCGGTGTACACCACGCGCATGCCGCGGCCACCGCCGCCGCCTGCTGCCTTGATGATGACCGGATAGCCGACTTCGCGCGCAGTGCGCAGGATTTCCTGCGGATCTTCGGGCAACGCGCCTTCCGAACCCGGCACCACCGGCACGCCGGCTTCGATCATGGCGCGCTTGGCGCTGACCTTGTCGCCCATCAGGCGGATCGTGTCCGGACGCGGGCCGATGAACACGAAGCCGCTCTTCTCGACGCGATCAGCGAAGTCGGCATTTTCGGACAAGAACCCGTAACCCGGGTGGATTGCCTCGGAATCCGTGACTTCGGCGGCCGAGATGATGGCCGGCATGTTCAGGTAGCTTTCACGCGACGGCGCGGGCCCGATGCACACGGATTCATCGGCAAGGCGCACGTACTTGGCTTCGCGGTCGGCCTCGGAGTGGACGACCACGGTCTTGATGCCCAGCTCGCGGCAGGCGCGCTGAATGCGCAGGGCGATTTCGCCCCGATTGGCGATCAGGATTTTTTCGAACATGTTCAGCTATCAGCCAATGACGAAGAGGGGTTGACCGTACTCGACGGGCTCACCGTTTTCGACCAGGATTTCTTTGATGACGCCGGCCTTGTCGGCTTCGATTTCATTGAGCAGCTTCATGGCTTCAATGATGCACAGCGGATCGCCTTCCTTGACGGTGGCGCCGACGTCGACGAACGGGGCGGCGCCCGGGTTCGGCGAGCGGTAGAACGTGCCGACCATCGGGGCCTTCACGACGTGGCCTTGAATGACCGGGGCAGCGGGCGCGGCCGGTGCGGCGGCGGGCGCGGCGGCAGCCACGGGCGCGGCGGGCACGCCGGCTTCGGGCTGGTGGTAGGCCACCGGCTGCAGGGTCTGCGAGAACTTGACGATTCTGACCTTGCCTTCGCCTTCGGTGATTTCCAGCTCGGCGATGCCCGATTCAGCCACCAGGTCGATCAGGGTTTTGAGTTTTCGAAGATCCATAGAAGCTGCTTCCCGAGATAGTGTCGGCGTCGCCCCAGCGTCGGGTTCGCGCCGTATAAGATGTAAAAGCGTTGAATTTGGTGCGAGATCAGTGCCGCACTGCGTATCGCAGCGCGGCCTCGTAGCCGTCCGCGCCCAGGCCGCTGATCAGGCCCTGCGCCAAGTCGGACAGATAAGAGTGATGCCTGAACGGCTCTCGCTTATACAGATTGGACAAATGTACTTCAATAAATGGGATCGCGACCCCGGCCAGCGCATCGCGAATTGCGACGCTGGTGTGCGTGTAGGCCGCTGCGTTGATGATGATGAAGTCCGTGCCGTCCTGCCGTGCCGCCTGAATGCGGTCAACCAGCGCACCTTCGTGATTGCTTTGCCACGCAGTCAGCGTGGCGCCCAATTCACCCGCGAGCAACTCGAGACGCTCATTGATCTGGGCCAGAGTAAGACTGCCGTAGATATGAGGTTCCCGGGTGCCAAGCAGGTTCAGGTTCGGGCCATGCAATACCAGTATGTTTTGCGCCATGCGCGTGCCAAATTGTGGATTGCCAATTGTTGGCAAAACAGCCGATAAACCAGCTTTTTACGCCAATTCCTACTATTTGTCCAACAGACTTACGCCTTCAGCGCCGCCAGCGTGCGACCCAGGTCATCGGGCTGGACTTCACCCAATATCTTCCGGTTAATGCTGCCATCTGCATTGAAAACGATGGTAAAAGGCAGCCCTCCGCTGGGATTTCCCAATTTGCGCAGGGTATCGATGGCGCCAGCGCCGATCACCCACAGCGGGTACGAAACCTGTATTTTCTCGACAAATTTTTGCATGTTGGCTGCAGTATCGACACCGAAGCCAACAAAGCGCACATTCGGGTATTTTTTCTGCAAGGCATCCAGCGCCGGCATTTCCTTTACGCACGGCGCGCACCACGTGGCCCAGAAATTGACCACGATGGGCTGGCCCTTCCAGCCTTCCAGCGAATGCGAAGCGCCGGCCAGATCGGGCAGCTTCATCTGCTTCAAGGCGGCCACCGGATCGCCGGCGTCGGCTGGCGCCGCGGCGTCCTGGGACTTGCGTCCCATCAGCGTGTAGCCGCCCGCGACAGTCGCGGCCACGGCCACGGCGGCGGAAAGAAGTAGGCGTCTATTCATGGCGCGATGATAACCGTTGCGGCCGTTTTTCGCCGCACCCGCGCGGCGCCGGCTTGTCGCGGCGCTATATATACAATGCAGGGCAGGAGATTTATCAATGCACCTGCACATTCTTGGCATCTGCGGCACCTTCATGGGCGGGCTGGCGCTGATCGCGCGCGCCGCCGGCCACAAAGTCACGGGTTGCGACGCGGGCGTGTACCCGCCGATGAGCACCCAGCTTTCCGAACAGGGGATCGAACTGATCGAAGGCTTCGGCGCGGAACAATTGGCGCTCAAGCCGGACTTGTACGTCATCGGCAACGTGGTCAGCCGCGGCAATCCGCTGATGGAAGCCATTCTGGAATCCGGGGCGCGCTACGTGTCCGGTCCGCAATGGCTGGGCGACAACATCCTGCCGGGCGCGCATGTGCTGGCCGTCGCCGGCACGCATGGCAAGACCACCACCAGCTCGATGCTGGCCTGGGTGCTGGAAGCCGCGGGCCTGGCGCCCAACTTCCTGATCGGCGGCGTGGCGCAGGACCTGCGCGTTTCCGCCCGCTACGATCCGGCGCGTCGCCCCTTCGTGATCGAAGCCGACGAATACGACACGGCATTCTTCGACAAGCGGTCCAAGTTCGTCCACTACCGGCCCCGGACCGCCATCCTGAACAACCTGGAATACGATCACGCCGACATCTTCCCCGATCTGGCTGCCATCGAAACCCAGTTCCACCACCTGGTGCGCACGATCCCCGGGTCGGGCCGCATCGTCCGGCCGACGCACTCTGAGGCCCTGGACCGCGTGATTGCGCGAGGATGCTGGTCCGATACCGTCACGTTCGGGGCCGACGGCCATTGGCAGGCCTCGCCGCCCGACGCGGAAGGCGCCTTTGAAGTCATCCGCGCCGGCGAGCGTGCCGGCACGGTGCGCTGGACGCTGACGGGCGAACATAACCGCATGAACGCGCTGGCCGCCCTGGCCGCCGCCGAGCACGTCGGCGTGCCGGCAGAACAGGGCATCGACGCCCTCACCCGCTTCGGTGGCGTCAAGCGCCGCATGGAACTGCGCGGGACGGTCAACGGTATCAAGGTCTATGACGACTTTGCCCACCACCCCACCGCCATCGCCACCACCCTTGAAGGTTTGCGCCGCCAGATTGGCGCCGCGCGCATCCTGGCCGTGCTGGAGCCGCGTTCCAACACCATGAAGCTGGGCACCATGGCCGCCCGTCTGCCCGAGGCCCTGGCAGACGCCGACCTGGTGTTCTGCTTTGGCGCCAACGAGGGCAAGCATGCGCTGGGCTGGAACCCGGACGAGGTGCTCGCGCCCCTGGGCGGCCGGGCTTCCAGTTACGATGACATCGGCGCGCTCGTGGCGGCGGTCGCCGGCGCCGCCCGCCCGGGCGACCAGGTGCTGGTCATGAGCAATGGCGGCTTTGGCGGCATTCATGGCAAGCTGCTGGACGCGCTGCAGGCGCGCGGCTGAATCCGCCGCCGGCCGATCGCGCGGGCCCAGCCGGAACCGGCAGGCCCGCCCGACCGGCCTCAAGGCCAGCTCCAGCCGGCCTCCCGCAACGCAGACGGAAACAGCAAGCAATGATTCTCTATCTACACGGTTTCCGGTCGTCGCCTGATTCCTTCAAGGCGCGCATGATGGCGGGCGCCATGGCCGAGCGCGGCCTGAACGAGGCCTGGGCCTGCCCGCAACTGCCCGCCAGCCCGCGGGAAGCGATCGACCTGGCAATGGGCATGGCGCGCGACCGGCTGGCCAACGCCGACTCGCCGCGCGAATTGACCGTCATCGGCTCGTCGCTGGGCGGTTTCTACGCCACCTGGATCGCCGAGCAGCTGGGCTGCAAGGCCGTGCTGCTGAACCCCGCCGTCAACGCCGCGCGCGACCTTGCCACCCAGGTCGGCGAGCACCACATGTATCATTCCGGCGCGCCGTTCGTTTTTTTGCCCGAGTATGTGGCTGAACTGGCCGCCATCCATGCGCCGCGCATCACGCAGCCCGACCGGTATTTCCTGGTCGCCGCAACGGGCGACGAAGTGCTGGACTGGCGCGAAATGCGCGACCGGTACGCAGGCTGCCGCCAGCGTATCGTGCAAGGCAGCGACCACGGCTTGTCCGATTTCGCGGACTGGATGCCGGAAGTGCTCGAGTTCGCCCTAGGCGGCAAGCCGGTACGCCCTTGATAATCAATATCGACTTTCAACACCCCTAAAGCTGCGCAAGGCGGCGCGAGGCCGCCGCCCAGGACGATCCCCACCATGTATGTGTTTTACGAAGACGACGGCAGCTTCAAGGCCGGCCATATCCTGTCCGAGACCGACGCCAGCCTGCAGGTGGAGTCAGAATCGGGCAAGCGCAGCAAGATCAAGCGCGCCAACACCCTGTTCAACTTCGCCTCGCCGGACCCGGCGACCCTGATGAGCCAGGCGGCCGCCACGGCCGAAACCCTGGACCTGCAATTCCTGTGGGAATGCGCGCCTCAGGAAGAATTTGACTCGCCCGCCCTGGCCGCCGATTACTTCGGCCACGCTCCTACGCCCGTCGAACAGGCCGCGCTGCTGATGCGCCTGCACGGCGCGCCGGCTTACTTCCATCGCCGCGGCAAGGGCCGCTACCGCCCTGCTCCGCCCGACATCCTGGCCGCCGCGCTGGCCGCGCTGGAAAAGAAGCAGCGGCAGGCCGAGCAGCAGCAGGAATGGGTCGACGAAATGGCCGCCGGCCGCCTGCCTGAGCCGATCGCGCAGGCCGCCGAATCGCTGCTGATCCGCCCGGACAAGAACTCGCAGCAATGGAAGGCACTGGACGCCGCATGCGCCAAGCTGGGCAAGACCCCGGACCGCCTGCTGCTCGAACTGGGCGCCTGGCCGCACGCGCTCGCGCTGCACAAGCGCCGCTTCCTGGCCGTCAACTTCCCGCGCGGACTGGCCTTCCCCGACGTGGAACTGCCCCCCATCGACCGCGAACTGCCGCTGGCCGATGCCGAGATCTACTCCGTGGACGACGTCACCACGACGGAAATCGACGATGCGCTGTCGGTCTCGACCCTGCCGGACGGCCGCGTGCGCGTCGGCATCCACGTCGCCGCGCCGGGCCTGTCCGTCACCCGCGACAGCGACCTGGACAAGCTGGCCCGCGCCCGCCTGTCCACCGTCTACATGCCCGGCGACAAGATCCCGATGCAGCCGGACAGCGTCATCCAGGCGTTCTCCCTGGACGCCGGCCGCGAAGTGCCCGCGTTGTCGCTGTACGTCATCGCCAATTCCGAAACCGGCGAAGTCATCGAATCGGAAACCCGCCTGGAACGCATCGTCGTGCGCGAGAACCTGCGCCACAACATGCTGGACACCCAGGTCACCGAGGCAAGCCTCGCGGACCCGACGGCCGATCTGCCCTACGGGCACTGGCTGCGTCCGCTCTGGAAGCTGGCCCAGGCCTTGTCGGCGCAACGCGAAAATGTGCGCGGCAAGCCGGAGAACAACTCCCGGGTCGAATACAGCTTCTATCTGGACGGCAACCCCGACGATCCCGACACGCCTGTGCGCCTGGTCCCGCGCCAGCGCAACGCGCCGCTGGACCGCATGGTCGCCGAGTACATGATCCTGGCCAACAACCTGTGGGGCGGCCTGCTGAACCAGCACGGCGTGCCTGGTATCTACCGCTCGCAACAAGCGGGCCGCGTGCGCATGAGCACGCAGGCGCTGCCGCACGAAGCCATTGGCGTCCCGCAATACGCGTGGAGCACGTCGCCGCTGCGCCGCTATGTCGACCTGGTCAACCAGTGGCAGCTGATCGCCGCGGTGGAACACGGCGTATCCGCCCGCCTGATCGCCCCCTTCAAGCCGCGCGACGCGGACCTGTTCGCCATCATCGGCGCCTTCGACGCGCAATACGCCGCCTGGGCCGAGTTCCAGAGCGCAATGGAACGCTACTGGTGCCTGCGCTGGCTGAAACAGAACGGCGTGACGCGGACGGTGGCGCATGTGCTGCGCGAGGATCTCGTGCGGTTTGCGAATGCGCCGCTGGTGACTCGGGTGGGTGGGATGCCTGAGTTTGAGCGGGGGACGGCTGTTGAAGTGGATATTCTGGGGATGGATGAGTTGTCTCTGGAGTTGGATTGTCGGTTTGTGGGCGAAGTTAAAGGGGAATCTGCGTAGGTCGCGGTTGGTTTTCGTCGGTCGCGTAACGTCTTCGTAGGTCGCCCGACGCCGCGGTCACCGTGCTGCCAGGGTCTTTGGTATGTGGCGCTGTAAGACCTGTGGTCAGGTAAGGGGATTTGCGGGGCCGCCGAATTGCTGCCGCCCGGGCGGCGGCAATCGGCATCGGGGCGGTGGGACGTCGCGAGGGGTGCGCTTCGCGCTGGCGGTGATTGGTTTGCTAATGGTCCGCCTCACGTTGGGGGTGGGCGGTGATGGGCGGCGCGGCGACGGGTCGCTACAGCTTGCCGATCTGTTCGCGCCGCCCATCGGGCACTTGAGTTCAAGGGACGATTAGCGGCGACTGGTGACGTTACCGCGCGCGTGCTGATCTCTCTCGCAAAGGTGTCTGACACCCTTGAAGCGCTCCTTCAAGCTGGAAGACCATTTATACGGGTGTCAGACACCTGGTGAGGCGCACGTACCTACGCGCGAAGCGTCATCATCCAAACGCAAGACGCCGCGTAAGTCTCCGGAGGCCGCCCGCGCGGCCGAACGGAGACGGGCTACGCAAGATGTTTCTGGCCCGAGACAATCCGCGCAAAAATGCCAAGCACACTGTCCGCCCCGGAGGCCTGAAGATTTCTACTGCCAGAGTCCGGTGCGGTGGCGGCCCGGGGTGCGCGGGGCGTCGATAAGCCCGAGGGAATCTGAAGGGAGCCGAAGGCGGACGAAGATGACGAAGGGGGAGTCCGGAGCGAAGGCTCCGGACCGCAATCGTGGCCCCGCGCGCCCCGGGCCGCCGCCGTGCCGGACGCCTCAAGAACTCAATCTTCAACCGCCCAAAGGTTTCCAAGCACCACCAACACACCGCACATCAACGCCCCCCGTTAAACTCCCCAGAAAAAAGCACAACAAAGGAGGAGCAAACATGCGCATTCTGCTGGTCGAGGACAATCTCGATCTTGGCGATGCCGTTGAGAGCAAGCTGCGTTCGGCGGGTCATAGTGTGCAGTGGGTGCGTGATGGCGTGCAGGCGTTGCGTTGGGGGTTGGATGAGACCTGGGACGCACTCGTGCTGGATATCAATTTGCCCGGCAAGGATGGATTCACGCTTATCCGAGAGTTGCGGGCGGCGGGTCTTGAGGCGCCTGTGCTCGTCATGACGGCACGCGCCGAGATCGAAGACAAGATCGACATGCTGGATCTGGGCGCTGATGACTACCTGGTCAAGCCGTTCGATCTGCGCGAACTGGAAGCCCGGCTGCGCGCCTTGTTGCGGCGGCCTGCGGGGCAGACCACCAGTGTGGCGCATTACGGCAATCTCAGTCTGGATCTGGCGAATCGGCATGTCGAACTGGCCGGCACGCCGCTGGAGTTGGGGCGGCGGGAATTCCGGTTGCTTGAGATCCTGGTCGGCAAGCTGGGCCAGACCGTTGCCAAGGAACGCCTCATGAACCAGATCTTCGACCTGGACGACGGCTCGCTCAATGCGCTTGAGCTGCTTATCTCGCGGCTTCGCAAAAAGCTTGCAGGTGCGTCCGTGGATATCGTCACCGTGCGGGGCGTCGGGTATCAGGCCCGCAGCCATGAACATCCCTGAAAGCTTCTCCATCCGCCAGCGCGTCTTCACGTTGGGCGCCGTGCTGCTCGCCTGCGCGCTCATCGGGCTCGTGTTCTTTTTGCGCGGTTATGCCCAACGCGCCGCCGAGCAGGCGTTTGACCGACTGCTCGCGGCCTCGGCGCTGACCATTGCCGGGTCCGTCCAGATCGAAGACAACGAAGTCACCGTCGAGCCGCCCGTGTCCTCGCTGGCGATGCTTTCCGGCGGCGAGCGTGTGTTCTATGAAGCGCGCACTTCAAACGGCAGGCTCATCACCGGGTACGGCGACCTTGCGCCCGGCCTGCCCCTCGCGCAGTCGGCCACGCCCGTTTTCACCTATCTGAGCTATCACGACGAACCCATCCGCGTCGCGACCGTTGGCCGCCTGGTCTCGGCCAGCCAGCATGCCGGCTGGGTCACCTTGCGTGTCGCCGAGACGCTGGGCTCGCGCGAGGCGCTGGCCGGCGAGATTCTTGGCCGCAGCGTGCTGCCGCTGGTCGTCGTGTCCCTGGTCGCGCTGGGCCTGTTGTGGTTTGGCGTGCAGCGCGCCTTCGCGCCGCTTGCCGTCGTCGAACGCGAACTGCGGCGGCGAGCGCCGGATGACCTGGAGCCGCTCGTCAAACCCGTCCCGCGCGAAGTGCGGCGGTTGATCGAAGCGCTCAACGGCTTCATGCAGCGGTTGTCTGGCGCCATGGACACGCTTAACACCCTGGTCGCCGATGCCGCGCACCAGGTCCGCACGCCCCTTGCCTCGCTGCGCGCGCAAGCCGAGGTAGCGCTGGACGAGACCGATCCGCAGCGCTTGCACGCCCGGCTCGAACGCATCCATCTGAACGCCACCCACGCCAGCCAGCTCATCAACCAGCTGCTCATGGACGCCACCATCACCCACCGGCTCGGCAAGGGCGCCCGCGCGATGGTCGGCGTGGCGGAAACCGTCAACGAAACGCGCCGCCGCATTGGCCCGTTGGAGGCGCAGCGGCTGCGCATCGCCATTGCGCCCGAAGTGCGCCGCGCGCGCATCGCCGGCGATCGGATCGCGCTGCGCGAAATGTTGCGCAACCTGGTCGACAATGCCCTGCGCTACGCGCCGGACGGGCCGGTTGATATCCAGGCCACGCCCGTTGCCGGCTATCGCGTCGCGCTCACTGTCTCGGACCGCGGCCCAGGCGTGGCCGACGACGAGAAGGAATCGGTGCAGCAACGTTTCTCGCGCGGCCGCGCCGGGGAAACGCTGCCCGGATCCGGACTGGGACTGGCGATCGTGCGGTCCGTTGCAGTGGCCCACGGCGGGTCGCTGTGGCTGCTGGACCGGCCCGGCGGCGGCCTGACGGCCCGCGTCGTCCTGCCGCTGGCGCGTGCCGGGGCCAACCGCGCGCTGATGGCAGCTGCTGCCGCGGTCTGCGCCGCCAGCCTGCTGCTGGCCGCGCCGTCCGCCGACGTGCGGGCCGCGGACGTCGAGGTGACCGGCGCGGCTGCTCCACCCGCCGCACCGCAGGTTGCCGGCATCCCCGAGATAATCACCCGCTATCCCGCGCCCCAACCGTCCTCGCGCGTCCTCACCATCGCCGGCCCCACGGACACGCCCGTCGTCGCCCCGCTGATCCAGGGTTTTCAGTCGCATCGCCCCGACGTCAGCGTCGTGTACCGCGAAATGGGCAGCCGCGAGCTCTACGAAGCCGCCATCGAAGGGCGATTGAAGGATGTGGACGTCCTCATGAGTTCCGCGTCGGACCTGCAGATCCGGCTTGCCAAGGATGGCTATGCGCTGAGCTATGCCTCGCCCTACGCCGCGCGGCTTCCGTCGTGGGCCATATGGCGGCACGAGGTCTACGGCTTCACGTTCGAGCCCGCCGTCTTCGTCTACAACCCCAAGCGCTTCGCGGAAGCTGAAGTGCCTCGCTCGCGCCAGGACCTGCTGCGCCTGCTGGAGCAGGATCCGTTGCGCCTGCGCGGTCGCATCGGCACCTACGACATTGCCGCCAGCAGCGTGGGCTATCTGCTGGCCGAACAGGATGAGCTCGTCTCTTCCAACTTCTGGGGGCTGGCCAACGCCATGGGCCAGGCCGGCGTGCGGCTGGCGGCCACCAGCGCCGAAATCCTGGACGCTATCGAGCGCGACGAACTCGACATCGGCTACAACATCCTTGGCTCTTACGCGCTGTCGCGCCAGGCTGCGGGCCGGCCCATCGGCGTGGTGTTTCCGCAGGACTACGTGCTGGTGCTGGCGCGCTCGGTCCTCATCGCGCGCACCGCCCCCAACCCCGACCTCGGCCGCGCCCTGGTCGACTGGCTGCTGTCGCCCGCCGGCCAGCAGGTGGCTTCCAGCCATGCCGCGCTGGGGTCCATCATGGAAGACACGCCGGGACGGTGGACGTCGGAAGCCGTGCTGGCGCGGTCGCAGGGCATCGTGCAGCCCGTGGTGCTGAGCCCCGCGCTGCTCGTCGGCCTGGACCAGCGCCGCCATTCCCGGTTCGTGCAGAACTGGATCCGGCTCGTCACCGACACGCCGCAGCGTCCGTAACCCGGCGCGCAGGCGTGGCCCAGGGATTTCCCCTAGCCGCCGCCTGCCGCCATGACAGGACGACGACAGACGCGCACTCCTAAGATGGCTGCACGCGGGCCCCAGAGCCCGCATCAAGCCAAATCCAATCGGAGACAACACCCATGCTTGCCAAGTCCAAACTGGCGGCCGCCTGCGCCGCCGCATTCGCCATCGCCTCGGGCAGCGCCTTCGCGCAGGCTGTGCCGGCGGGCTATCCGGCCGACTACCAGAAGGTCCTGGACGGCGCCAAGAAGGAAGGCAAGGTCGTCATCTATTCGACCACCGACACCAAGGCCGCCGGCCCCATCATCAAGGGCTTCGAAGCGATGTATCCGGGCGTCAAGGTCGAATACAACGACATGAACAGCACCGAGCTCTACAACCGCTACATCAGCGAACAGGCGGCGGGCGGCGGCAGCGGCGACCTCGTCTGGAGCTCGTCGATGGACTCGGCCCTGAAGCTGGCCACCGACTACGCGCTGAAGTACAAGTCGCCCGAGGCCGGCAAGCTGCCGTCGTGGGCCGTCTGGAAGGATTCCGCCTACGGCACGACCTACGAGCCGGCCGTCTTCATCTACAACAAGCGGCTCATTCCCGCCAATGAAGTGCCCACCACGCACGGCGCGCTGGCCAAGCTGATCGCCAGCCAGCCCGACAAGTTCAAGAACAAGGTCACCACCTACGACATCGAGAAGTCCGCGGTCGGCTTCATGCTGGCGGTGCAGGACAAGGCCAACGATCCCAAGTACTTCGAGACCCTCAAGGACATCGCCAAGGGCGGCCTGGTCGTGCAGTCGTCCACCGGCACCATGATGGAACGCGTGTCCTCGGGCGAAAACCTGATCGGCTACAACATCCTGGGCTCGTACGCGGAGACCCGCGCCAAGAACGATCCGTCGCTGGGCGTGGCCTACCCCACCGACTACGCGCTGGTGCTGTCGCGCGTGGCGTTCATCAGCAAGAAGGCGAAGAACCGCAACGCCGCCAAGCTGTGGATGGACTACCTGCTGTCGCAGAAGGGCCAGGAAATCATGGCCAACCAGGCCGACCTGGCGTCCGTTCGCGACGACATCGAAGGCGACAACGACGTGGACGGCATGACCAAGAAGCTGGGCGCCTCGCTCAAGCCGATTCCGGTCGACGAAACGCTGCTGGACTACCTGGAGCAGAACAAGCGCCTGGAATTCATCAAGCAATGGCGGGCCGCAGCGGGCAAGTGATGCCCGGGCTCCGGGCGGCCTCGCGGCCCGGAGCCGCCGCAAACGCAGCGGACGGCGCGCCGTCCGCCTGACCCTGCCCCGGGGCCCTCGTCCCCGGCGGCGCGGCCACCGCGTCCTTCAAGACCACAGGATTTCCCATGCAGTCATTGCGCAGAAAATGGCAGTCCCTGCCACGCGGCGTGGTGGTGCTGATCACGGCGCTCGCCATCTACGTGCCGCTGTCGTTCATCATCATCCAGAGTTTTCTCTCGGCGCCCTTCTTTGCCCCGTCCAAGACCTGGAGTCTGGACGCCTTCCGCTTCATCTTCGCGGACCCCGATTTCTACAAGGCGCTACGCAGCGGCTTCATTCTCGCGTTCGGGCTGGCCGCCATCGCCATTCCGCTGGGCGGCATGCTGGCGTTCCTGATGATCCGCACCGACCTGCCGGGCCGCCGCTGGATCGAGCCGCTGATCCTGGTGCCGGTGTTCGTGTCGCCCATGGTGCTGGGCTTCGGCTACGTGGTCGCCGCCGGCCCCGTTGGCTTTTTCTCGACCTGGACGCAGAACATTCTGGGCTTCGTGCCCTGGAACGTCTATTCGCTGACCAGCATCGTCATCATCGCCGGCCTGACGCACGTGCCGCACGCCTACCTGTACATCTCGTCGGCGCTGCGCAGCATGGGGTCCGACGTGGAAGAGGCCGCGCGGGTGACCGGCGCCTCGCCGCTGCGGGTGATGGTGTCCGTCAGCCTGCCCATGGTGCGGCCGGCCATGCTGTACGCCACCGTGCTGCTCTTTTTCCTGGGCCTGGAAGTGTTTGGCCTGGTGCTGGTGCTGGGCGACCCGGAAGGCAACCTGGTGCTGGCCACCTACCTGTACAAGCTCACCAACAAGCTGGGCATCCCGTCCTATCACCTGATGGCCGCGGTGGCCGTGGTGCTGATCTGCATGACGATCCCGCTGGTGATGCTGCAACGCCGCCTGATGCGCACCGCCAACCGCTTCGTCACCGTCAAGGGCAAGGCCTCGCGCGCGCGGCCGCTGCCGCTGGGCAAGTGGCGCTGGGTCGCGGGCGGGGTCGTGGCGTTCTGGCTGTTCGTCACCATCATCGTGCCGCTGACGGGCGTCTTGCTGCGCGCGTTCGTGTCCAACTGGGGCCTGGGCGTGTCGCTCTTTGACGTGCTGTCGCTGGACGCCTTCCGTACCGTGTTCTCGCAGCCCAACCTGATGCGCGCCATCGTCAACTCGGTCGCCATCGGCGTCTTCGGCGGCGCGCTTGCGGTCATGTGCTACATGTTCGTGGGCCTGGCCATGCACCGCAAGCCGGACAACGTCACGCGCTTCATGGACTACAGCGTGCTGGTGCCGCGCGCCGTGCCGGGCCTGCTGGCCGGCCTGGCGTTCTTGTGGGTGTTCCTGTTCGTGCCGATGTGGCTGGACAACGCGCTGGACGTGGACGAAGGCGGCTGGCTGTCGGCCCTGCCCTTCGCCGAATGGCTGCGCGAGAACTTCGTCGAATGGCTGCGCGCCCTGCGCAGCACCATCTTCAGCGTGTGGCTTGCGTACACCGTCGTGTGGATGGCCTATGGCTTGCGGCTCATCTCGTCGACCCTGCTGCAGGTGGGGCCCGAACTGGAAGAGGCCGCCCGCAGCGCCGGCGCGCGCCGCGGCCAGGTCACCCGCCACGTCACCGTGCCGCTGGCCAAGTACGGCCTGATCGGCTCGTGGCTGCTGATGTTCCTGATCTTCGAGCGCGAATACTCCACCGGCGTCTACCTGCTGTCGCCCGGCACCGAGACCATCGGCTCCATGCTGGTGTCGCTGTGGGCCTCGGGCGCCATCGACATCGTGGCCGCGCTTTCCTTCATCAATATCGTTCTGGTCGTGATCGGCCTGGGCATCGCCCTGCGATTCGGAGTCAAACTTCATGATTGAGCTTTCTGTAGAAGACCTGCACCTGGACTACGGCGACAACCCGGTGCTCAAGGGCGTGTCGATGCAGCTGCGCCAGGGCGAAGTGGTGTCCCTGCTGGGGCCCTCGGGCAGCGGCAAGACCACGTTGCTGCGCGCCGTGGCCGGCCTGGAAGGCCCCAAGCGCGGCCGCATCACCATCGGCAACCGCGTCGTGTACGACGGCGCGGCCCGCCAGGAAATCCCGGCCGAAGAGCGCAACCTGGGACTGGTGTTCCAGTCGTATGCGCTGTGGCCGCACAAGACCGTGTTCGAGAACGTTGCCTATCCGCTCAAGCTGCGCAAGACACCGGGCGCCGAGGTGCGCGAGCGCGTGCAGGCCGTGCTGGACCAGCTGGGCCTGGGCAAGCTTGGCCAGCGCCACCCGCACGCGCTATCCGGCGGCCAGCAGCAACGCGTGGCCATCGGCCGGGCGCTGGTGTACAGCCCGCCCGTCATCCTGCTGGACGAACCCCTGTCCAACCTGGACGCCAAGCTGCGCGAGGAAGCGCGCGCCTTCCTGCGCGAACTCATCATCCGCCTGGGCCTGTCCGCACTGATGGTGACGCATGACCAGAGCGAAGCCATGGCGATCTCCGACCGCATCCTGCTGCTGAACAACGGCAAGATTGAGCAGCAGGGCACGCCGCAGGAAATGTACGGCGCACCGTCCACCCTGTTCACGGCCGAATTCATGGGCAGCAACAACCGGTTGGATGGCAAGGTCACCGAGCTGCGCGACGGGCAAGCCCGCATCGAAGGGCCCGGCTGGTCGCTGTGGGGCAAGGCCGGCGCGGACGTCGTGGCGGGCCAGGATGCCACCGCGGTCATCCGGGTCGAGCAGGTGCGCCTGGCCGACGACCCGGAGGGCAACCACGTCGACATGCCGCTGCTGACCAGCATGTATCTGGGCGACCGCTGGGAATACCTGTTCCGCACGCCGGACGCCGATCCGGCCCGCAGCCTCGCCCTGCGCGCCTACGGTCCGGAAGGCCGCGAGCCCGGCCCCTGCCGGCTTGCGCTGCCCGCCAGCAAGGTCTGGATCTTTTCCCGGCCGACCGCCTGATCCGGTCTAGACCGTCCGTCCGAGGGCTGTTACAGCCGTCGGACGGAGCGCACCGCGCCCCTGGACTCGCCTTACAATGCGCAGGTGCAACACGCAGATTCCCCCTCGATGCTGAGCCGTTACCTGTGGTGGCTGGGCCAACCCGCCCAGCACTACCTGCGTATCGGCATCGCGATATCGCTGTTGGTGCACGCCGGCGCGCTGGCGTGGCGGTTCAGCGCGCCCGCGCAGACGCGGCCGCCCGTGACCAGCCTGGAAGTCGTGCTGCTGAACGCCCGCAGCGAGACGCCGCCTGAAACCCCGCGCACCGTGGCGCAGAACCAGATGACCGGCGGCGGCAACGCCGACCGCGGCGTGTCCACCACCCCGCTCCCCCAGACCGGCAGCTCGGCCGAGACCATCGTGCTGGAAGCCATGCGCCAGCGCCAGGTGCAGCTCGAAGCTGAACAGGCCCGGCTGATGACCCAGTTGCAGTCGCCGCACAACGCCGGCCCCGAGCGCCAGGCGGTCAATCCGTGGCCCGATGGCGCCGATGTCGGCCAGGACGCCCAGGATCAGGCCAGCGTCATCCAGAACGCCCAGGTGGCGGCGCTGGCGGCGCGGGTCCAGCAATACAGCGCCGAACCGCGCAAACAGTTCATCGCGCCCTCCGCCGACGCGTCCCGCTACGCCGCGTATCTGGATGCCTGGCGCACGCGCATCGAGACGGTCGGCACCCAGCATTACCCCGACGAAGCCCGCGGCCGCATCTACGGATCGCTGCGCATCACGGTGTCGGTCCGTGCCGATGGCAGCATCGCCGAGGTCGAGATCGACCAGCCTTCGCCGCATGCGGTCCTGAACCAGGCGGCGCGCCGCATCGTCCAGCTGGCCGCGCCCTTCCCCCCCTTCCCGCCCGATATCGCCCGCGATACGGACGTGCTGGTCATCACCCGCACCTGGCATTTCGTCAACGACACTCTGGAAACACAGGCCCCATGACCGAGGCGATTCCTCAAGCCCGCTACGCCGTCATCGGCAATCCCATCGCGCATAGCCGCTCGCCTCAGATCCACGCCATGTTTTCGCAGCAGACCGGCAAGCCGTTGCGCTACGAGCGCCTGCTTGCCCCGGTGGATGGCTTTGCCGGCGCCGTCGCCGAATTCGTGGCCGATGGCGGGCTGGGCCTGAATGTCACCGTGCCGTTCAAACTTGAGGCCTACGCCCTCGCGGCGGACCACCTGTCGGCCCGCGCGCGGCTGGCCGGCGCCGTCAACACCCTGTCGTGGCGCGATGGCGTCTGGCACGGCTGCAACACCGACGGCGTTGGTCTGGTCAACGACCTGCTGCGCCTGGGCGTGCGCCTGGCGGGCGCCAACGTGCTGCTGGTCGGCGCCGGCGGCGCGGCGCGCGGCGTCCTGCAGCCGCTGGCCGAGGCCGGCTGCGCCCGCATCCACATCGTGAACCGCACGGCCGCCCGCGCCGAGGAACTGGCCGCGGCCTGGCGCGCCAGCGGCGTATCACCGCAGACCCAAGTCACCGCCGGCGCCCTGGCGAGCGCCGCCCTGCCCGGCGGCTGGAATCTTGTCATCAACGCCACCGCCAGCGGGCTGCAGAACGCCGCCCCCGACCTGCCGCCGGGGCTGTACGCCGACGGCGCCGCCGCCTACGACATGATGTACGGCGCGCAGCCCACCGCCTTCATGCAGCAGGCCAAGGCCGACGGCGCCGCGCTGACCGCCGACGGGCTGGGCATGCTGGTCGGCCAGGCGGCCGAAAGCTTTTTCATCTGGCACGGCGTGCGCCCGGATGCGGCGCCCGTCCTGACGGCGCTGCGCGAGGCGCTGGCCGCCGGTAGCTGAACGGCATGGCGACCCGAACTGGCCGCAGCGGCGGCCGAAACTGGTTCCGTATCTCCACCGGCTTGCTGATGGCGCTGGTGTGCGCCGTCCTGCTGTACCAATTCTGGCTGTTCGCCCAGGTGGTCTGGTACAACTACCGCGACCCGGGCAGCAGCGCGATGATGCGCGAAGAGCTGTCGCGTCTGCGCAAGGAAGACCCGGGGATCGAGCTCAAGCACGAATGGGTGCCCTACGACAAGATCAACCGTTCGCTCAAGCGCGCGGTGATCGCGTCCGAGGACGCGAATTTCACGGACCACGACGGGATCGAATGGGACGCCATCCGCAAGGCCTGGCAATACAACCAGAAACAGGAAGAGGCCGGGCGCTCCAAGCGGCGCGGCGGCTCCACCATCACCCAGCAGCTGGCCAAGAACCTGTTTCTGTCCGGCTCGCGAAGTTACCTGCGCAAGGGCCAGGAACTGGTCCTGGCCTACATGATCGAACACGTCATGAGCAAGGAACGGATCCTTGAGCTCTATCTGAACGTCGCCGAGTGGGGCGTGGGCGTATTCGGCGCCCAGGCCGCCGCCAAGCATTATTTCAATACCACCGCCGCCAACCTGGGCAACGCCCAGTCCGCCCGGCTGGCGGCCATGCTGCCCAATCCGCGCTTCTACGACAGCCATCGCAAGTCCAATTACCTGAACTCCCGCGTCGGCATCCTGACGCGCCGGATGCAGCTGGTCGACATCCCCTGAAAGGGGAATGGGACGATTCGATCCTCCCGGCCGTCTTCGGGCTGCGGGATTTGTTAAGCTTTCACGTTTACGCGCTCCATTCCTTTTTCCTCCATGCGTACTGCACGTCGCTACCTGGCCCGCGAGGTCTATCGCTCTTGCGCAGTGGTCCTTCTGGCCCTGCTGGGCCTCTTCACGTTCTTCGCTTTGGTGGACGACCTGGACAACGTGGGCGACAAGTTCTCCATGATGGCCCTGCTGTACATGCAGGCGCTGGCGATCCCCACCCGTCTCTATGATCTTCTGCCCATCGGGCTCCTGATCGGCGCCATCCTGGCGCTGGCGGGCTTGGCCCAGCGCAACGAACTCGTCATCCTGCGGGTTTCCGGCGTCAGCGGCATGCGGCTTCTGCGGATGCTCTGGATCGTCACCATCCCGCTGATGATCGGCGCGGGCCTGCTGTCCGAATACGTGACGCCCTGGGCCGAGGTCAAGACCGGCGAGGCCAACCTGATGTTCCGCGGCAAGGCCGGCGGCGATCGCTTGAAGAGCGGCTACTGGTTCAAGGAACCCACCGCCAACGGCGGCACCCGCATCATCAACATCGCCGAACTGAAGGGCGACGGCCAGGTGGCGGGCGTCACGCTCTACGAATTCAAGAAAGACCTGACGATGACGGCGCTGTCCACCGCCCCCACGGGCACGTTCACGCGGGGCGACCTGGTGCTCAAGGACGTCTCCGAGACGCGCCTGGACGCCGAGGCCGCCGAGGCGCTGGCCAACGCCCGGCCGCCCAAGAATCCGCCCGCCACCGTCGTCAAGCTGCCCGAACGCTCCATCGACACCACCCTCAGCGCCGAACGCCTGCTGGCCCGCGTGCTGACCCCCGAACGCATGTCGATCGTCACGCTCCTCGACTACGTGGAATACCTGCGGGACAACCAGCTTCAATACGGCCGCCAGGTCGTCGCCCTGTGGCGCAAACTGGCCTACCCCTTCACCCTGATCGTGATGATCACCATCGCCGCGCCCATCGGCCTCATGCAGACCCGCCGCGGCGGCGTCGGCGCCAAGGTGTTCGTGGGCATCCTGCTGGGCGTGGCCTTCTTCATGCTGAACCAGCTTGCGCTGAACGTGGGTATGCTGGGCAAGTGGCCGCCCTGGCTTACCGCCCTGGGCCCGAATCTGGGCGCCATGGCGCTGGCGCTGGGCGCCATGAGCTACATGGAATACCGCCACACCATTACCCGTCTCATCCAGCAACGTTGGCCTTGGAGCAAGAGTCCCGCATGAACGGCAGTATCTGGATGATCGGCGACGTGCAGGGGTGCTGCTCGCCGCTGGATCGCTTGCTGTCCCACCCCGAACTCGTCGGCGACCCCAAGTCGCGCTTCTGGTTCGCTGGCGACCTGGTCAACCGTGGCCCGCAGTCGCTCGAAACCTTGCGCCGCATCATCGACCTGGGCGACCGCGCCACGGTGGTCCTGGGCAACCACGACCTGCACCTCCTGGCCGCGGCCGCGGGCGTACGCAAGCCGTCCAAGTCCGACACGCTGGAATCCATCCTGCGCGCACCGGACGCCACGGACCTGCTCAACTGGCTGCGCTCCCGCCCGTTGGCGCACTTCGAACAGAACCACCTGCTGGTCCACGCAGGCACGCTGGCCAAGTGGGACGTCGCCAAGACGCTGGCCCTGGCTGGCGAAGTCCAGGACGCGCTGCGCGGCCCCAACTGGCAGAAGGCGCTTCAAAAGATGTACGGCAACGAGCCGGCCACCTGGAAGGAAGACCACAAGGGCGGCAAACGGATGCGGGTGATCATCAACGCGCTGACGCGGATCCGCCTGTGCACGCCCAACGGACACATGGAGTTCGCGACGAAGGTGACGCCGGGGGCTTGGCCGCCCGGGTTGGTGCCTTGGTTCGATGTGCCTAACCGGGCGACCCGTAACGTGACGACGGTGTTCGGGCATTGGTCGACGCTGGGGTTGTTGCAACGGCCGGATGTGATTTGCCTGGACACCGGATGCGTGTGGGGCGGGTCGTTGACGGCTTTGCGATTGCAGGATCGGAAGGTCGTGCAGGTTAAGTGTTCTCAGTTTCAGGATCCGATGGCGGAGTGAGGGCTGGCGGGTGTTTTGGCGGGGTTCTTCTGTTCTTCTGTTCTTCTGTTCTTCTTAGGCCGTTCCCGGTTGGATCTTCGTAGGTCGCGTACCGTCTTCGTCGGTCACACGACACGGCGGATCTTCGTCGGTCGCGTACCGTCTTCGTAGGTCGCCCGACGCCGCGGTCACCGTGGGCACGATCGCCCACGATTGCGGTCCGGAGCCTTCGCTCCGGA
>NZ_JAGXJZ010000279.1:0-395 GCF_019091095.1 Achromobacter sp. GbtcB20 | reverse complement strand
TGATCGCCGCGGTCTGCTCGAGCACGCGCTCGGCCTGGGCCACGATCTGGGCGCCGACCGGCGTGACCGAGACTTCCGAGCCGCCGCGCTCGAACAGCGTCACGCCCAGCTCGTCCTCGAGTTTCTTGATGGCGACGGACAGCGTCGGCTGCGCAACGAAGCAGGACTCGGCGGCATGGCCGAAATGGTTGGCGCGCGCGACGGCGACGATGTATTTGAGCTCGGAGAGTGTCATGGGCGTAAGGTCGTCGAATTGCAGGTGTGCAATGATTATCCTGCCGTAGCTGGGCCTGGTTGGCCGAAGAAATAGTATTTTACAGTTAATCTTAGTCGATATAATTGCCCCGCGGGCGGATATCGCCTGCGGCGTACTTATGCGACGTAAATACGCGACG
>NZ_JAGXJZ010000278.1:0-397 GCF_019091095.1 Achromobacter sp. GbtcB20 | reverse complement strand
GTAGAATGCCTTAGAACGCGCGGCAAGGCCATCCCTGCATGGTGTCGCCGGTGTTTTTTCCTCCTCATCCACATTCGGCAACGCAGGTCGCCGAAGCGGCGGTCGAGATCGCGCATCACGCTGTAGCGTGTCAAGTAATAGGCTGGTAATATTCAACATCATGGATTGGTTCCCGATAGACGCCGTATCGTTCAAGTTTCTCGTGCTGGGCACGGGCATGTTCTTCGCCATCAAATGGCATTACGAACAAGGGAAGAAAAAGAAGGAGATCGGGAAAGAAGAGGAGAAGCGCGCTGTGCTGCGCGCGGCCGGCAAGGTGGCCGCGCTCTTCGTGCTGGCGCTCGTCGTCCTGGTGTTCGCCACCTTCACCCTCGCCGGCAGGCTGGGCCTGGACCTG
>NZ_JAGXJZ010000277.1:0-399 GCF_019091095.1 Achromobacter sp. GbtcB20 | reverse complement strand
CCAGCGCCGTCCGCCCGCGCACACCTCATAGGAGCCGTCGATGTACTCGTTGATGATGTTCGATTCGTACAGGATCAGTTCGCGCTCGACCAGGATCGGCACCTGGCCATACGGGTTCATCGTCGAAATGTCTTCCGGCTTGTTGAAGAGGTCGACGTCGCGCACCTCGAAGTCCATGCCCTTTTCGAACAGGACCAGGCGGCAGCGTTGGGAGAACGGGCACGTGGTGCCGGTGAAGAGGAGCATCATGGTTTATAGTTCCTTAAGAAACAAAGGGGAGAAGCGCCGAGCGACTCACCCCGAAACATGATTGCCCGTATTATAGCCAAGCGGGCAATGTAAACGCATTACTTCACGTCTTTCCAGTACGACGCGTTCAAACGCCAGGCCAGGAAGGCG
>NZ_JAGXJZ010000276.1:0-400 GCF_019091095.1 Achromobacter sp. GbtcB20 | reverse complement strand
CTTCCGCGCCGAACACGCCGCGTCCGAACTCGACCACGTTCAAGTACACCTCGAGGATGCGGCGCTTGCTCATCACCGATTCCAGCATGAAGGCGATGATCATTTCCTGCCCCTTGCGCAGGTAGCTGCGCGAGCCGGACAGGAACAGATTCTTCGCCAGCTGCTGGGTGATGGTCGAGCCGCCGCCGACGACCTTGTGGCGGCGGTTGTTGCGCTCGTAGGCGCGCTCGAGCGCATCGAAGTCCACGCCCGGATGGTCGGCGAAGTTGGCGTCTTCGGAAGCCACCACCGCGCGCTTGAGGTTGTCCGAGATGCGTTCGTAGGGCACCCACTCGTGCTTGAGCCGGGCGTTCGGGTTGGCTTCGCGCAGCTCCGATAACTGCTGGCGCATGAAGCTGGT
>NZ_JAGXJZ010000275.1:0-401 GCF_019091095.1 Achromobacter sp. GbtcB20 | reverse complement strand
CCCGATCAGGTGGTTGTTGGCGGAGGGGTGGCGCGACAGGTTGCGCGCGATCGTGCGGCAGTGGGCGTGGATGCTATCTAACCAGTCGGCGCGCAGGCGCTGGCCCGATTCGCCGGCGAACAGGCTGCTGCCCTCGCCGCCGACCAGTTGCCACAGCAGGGCCCAGTTGACCAGGCGGATGCCCATCTCGAGCGGACTGGTCCAGTTCGGCCCGAGCAGCGGCGGACACTGGTCGAGCCAGCTGCGCAGCTGCTGCTCGAGCGCGTGCAGCCAGCGCACTTCGCCGGAAACGCTCCAGGCCTGGGCCAGGCGCACCAGGTGCAGGTGACGGTTCAGTTCCCAGACGTGCTTGATGTCGCCGACCAGCTCCTGGTTGTCGATGGCGATGTCGCCGGCGAAGA
>NZ_JAGXJZ010000274.1:0-403 GCF_019091095.1 Achromobacter sp. GbtcB20 | reverse complement strand
CGTAGCACTGCGGCGATCCTCACGCAGAACATCGTTCTGGCCCTTGGCATCAAGGCGGTGTTCCTTGCGTTGACGTTCACAGGGCATGCCTCCATGTGGTTGGCTGTGTTCGCTGACATGGGGGCAAGACTTTTGGTTGTCGTCAATGGGCTGCGCCTCCTGAAGTTCAAGGCGGCATGAACAATGGATGAACCATCTCTTCGCAAGACGCAGTGGTACTCACTCGCGATCGTTATATTCGCCGGCGATCAGGCAGCTAAGAGCTACATTGACGCGACAACTCCCTTGGGTTGGTCGCACGAGGTGGCGTCATTCTTCAACCTAGTTCACGCTCTCAATCCCGGCGCGGCGTTCAGCTTCCTTGCTGGCGCGGGCGGCTGGCAGCGGTGGTTTTTTCTGGCGA
>NZ_JAGXJZ010000273.1:0-403 GCF_019091095.1 Achromobacter sp. GbtcB20 | reverse complement strand
GCACTGCGCAGGTGCTCTACGGAAAGCTTGTTCGGATCGATAGCCACTTGCGGGTCGGCCGCGAGGGCGTTGGCTACGACCTTGCGAATGGCCCGACCATCCAATCCGACGCACTCGCCAGCGCACGCGTCGAACTGGTGAGCCGAGGAAAGCTTGCCAATCCCCGGGAATGTCTTTGCCAGGCCATTCAGGCAGTCCACCAGGATCTGCTTGCAGGCATCCTTGCCGGGCAGTGGCACCTCCATCACCATGTCGCAACGAGATAGGAAGGCGCTGCCGACGGCCTGTGGGAAGTTGCTGGTGGCCTCGAACAGCAGATGCGGGTTGCGTTCGGCCAACATGTCCAACTGCACCAACACCGCGTCGGTGGCCCGGGGCACATCACCCGGGTTGGCTTCCGGGC
>NZ_JAGXJZ010000272.1:0-406 GCF_019091095.1 Achromobacter sp. GbtcB20 | reverse complement strand
GGCCGAGCAGATGGCGCGCCGCCTGGCGGCCGAAGAGGGCATCTTCTGCGGCATCTCGGCCGCCGGCGCCTGCGAGGTGGCGCTGCGCATTTCGCAGACCGTCGAGAACGCGACCATCGTGTTCATCGTGTGCGATCGCGGCGACCGCTACCTGTCGACCGGCGTGTTCCCGGCGTAAGGTCCAACAGTAAATGAAATGACGAAGGGGCCACACGGCCCCTTTTTTATTGGCGCAGGATCCCGGTCACACGACCGTCTCGAAGATCCCGCGCTTCTCCGGCGCCAGGCCGGAGCGTGCGATTACGACTGCTCGCCGGTGTTGCTCGGCGCTGCAGGCGCCGCGCCTTCCTTCGGCCTGAACTGCTTGGCGCTGATGCGGAACTTGTTGCGGCGGACGCCCATCAGG
>NZ_JAGXJZ010000271.1:0-406 GCF_019091095.1 Achromobacter sp. GbtcB20 | reverse complement strand
ACTTCGCTGCTGTCGGTGCCGAACGCGAACGTGGCGGGCGTGAAGGGCAAACCGGTCTTCGCCGTGGTGCAGTTCGAATACACCACGCTGGCCCAGGACGGCGTCACCGGCATGTACGGCCGCCTGCCGTCGCCGATCGCGGTGCTGACCCTGGACCAGGACCAGACCACCGGCAAATTGAGCCTGGTGAAGTACCACAACGTCGACACCTCCGGCGTCGAAGGCCTGTGGATCACCTGCGGCGCCAGCCTCTCGCCCTGGGGCACCCACCTGTCGAGCGAGGAGTACGAGCCGAACGCCTTCACCGCCGCGTCGGATTCGCAGTTCAAGGCCTTCAGCAAGAACCTGTACGGCAGCGAGACCGCGGCCAACCCCTACAACTACGGCCACATGCCGGAAGTGACGG
>NZ_JAGXJZ010000270.1:0-406 GCF_019091095.1 Achromobacter sp. GbtcB20 | reverse complement strand
ATGCCCAGCAGGACCGGATAGGCCGCCAGCCAGCGCCATCGCCCGAGCAGGACGCCCGCATGGGCCAGCGGCGTCAGGAAGAAGAGGTAAATGGCGGAAACGCCGAGCACGATGCCGGCGAGGCGGGCCGTGAAGATGCTGCGCGAGGGCAGGGGCGACGACAGCAGCAGGTCCATGTCGCCGCGGTCGAACAGGACCTGGACGCTGGACTTGAGCGCGCTCGACAGCATGAAGAGAAAGGTTGCTATCAGGATCGCGCTGGCGGCAACCACCAGTTCCTGCGGTACCGGACCCGCGCCCGGCGCCACGCGTTTCAGGACGACATAGGCGCCCAGGTGCAGGAGCAGCCACAACACCAGGAGCACCGCTACCAGCTTCCAATGGAAACCACGCGGCTCCCCTGGCT
>NZ_JAGXJZ010000027.1:0-55441 GCF_019091095.1 Achromobacter sp. GbtcB20 | reverse complement strand
GCTATCGATAGCCCTTTGCTACACCATGCTGGCACAAGCTGTGTCCATGGTGGCGAGGTGCATCTCATCATTTGTCAGCTGGCGCCGAGCAAGGAACTCCTGACTTACGGTGCGCGTGTCATCCCACGTGGAAACTTCATGAAAAAGCAAATAACTCTCTGGACGCTTGCCGCGCTGATCTTCGTAGCAGGCTACGCGCTTTACCTCGCCTTCTCCGACATCAAAGATGACTGCGCAGAGCAGCAAGTCGTGAGCACAACACTTTGTGCCACCATGGGGAGCTAAACGATGGACCGTAAGGTATATCCGGTGGAAATTACGCTCGGCCCCCACAGCCGCCCTTACTCCCCTGAGTTTCAAACGCAGGACGAATACAAGGACGGCTGGAAGCGAGTGCTGCTGATGGCTCATGGAAAGGCAGACGTGCGCTGCACGTGCCCTGGTGCTGGGGAAAAGCGCCTGTCAATCCACAGCAGAGCCAATTCCGACAGATTCCATCTCGCCCGCTTTCCAGAGACTGGCGCCGAGCATAGCGAAGACTGCATCTACTACGGTGTCGACCCCAGCATGTCTGGCCTTGGCTCCTACCGCCGCGGTGTGGTGCAGGAGCTGGATGACGGCGCAGTGAAGATCAAGCTCAAGGTTGGGCTGCAGCAGCGTGCGGCTGTCGCGCCTGATGAAAGCGACAATGCCGGACCGGCCGAGGCGAAGGTCGCCACCCCTCGACCTCGGTCCGGCCAAGCAAGCATGACACTGCTCGGCCTGCTTCATTTCCTCTGGACGCAAGCCGGCCTGAATACGTGGACTCCCGGCATGGAAGGCAAGCGCAACCTCGGCGTGGTTCACCACCACCTGATGCGTATCGCGACATCGACCTATGCAGGCCGCGTTCGACTGTCGCAAAACCTCGTGATTGCCACGCCGTCCAGCTCGGGGCAGCAGGCAGGGCACAACAAGGCCAAAAGTCTGGAAGCGATCACACAGCGCCGACGCCTCGTCATTGTTGCCCCGCTCGCCCAGCATCAGGAAGGAATGGACGGCAGTGAAAGCCTGCCCATCGCTGGGTTTCACGGCATACCGTTCATGACCCTCGACGACGGCATCTGGTCAGCGCTCGAGCGCCGCTTCGCCCGCGAAATTGACGCTTGGCGCGCTGGTAACCCGATCATCGCGGTTGCGCAAACAGATCCGCCGAAATCCTCGGGGGGCAACATGCGAGCGCACGCCGTGGACATCGCGCTCATGCAGATCACGCGCGACTCCATCCCGGTCGATTCGGGGTACGAAGTTCTGATCGCTGAGAAACTCGTTGCGGAGAAGCGCCGATTTGAAAAGCCCCTGCGATTCGACGCAGGCGAAGAGGCGGTCTTTCCCGACTTTTGGCTGCGCGACCTGGCTGAGCCGATCCCCCTTGAAGTTTGGGGCATGTCCGGCACGGATTACTTATCGCGCAAAAAGGAGAAGGCTGCGCACTATGACGAAACATTCGGTGCCGGAGGCTGGTGGGCGTGGAATGCCGCGATCGGTGACCCCGTGCCGGAATTCCCCCCCAAAACCACCTAAATGCTCCCCGTGAGATGCCACCATTGCCGCCCTGGTTCTGCATGAACTACTTCCGTCAGGCGCGGGCGGATGAGTGCCCCCTCGGGAATGCGCCCCAATTTAAAGGTGTTCACGATGCTCAATGCACTTGCCGTGCAGACCACGGACGAAAAGGCGCTCACGCTGCATGAAGCCGCTGAACGCCTCAACGTTTCCTACAGCACAATCTTCAGCTATCGCAAGGAACTTGGGTTTCAGCTTAGGGCGCGTGGCGCCTGGCGGATCTGGCCTTCGCGCCTTGCTGCATTCTCGGAAAAGAAGAACAATGTCACCCAGCTATCGCTGCGGGTCTTGGGAGAAGCACCATGCCCATCCGCAAAGATGAAACCTCAGGTATCTGGCAAGTTGATATCCGCGTCCCAGGCCTCCCGCGAGTTAGATGCTCTTCTGGAACATCGGACAGGCAAGCCGCGCAGGAATATCACGACAAGTTGAAGGCTGATTTGTGGCGCCAAGCCAAGCTCGGTGAGCAACGCGACCGCTTGTTCGAAGAAGCCGCTGTACGGTGTCTTCGACTGTGGGACGGCCTGCGAGACTACGACAGCAAGGTCCGGCACATTGCCTACTGGCGCACGCAGTTCTCTGGACGCGCCATTCGCTCTTTAAAATTCGACGAGATTGCGGACAAGCTGCCCACTCACACGACGCACCGTCATCGCAAACCCACTCCAGTCAGCGCAGCTACGAAGAATCGTTATCTTGCAACGATGCGCCGAATGCTCAAGCTATGCGAGGAGTGGGATTGGATCGACAAGTGTCCCAAATTCGCTGAGTTCGTCGAGCCCGACAATCGAGTGCGCTGGGAACCAAAGGACGTCATCGGCCGTTTAATTAGCGCCATGACGCTCGAATGGATGCGCGACGTGAGCCTGGTCGCAGTTGCCACCGGCATGCGCGAGGACGAACTGCTCTCGCTCAAGCCGAGCAACGTCGACATGCCGCGCTCTAATGCCTGGGTCATCGCAGAAGAGGCGAAGTCCGGCTACGCACGTTCTGTGCCGCTCAACGCGGATGCCCTTGCAGTCCTGCAGCGTCGGATTCCCAAGGCAAAGAAGTACGTCTTCGAGAGGCCCTCGCGCGACGGTGTCGTCCGCAAGATTGGTCAGGTCGATGCGCGCTGTCTTCGCCGTGCTTGCGCCGAAGTTGGCATCGACGACTTTCACTTTCACGACCTTCGGCACACCTGGGCCAGCTGGCATGTACAGGCTGGCACGCCACTCATGGTTCTGAAGGACCTCGGCGGTTGGGAGACACTGGACATGGTGCAGCGATATGCTCACCTGGCCCCGTCTCATCTCGCGCACCATTCGGCCACGGTCGAATTTTGGTCAAAGTCAGAACGCAAAGAAAAAACGCCGCTTGCGAGAGCGGCGTAAGTTCTTGATATTGCAGGGCTTTGGTGGTGGGTTGTGCGAGACTCGAACTCGCGACCAACGGATTAAAAGTCCGCTGCTCTACCGACTGAGCTAACAACCCGACCGAAGCCCGAAATTATGGCGGATTTCGAAGGGCTTGTCAAAAAATGACAGCGTGCCATCCTGCCAGCAAAGCCAGGCAAGCAAACGGCCGCTCGCGGCGGCCGTTTGCGGGTGGTGCGGCGTGCTGGATTACCAGGCAGCCACCACCGCGCCCTTGAACTTGGTTTCGATGAACTGCTTCACTGCCGGGCTGTGATAGATGGAGACCAGCTTGGCGAACTCGGGACGGTCCTTGTCCTTTTCACGCACGACCAGCACGTTGGCGTACGGCGAGTCGGGCGATTCCTGGGCGATGGCGTTCTTGGTCGGATTCAGTCCGGCTTCCAGCGCGAAGTTGGTGTTCACGGCCGAAGCGTCGGTGTCATCCAGCGAGCGCGGCAGTTGGGCGGCGTCCAGTTCGATGAAGCGCAGCTTCTTGGGGTTCTCGACCACGTCGATCGGCGTGGCCTTCAGGCCCGCTTCCGGACGCAGCTTGATCAGGCCATTGGCCTGCAGCAGCAGCAGCGCGCGGCCGCCGTTGGTCGGGTCGTTCGGCAGCGCGATGCGGGCGCCTTCCTTCAGTTCGGACAGCGACTTGATCTTCTTGCTGTAGATGCCGATCGGGAAGATCACGGTCTTGGCGATGCTGACCAGCTTGTAGCCGCGGTCCGCGTTGGCGTTGTCCAGGTAGGGCTGGTGCTGGTAGCTGTTCAGGTCCAGGTCGCCGGCGGCCAGCGCCACGTTCGGCTGCACGTAGTCCGAGAACTCGATGACTTGCAGGTTCAGGCCCTGCTTGGCGGCTTCGGCCTTGACCACATCAAAGATCTGGGCGTGCGGGCCGGCGGTGACACCGACCTTCAGCGGCTTGTCCTGAGCCAGCGCGGGCTGGGCGAATACGGCGGCGCCCAAAGCGAACGCGGCCAGCGACTTCAAAACCTTGATGCTCATGTTGCGATATCCCGATATGACGGAAGTAGGAAAAAACGAAGAAGATCAGCGATGCGACATGCGGCGCACGAAGCGGTCGCCCAGGCTCTGGATGGCTTGGACCAGAACGATCAGCACGATCACGACCGCGGCCATGACGTCGGACTGGAAGCGCTGGTAGCCATAGCGGATCGCCAGGTCGCCCAGCCCGCCGCCGCCGATGGCGCCGGCCATTGCCGAATAACCGATCAGGCTGACCACGGTGACGATGGTGGCGGCGATGAGGCCCGGCAGGGCTTCGGGCAGCAGCACCTTCATGATGATCTGCATCGGCGATGCGCCCATGGCGCGCGCCGCGGTGATGAGGCCCGGATCGACCTCGCGCATGGCGTTTTCCGCGATGCGCGCCATGAAGGGAATGGCGGCCACCGACAAAGGCACGATGGCGGCGGTGGTGCCGATGGACGTCTGCGCCACCAATCGCGTGAACGGGATGATCGCGACCATCAGGATCACGAACGGCACCGAACGGGTCGCGTTGATGATGGCCCCCAGCACGTGGTTCACGGGCTGGTTTTCAAGCATGTTGCCGCGCGCGGTCACCGTCAGCGTGACGCCAAGCGGAATGCCGATGATCACCGCGATGGCGCTGGCCACGCCCACCATCAGCAGGGTGTCAAGCAGCGACGTAATAAGCAGGTCGATCAGTTGCGGACTCATGAGCTATTTCTTCAACGGTAATGTCACGGGCGTTCAAGGCGGCAATCCCGTCCTTGAGCGCGGCGGGCGTGCCTTGGGCCAGCACAAACATCGTGCCCACGGCCACGCCCTGGATGTCTTCGACGCGCGCCTGCACCAGGCCGACGTCCAGGCCGAATTGCCGGGTCAGGTCGGACAGGAAGGCGCCCGATGCGTCGGTGCCGGTCAGCGACAGGCGCAACAGGCGCACGGTCTGGCCGGGTTTGGCGGCGGCCAGCGCCTGGATGCGTTCCTTGACGGCGGCCAGCGTGGCGTCGGTCAGTTCCGAGGCGGTGGCGGCCGACACCATGTTGCGGGTCACTTCATGGCGGGGTTGGGCAAAGACCTCGCGGGTGCTGCCGATTTCAACGACCTCGCCCTGCGACAGCACGGCGACGCGATCGCAGACCTCGCGCACGACTTCCATCTGGTGCGTGATCATGACCACGGTCACGCCGGTCTTGCGGTTGATGTCGCGCAGCAGCGCCAGGATGTTGTGCGTGGTTTCGGGGTCCAGCGCGGACGTGGCTTCGTCGCTCAGCAACACGTCCGGATTGTTGGCCAGCGCGCGGGCGATGCCGACGCGCTGCTTCTGGCCGCCACTGATCTGGCTGGGATAACGGTCGCGCAGGTGTTCCAGCCCGACCAGCGCCAGCAGACGCTCCACGCGCGCCGGAATTTCAGCTTTGGACACGCCCGCGATTTCCAGCGGGAGGGCGACGTTGCCGTACACCGTGCGCCGCGACAGCAGGTTGAATCCCTGGAACACCATGCCGATGCGGCGGCGCTGTTCACGCAACTGCGCTTCGGTCAGGCCGGTCAGCGCCTGACCGCCGATGGAGATGTTGCCCTGGTTGGGACGTTCCAGCAGGTTGATGCACTGGACCAGCGTGCTTTTACCGGCCCCGCTGGGACCGATGATGCCAAAGACCTCGCCCTGCTCGATGTGCAGGTTGATGCCTCGCAGCGCCTGGAATTCCCCATGCGGCGTGGCGTAGGTCTTGGATAGGTTCTCGATGTGAATCATGGCAAGCGATTTTGTATCTTTTCTCTTCTAAAGAGAACGACCGTTTTTTCCATTTTTAATAACTACAAGTAATATCAACTGCCGGCCCGGGGACGCGAGGCTTCTGGAAAGCCGCGCAAACGCCTCGACAATGGCGATCCGGCAAAGACACAAAGGGCAGCCGGGAAGGAAAGCCTTCCTGACTGCCCTTTCTTTTCGGCGGCCGGCTTGCGGCCGACCCGGGTTCAGCGTGCGCGCGAGATGCGGACTTCCGCGCCGCGGCGCTTCACTTCCAGGCCTTCGGACGGCGAGATCCGCAGCCCTTCCAGCCCCTTGATGTAGCTCGAACCCTGCATCTGCATCACGCGGATCTTGTTGCGCATGACGACCGGGTTATGCACCGGCATGCCGAACATCCAGACCTCGTCCAGGATGCGGGCCGAGTTGAACTCGCCCGTATGCTGCGCGGCGGGACCGAGACAGAGCATGTGACCTTCGCGGCCGAACACCGGGAACTGGCCAAGCTCGCAATCGATGGTCCAGGTGGTGCCGCCCTCGTAGCGATGGCCGGTGTTCAGATCCCACCACGCCTCGCCCTTGGGCAGGTACACGCGCACCTGATTGCCCGGTTCGGTGACCGGCGCCACCAGCAGGGCCGGACCCAGCAGGTATTGCAGATCCCATTCGTGGGCGTGCGGATCGTTCGGGAACGACAGCGCCATGGAGCGTTGCACCGGCAGACCGGTGCGGGCCGAGTCCTCGATGGCACCCAGCACATAGGGCACCAGGCGGTAGCGCCACTGCATCCAGGTCTTGGCGTGGGACAGGGTTTCGTCGCCGAAATCCCAGGGCATCAGCCCTTCCACGCCCTGGAAGGAGAAATTGGCCGAGAACACGCCGGCGGTCAGCCAGCGCAGGTAAAGCTCGGGCGTCATGCCGGCGCGGTCGCGCGCGGCCGAACCAATGTTGTGCACCTGGACGGGCACGCCGCTGGAACCGATCGACAGGGACGTGCGCAGCGTGTGCCGCAGGCCTTCCCAGGTGTTGTCGACCTGGGGGCCCACCTGCCACGGCAGGCGCTGGGCCGCCGGGAAGAGGTCCGCGCTGGGCACGACGCCTTCGGGCGGCACCTTCAATCCGGCCACCGCGTCGAACAGCGCGCGGCGCACCAGCAGGGGATACATCGTGCGCAGGGCGGGGCCGGTCTCGCCGTTGCGGGCGGTCACGCCATCCGGGATGGCGATCTGCGCGTCGCAGGCGGGCGCATCCAGACCGTCTTCCACCAATTGGCGGTGGCGCTCAACCCACAGGTTGTAGATGTCGCGATAGGTCAGGTCCAGCAGGCCGTAGGGCTGGCCGGACGTCGCCGCGTTGCCGTCGAACACCTGGGCAGCGCCGTCGTCCTTGGTCAGCAGCCAGCCGCGATCTTCCAGCTCTTCAAAGAGCGGACTGGTCTTGATGACGCCCGGAAAGCCGGAGGCCGCCACATGCACGTTGTGTTTGTGAAAGAGCGCCAGCATCTGCTTGGCGTCGGGAAAGCGTTGGGCATCCCATTCAAAAACCGTCTTGTCCGCCTGGAAGCCCCACGCGATTGGCTGGGCCAGCGTCACGGCATCCACCGGAATCTGGTTTTCGCGCATGCGCGCCACCAGGGCAACCGTCTGCGTGGGCATTTCGCCTGCGGCCTGCTGCAGCCACGCGCCCATGGCCCACAGGACGGGCTGGCCGGCGCGGCCGGTCAGCGCGGTGTATTGATTCAGGATTTCGGCGGGTTCGCCGGCGAACAGGAACAAGTCCAGCACCGCGTCATCGACGGTCAGCACATAGGCCGAGTCCGCCGGCGCGACGCCCACCGAATGTTCCACGCGGCGCATCGTGTTGGCATAGACGCCCCAGCCTCGGGGACTCCAGGCCAGCGGCAGCGCGCGGTGCTCCGGGTCGTCGGAAACCACCGATTCCTCGCGGCGGTTCAGGTCCCCCGGGGTTTCGCCCAGACCGTAGACCCGCTCGTCGGCGGCCAACGTGAAACCGGCCGTCCACACGGCGTCGTCGGCCTGGTCCAGCGCGTTGTGCCCAAATGCGGGCGTATGCGCGGAAACCTCGGATTCGAAGACGCGGTCTTCGTTGCGGTACAGGGCGATGCGAACAGGATTGGCCTGGATCTCCAGGGCGACATCGCCCTGGGTGATCCGCCAGCCGTCACCGCCATCGCGAGGCGCGATGGTCGCTTCGCCCACCGCCTCCTGGCGCGCGAGCAGCATTTCGGCCACGGCGCGCGCACGCGCGCCCGGCTTGTCATCATTGAAGTGGTTCGCCTCGCCGCAGCGCAGGCGAAAAACTCCAGGCGCATGCGCCTCGACTACCAGATGCAACCCATCGCCCGCGTCGAAATCGATGCGACTGGGGCGGGACGTCAGCAGCTCGGCATTATCGAGCTGGGTAGTATGGGCAAAGTCGAACTTGGGCGGCACAGAGCATCCCCCGGCTTAAGCCAAAAACCATCAAAAGACGCTATTTTGACGGATTTGAGCTTTGAAATAAACTCGATCCCTCTTTTGGACGGTTATTTCATCCAAAAAAGGGGCATAAAGCCCTTGGCCTGCGTCAGGCGCGCAGATGCCGCCGAGTCGCCGAATTGCCGGCCCGAAAGGTCAATTGCGGCCTATTGGCGCCAAATTCCGGCAATTCTTACAATTCTACGCCAGCCGGGCGTGCCGACCCGGGCGCATTAAATATTTTTCATCGTGGTGAAACAAGCTGGACCAGATCGGTCTCCAGCGGCAGCGGTTCGCCCATCAGACGCGCCGCAATCAGGTCCCCCATCAGCGCCGACCACGACAATCCGCGCGACGCGTAGCCGGCGGCCAGCCATAGACCCGGTGCGTGGGGCAGCTCGCCGACGGCCGGCAGACGGCCCGGCAGGACGGCGCGCCATCCGGCCCAGCCGGGCAGATCGCCCGGAACCAGCGCGTCGAATGCCGGGAAGTGGCCGGCAAGCAGCCCCGCCGCCTTGCCCAATGTGACACGCTGCCCTTCGGCGCCCACCGAGGCCTCGGCGGCGCCATGGACATAGGTGCTGCCGACCACGCAGCCCACGCCAATATCCGGCAGAAGATAGCCTTCGCCGCCGACGATGCACCGCGGGCCGCCGTCCAGGGCCGCCGCGGGGATCAGCGTCACCTCGCCGGCCAGCGCGTGCATCTGGGCGACGCGGGTCAGCGGGTCCAGCAAGCCGCTGGCCGCCAGGACCTCCCGTGAACCGGCGGCATTTGCCAGGATCACGGTGTCTGCCCGGGACAGTTCCGTCCCCGAGGCGTTCAGCACCCGCCACCCCTGCCCCGCCGGCGACACGCGGGCGGCCCGCCCGGCAATCACCGCCGCGCCAGCCGCGGCCAGCAGCGCATCGATCAGCAGCCCGGGCTGCACCAGCATGCCTTGTGAAAAGAACACGCCGCCGCGCGCCACGGGCAGTCCGGCCAATGCGCCAGCCTCTTCCCGCGTCACCTGGCGCACCCAGTCCGCCGGGAATGCCAGCGCTTGCAGGGTGCCCGCCAGCGCCGCCGACCGGCCGGCGTCGCGCTCGACCTGGACGGTGCCGCAGACCCGGGGCGCCGCGCCCCCCGGCAGCCCCTGCCAGCGCGCCAGCGCCCTTTCGCTGCCCGCACGCGACAGCCGCGCCCGCGCATTGTCGTCGCGCGCCACCACCGGCGTGAGCGCAGCGGCCAAGTGGCCGGCATGCGCCGGCGCGCCCAGCGCGCGCCCCGCGTCCAGCACGGTGACGCGCCACCCGCGCAGCGCCAGCGCGTGGGCGATCCCCGCGCCAGCCAGGCCGGCGCCCACGATCACGGCATGCTGTCCAGACGAGACCGCCGCGGGCTGCGCGGCAGTTCCCGCCTGGCGGACCTGCCCCACTGTCATATGCCATTTGCCCCCGTAACCGGGCGCGCGCCGCACGTCAAAGCCGGCGTCGGCCAGATTGCGGCGCAGTTCGCCGGTGCACGCCCAGGTGGCGACCGTGGCGTCTGGCGCCGCCAGATCGGCCAGGGCGCGCAGCAGCGGTGTCGCCCACATCTGCGGATTGCGCTCGGGTGCAAAGCCATCCAGGAAAAATGCGTCCACCCGCGCGCCCAGCCGGGGGGCCAGCGCCTGCGCGTCGCCAAAGCCCAGTGTCAGCGTGACGGCGCCGTTCTCGAATTCCAGCCGGTGCAACCCCGGCAGCAGCGCCGGCCATTGCGCGGCCAGCGCGCGCGCCATGCCGGCCAGCGGCTCGGGCGCATGGCGCGCCAGCAAGGCGGCCATGTCGACCCCCGAAAAGGGGTGAGCTTCCATCGAGACGACATGCAGCGCCGCCGGCCGTTGCGGGTCATCGCGCCAGGCCTTCCACAGCGCCAGGAAGTTCAGCCCCAGCCCGAATCCCGTCTCGCAGACGGTGAACGCCGCACGCCCCCGCCAGCGCTCCGGCAGTCCGTTGCCCCGCAGGAAAACGTGCTCGGCCTGGCCCATCGCCCCGGACGGGGAGTGGTAGACGTCCCCATAAAAGGCGCTGACCAGCCTGCCGTCGGCATCGACATCCCCCGTTGCGGGGACCAGCGGAACATAAGTCACAGACATTCAGCCCAAAGATACAAACATGATGAAGCGCGAATTATCCGGCCACATGGCCGTTCGCGTTGGATGCGCACCACGCGGCGAAAGGATTAGTCCGTTTGCTACAGGTTTGCCGCATTGGTGGGCTTACACTGGGCCAATGGATACCTACGATCAGCCCCAATCGCTGGCATCGCCCATCGACCTGTGCGCCGCGATCGACGCGGCCGTCACGGCAGCTCATGCGGGCGCAGCCATCCTGCAATCCTACGCGCACCACCGCGCCGATCTCGTGATCGATCGCAAGGCCCGCAACGACCTCGTGTCCCAGGCGGACCGCGAGGCGGAGGCCGCGATCATCCAGGAATTGAAGGCCCGCACCCCCAAGTTCGGCATCGTCGCCGAGGAAACGGGCGGCAAGGCCCAAGGCGTGGCCACCTGGTACATCGACCCGCTCGACGGCACCACCAACTTCCTGCACGACATCCCGCACTACGCCGTGTCGATCGCCCTGATCGCGCATGCCGGCACCTCGATGTCCGCCAACCAAACGCTGGCCGATGACACGCCGGTCATCGGCGTGGTCTACGACCCCAGCCGCGAAGAGCTCTTCACGGGCGTGTACGGCGTGGGCGCGTGGCTCAACGGCCGCCGCATCTCGTGTTCGCGCACGCAGACGATCGAAGACGCCGTGCTGGCCACAGGCTTTCCGTTTCGCGATTTTTCGTTCGCCGCGCAATACATGCCGATGTTGCACGACGCCATCAACCGCGCGCGCGGCGTGCGCCGCATGGGCGCGGCCGCGCTGGACCTGGCCTGGACCGCCTGCGGCCGGTACGACGGTTATTGGGAAATGGGCCTGGCGCCCTGGGACGTGGCCGCGGGCACGCTGATCCTGCGCGAGGCGGGCGGCGTGTGCACCGACATGCACAAGCAGGATCCCTGGCCGATCGGCGGGCGCGTCGTGGCGGGCAATCCCGCCATCGAACGCGCGCTGCACGAAATGATTGCGCCTCACCTGAACAAGCAAGGCTGAGGCGCCCCACTAGGCGGACGTCTTCGCGGGCGCCGCGGCCTGCGCGTCAGGCCGCAGTTCGCGGCGCAGGATCTTGCCCACGTTGCTCTTGGGCAGCTCGTCGCGGAATTCAACGAAGCGCGGCCGCTTGTAGCCCGTCAGCTTGTCCTTGCACCATTGCTGCACCTGGGCTTCGGTCAGCGACGGGTCTTTCTTCACGACAAACACCTTGACCGCCTCGCCGGAGTGCTCGTCCGGCACGCCGATCGCGGCGCATTCCAGCACGCCCGGATGCTGCGCGACCGCGGCCTCGACCTCATTCGGATAGACCTTGAAGCCGGACACCGCGATCATGTCCTTCTTGCGGTCCACGATGCGGGTATAGCCCTGCTCGTCCATGATGCCGATGTCGCCAGTCCGGAAGAACCCATCGGCCGTCATCGAATTTCGCGTCTCGTCGGGCTTGCGCCAATACCCCACCATGACCTGCGGCCCGCGAATCCCGACCTCGCCACGTTCTCCGAGCGGCACCTCGTTGCCCGCATCGTCCAGGATCGCGACGTCCGTCGACGGCAGCGGCAGCCCGATGGAACCCGAATACGCGGTGGCATTGGTGGGATTGACCGTCGCCACCGGCGACGTCTCGGACAGGCCGTAGCCCTCGATCAGCGGCCGGCCCGTGATCTTCAGCCAGCGCTCGGCCACCTGCTGCTGCACGGCCATCCCGCCGCCCAGCGTCAGCCGCAGGCCGGAGAAGTCCAGGCGCGCAAAGTCCTCGTTGTGCGCCAGCGCGTTGAACAGCGTATTGACGCCGGGAAACACATTCACCGGCGTCTTGCGCCACGCATTGATGAGCGAAGGCTGGTCGCGCGGATTGATGATGAGCACGTTGCGCATGCCCGCGTGCAGGGCGTAAAGACCGCACACCGTCATGGCGAACACGTGATAGAGCGGCAGCGCGCTGATGATGGTGAGCTGCTGGTCCGCCATGTCGTGCACGACCGGCTGCGCGACCGCCTCGGTCTGCAGCACGTTGGCCACCAGGTTGCGGTGCGACAGCATGGCGCCCTTGGGCACGCCGGTGGTGCCGCCCGTGTACTGCAGCACCGCCACGTCATCCATCGAGATGGCCGGCGGATTGAAAGGCAGATGCGCGCCCTCGTGCAGCAGCTTGGGCAGCGCCAGCGCGCCGTCGATATGCCACGGCGGCACGATCTTCTTGATGTAGCGCGCGGCCAGGTTGACCAGCGGCGCCTTCAGGCCGCCAAGCAGGTCGCCGGGCCCCGTCACGACGATGTGCTTGAGTTCGCCGCGGTCGGCGACCTGCTGCAAGGTATGCGCAAAGTTTTCCAGGATGACGATGACGGACGCGCCGCTGTCCAGCAACTGGCGCTGCAATTCATCGGCGGTGTAGAGCGGATTGACGTTCACCAGCGTCATGCCCGCGCGCAGCGCCCCCAGCATGCACACCAGATAGGCCGGCACGTTGGGCATCATCAGCGCGACGCGCGCGCCCTTTTCAAGGTTCAGCCCTTGCAGCCAGGCCGCGAACGCGCGCGCGTGCCCGTCCAGCTGCGCGTAGGTGATGTCGCTGCCCATCGCCGTGCAGGCGATGCGCGTCGCGTACCGCTTGCAGGCCCGGTCCAGCAAGTCGGTCAGCGAGGAATATTCCTCGGTGGAGATCTCCGCAGGAACGCCTTGGGGATACTGAGCAAGCCACGGACGCGTCATGGTATTTGTCTCCATTAAATTGATTTTTGAATGATGATACCCTTTGTCCGTTCCCCCTATTTCCCCCGAGTTCGCTCATGAAACTCCTTGAACCCATCGTTGCCTGGCACCAGGATATTTCCAAGATCCGACGCGACATCCACGCGCATCCCGAACTGGCCTTCGAAGAGTTCCGCACCGCCGATGTGGTGGCGGCCAAGCTCGAGGAATGGGGCATCGAAATCCATCGCGGGTTGGGCGGCACCGGCGTCGTGGGCATCATCCGCGGCAACCAGCCCGGCGATCGCGCGGTGGGCCTGCGCGCCGACATGGACGCGCTGCCCATGCAGGAAGCCAACACGTTTGCGCACGCCAGCAAGAACGACGGCAAGATGCACGCGTGCGGCCACGACGGCCACACCGCCATGCTGCTGGCCGCGTCGCAATACCTGGCCGAGCACCGCGATTTCGCGGGCACGGTCTATGTGATCTTCCAGCCTGCCGAAGAAGGCGGCGGCGGCGCCAAGCGCATGATCGACGACGGCCTGTTCACGCGCTTCCCGATGGAAGCGGTGTTCGGCATGCACAATTGGCCCGGCATGAAGCCCGGCCAGTTCGGCCTGACGCCCGGCCCCATCATGGCCTCCAGCAACGAATTCTCGATCGTCATCAAGGGCAAGGGCACGCACGCGGGCATGCCGCACCTGGGCATCGACCCGGTCATGGCGGCGGTGCAGATGGCGCAATCGCTGCAGACCATCGTCACGCGCAACCGCAATCCGCTGGACGCTGCGGTGCTCAGCATCACGCAGATCCATGCGGGCAGCGCCGACAACGTGGTGCCCAATCATGCCGAATTGCGCGGCACGGTGCGCACCTTCACGCTGGACGTGCTGGACCTGATCGAACGCCGTATGGAAGAAATCGCGCGCCACACCAGCGCGGCGATGGACTGCGAGGTCGAATTCACCTTCCAGCGCAACTATCCGCCCACCATCAACCACCCCGAGGAAGCGGCGTTCTGCGCCGACGTGCTCCGCGACATCGTCGGCGACGCCAACGTCAACGCGAATGTGCAGCCGACCATGGGCGCCGAGGACTTCGCGTTCATGCTGCAGGAACTACCGGGCTGCTACGTCTGGATCGGCAACGGCACCGGCGAGCACCGCGACAGCGGCCACGGCCTGGGCCCCTGCATGTTGCACAACGGCAGCTATGACTTCAACGACGATCTGCTGCCGCTGGGCGGCACGTACTGGGTGCAGCTCGCGCTCAAGCGGCTGGCCAAGGCCTGATTCCGGCCTAGCCCTCCTGCCCGCCGACCGCCAGGCACATCGCCAGGAAGCGCTCGGCGGCGCGGGCGGCGGCATCGGCGTGCGGCACCAGGATGCTCAGGGTCCGCGTGAGCGGTTTGGGCAACAGCCGCAGGGCCGCCAGTGCGCCGTCTTCGTGCCGCATCGACATCACCGACACGAAACCCACGCCCAACCCTGCCCGCACGGCCTGCTTCACGCCTTCCACCCCGGCCAGCTCCAGGCCGACAGACGGGGCCAACCCGCCATCGCTGAAGGCCCGTTCCACCAGCCGGCGCACGCCGGAACCCGGTTCACGCATCACCAGCGGCGAGGCCGCCAGATCCCGTAGCGTCACGGCGCCCTTGTGCGCCAGGGCATGATCGGCCCGCACGATCGCCACGACCTCGTCCTGGCGCCACGCGTGCACCGCGGTATCGGCGGGCAATCCGGCGGGCACATCCCCTTCAATGAACGCCAGATCCAGCGCGGGCAGGCGCTCGACGATCTCGCGCGTGTTGCCATCGGACAGGTGCAGGCTCACGGCGGGGAAGTCGTGGCGAAAGTCCGCAACCAGACGGGGCAGCAGATAGCTGGCCGGCGTGGTGCTGGCGCCCAGCCGCAGCGCGCCGGTTTCCAGCCCGCGCCACGATTCCCGCACGGCCTGCGCCTGCCGGTACACCTGCCGCAGTTGGCGCGCCTGCTCGGCAAGGCGCTCGCCGGCTTCGGTCAGCGCGATGCCGTGGCCGCTGCGGCGGTACAGGGGCTCGCCAAACCACTCCTGCAAGGCGCGCAGCTGGCCCGAGACCGCCGGCTGCGACAAATGCAGCGCCTGGGCGGTGCGGCTGATATTGCCGGTATCGGCGACCGCGGCGAACGTGAGCAATTGATCCGGCGTCATGAGCGAACTGATATCAGATTTCCTGATATTCAATATTTAGATTGAAGATTTTTCAAATAATACGGCCGGATCTAATATTTCGTCTAGTTATGTAGTTATGCCCAAAGGGCCAGTAATGAATACCTCCACCACCACCGCCGTTCCGCTCTCCCCCACTCCCGCTGCCGCGGCCACGCCCTGGCGCGACAAGCTCAATGGCGTGTTGTTCGTGGGCTTGATGGCCGGCGCCGTGATGCAACTGGCCGATCTTCCCTTCATCCGCCAACTAGGCTTCTCGCCGCTGGTCGTGGGCATCGTTGTCGGCATGCTTTACGGCAACTTCCTGCGCGGCACCATGCCCGCAGACTGGGGCGTGGGCGTGAACTTCACGGCGCGCCGCCTGCTGCGCATTGCGGTTGCCTTCTACGGCCTGAACATCAGCATCCAGCAGATTGCCGCCGTCGGCATGCCGGGCCTGGCGGTCTCGGTGGCCGTGGTGGTGGGCACGCTGCTGATCGGCACCGTGGTCGGCCAACGGCTCCTGGGCCTGGATCGCGATACGGCCATGTTGACCGCCGCAGGCAGCGCCATCTGCGGCGCGGCCGCGGTGCTGGCCTTCGAACCGACGCTGCGCGCCGCCCCCCACAAGAGCGCGGTGGCCGTGGCGACCGTGGTGCTGTTTGGCACGCTGTCGATGTTCCTCTACCCGGTCTTCTATCACGCGGGCTGGCTGAACTTCGATACCCAGGCGCTCGGCATCTATATTGGCGGCACCGTCCACGAGGTGGCGCAGGTGGTTGGCGCGGCCAGCAACATCGACCCCGCCACGACGGAAGTCGCCACCATCGTCAAGATGACCCGCGTGGCGCTGCTCGTGCCCGTGCTGCTGATCCTGGGCATGTACCTGCGCAGCGCCGCCTTGCACGCGGGCGGCGGCCAGGGCAAGGGGCAAAAGCTGCCCATCCCCTGGTTCGCCGTGGGCTTCCTGGCGCTGGCCATCGTCAATTCCCTGAACATCATTCCCGCGGATATCGTCGCCGCCATCCGCCGGCTCGACGTCTTCGCGCTGACCATGGCCATGACCGCGCTGGGCATCGAAACCCGCTTCGCCCAGATCCGCAAGGCCGGCCCGCGTGTCATGGCCCTGGGCTTCATCCTTTACGTCTGGTTGTTGGTCGGCGGCTACGGGATCGTCAAGCTGGCGACCTGATGACCACGCAAGGCGACGGCGGCGGGCGTCAACGCGCACGCCGCCGTCGCGTTTTTCCTGCATAATCGGCTGGTTCTCTAGCATTGGAGTCGGCCGCATGACCTCCAGCACCAAAACCCCGTTTACGACTCTGCCAGCCCATCGCGACGCGGTGTTGCGCGTCATGCCGATGCCGGCCGACGCGAACATCCACGGGGACGTTTTTGGCGGCTGGATCATGTCCCAGGTAGACATCGCAGGGTCCATCCCTGCCGCCCGCCGTGCCGCCGGCCGCGTGGCCACCGTGGCGGTCAATGCCTTCCAGTTCAAAGAGCCCGTGTTCGTGGGCGACCTGCTCAGCTTCTACGCCGCCATCGTCAAGACCGGCACCACGTCCATCACGGTATCCGTCGAGGTCTACGCGGAACGCCAGCGCCTGGACGCCGAAGTCGTCAAGGTCACCGAGGCCACGCTGACCTACGTCGCCACCGACGAAGCGCGGCGCAGCCGCCCTCTCCCCACACTTTGAGCCGTAACGCATGACGCAGTCCGCCGCCGCGCAGAAACCGCCCGCGACGCCCCGCCGGCTCGACCCGGAAGACGCCCAGACCGCCCTCGCGGAAGTCCAGGAGCGCTTGCGGCGCCAGCACCTCGTCGAAGAACTGGTTCACCGCCAGGAAGAAGGCGACGCCAAGGCGCCCCTGGTCGAAGACCTGGTGCACCGCCAGCACGAAGCCGAGTTGAAAACGCTTGTCGACGGCCTGCACCCCGCCGACATCGCCTTCATCCTCGAATCGCTGCCCAAGGACGAGCGCCAGGCGATCTGGAAGCTGGTCAGCCCTGAGCACGACGCGGACGTCCTGCTCGAAGTCGAAGACTGGGTCCGCGAATCGCTGATCGAGGCGATGGACCGCCAGGACCTCGTCGCCGCGACCGAAAGCATGGACGCGGACGAGCTCGCCGACCTGGCGCCCGACCTGCCGCCCGACGTGGTGGCGGAAGTGCAAAAGGGCCTGACCGAGGAAGAACGCGCGCAGCTTCTGGAAGCCATGGGCTATCCGGAAGACAGCGTCGGCGCCATCATGGATTTCGAGATGGTGCGCGTGCGCGAGGACGTCACGCTCGAGGTCGTGCTGCGCTACCTGCGCCGGTTGCATGAACTGCCCGACCACACCGACCAGATCTTCGTCGTTGACCGCCAGGACAAGCTGCAGGGCATCCTGCCGCTGTCGCGCCTGTTGGTCAGCGAGCCCGAAACCGAAGTGCGGGCAGTCATGAATTCCGACTTCCTGACGCTGAACCCGCTGGATTCCGATGCCGACGCGGCCGGCGCCTTCGAGCGTTATGACCTGGTGTCCGCCCCCGTGATGGACGACCAGGGCCGGCTGATCGGCCGCGTCACCATCGCCGACGTGGTGGACGTGATGCGCGAAGACTCGCAAGAGCAGGCGCTGTCGCGCGCCGGTCTGCAGGAAGAAGACATCTTCGCCCCCGTCACCACCGCGCTGCGCAACCGCGCGCCGTGGCTGCTCTTCAATCTCTGTACCGCCGCCACGGCGTCGTTCGTGGCATCGCAGTTCGAAGGCACGGTCAGCCAGATCGTCATCCTGGCCTTCCTGATGTCGATCGTGGCGGGCATCGGCGGCAACTCCGGCAACCAGACCATGACGCTCATCATCCGGGCGCTGGCCATGGGCCGCATCACGGGCCGCAACCTGTGGCAGCTCGTCAAGCGCGAGCTCTTCGTGACGCTGCTGGTGGGACTGTGCGGCAGCGTGGTGGCCGCCCTGTTCGCGTGGGTGATCTCGCACTCCGTGTCCATCGCGCTGGTGATGATGGCCGCCATGATCTGCAACATGCTGGTCGGCGCGTCGGTCGGCGTGCTGGTGCCCATGGTGCGCGCACGATTCGGCAAGGACCCGGCGATGGGCTCGTCGGTGCTGCTCACCTTCGCCACCGATTCGCTGGGTTTCTTCATTTTCCTGGGCCTGGCCACCATCTTTCTGTTGTAGCGCCCCCGCCACGACACGCCGCCAGATCGGCGGCAATACCCCCGAATGCGCGGGGATGACAGCCCTCTGACAGGGAAGACGACATGCCCTCCGTTACAGTAACGGAACTGTCATCTTTTCCCTGGGGCCGCCATGACCACCAGACTCCGAGCCGCGCTGTTTTGCCTGCTGTTGTCCGTCTTCACCGTTACCGCCCACGCTTGCGAAGACATGCCCTCATGGGCCAAGTCCGCGTGCAACCGCATCGACCAGATCTGGACCGAAGGCGGTAATGACCTGTATGTCAGCGGCTACGCCTGGCACAACCGCGCCAAGTACAGCGCCGAAAAGATCGACAGCTTCCGTGAATTGGCCTGGGGCGGCGGCTACGGGCGCAGCATCTACGACGAGGACGGGGATTGGCAGGGACTGTACGCGATGGCGTTTCTGGACTCGCACTCGAAGGTGCAGCCCATTGCCGGCTACGGCTTTCTGAAAATCGGCCAGGTCAGCGACAACTTCCGGCTTGGCGCGGGCTACACGGTGTTCCTCACCGCGCGCCACGACATCATGAGCTACGTGCCGTTTCCCGGCATCCTGCCGCTGGTCAGCGCCGGCTACAAGGACGCCATGCTGTACGCCACGTATATCCCGGGCTCAAGCGGCGCCGGCAATGTGCTGTTCGTGTTTGGCCGCTGGCAATTCTGATCGCGTCAGAACGCATGGCCCAACTTGCGCACCAGGTCTCCCAGGCGCCAGTCGTCGATGCCGTGCGCGCGCAATGCACGCGCCGTTTCCACCACGTAGTCCAGACAAGGCCCGGAATGCCCGACCGCATTGCGCACGGACGCCAGCAGGCGGTCGTCGCACAGGTCAGCCGCGTACTCGCGGCAGGCGCGGTTCAACAGGAACACCAGTCCGCGCACGGGCGCATCGTCGGTGTGGCAGGTCAGCCAGCGCGGGCTGTAGGCGCCCGTGACCATCTCGCGCCGCCATAAGGCCTGAAAGACCTGCGGCACGTCGCTGGCCGCGATCTGAAACGCGACGCCCCGGCAACAGCCGCCACGGTCCAGGCCGAACACCAGCCCCGGATTGTCCGGCGATCCGCGGTGGTCATGCGACCACAGGCAGAGCGAGCGGTGATAGCCCCGCACCGTGGCCAGGCGCCGTTCGCGCCAGGCAAAGCCGGGGTGCCATATCAGGGAACCGTAGGCAAACACCCACAGGTCGTCGACGCCGTTCCAGCCGGCCAGCAGGTCATCCACCGATGCTGCTTGCCGCGTTTTCTGCAATCCGGCGCAGCCGGCGGGCACTGCCAACGACATAGGGTCCTCTGATATCCCAAATCACTCCAAGACTGGAGTGAGCGATATCCTACGCCGCCCCTCAAGCAAAAGCATTGCCAGATTGGGCCCGCGCAACACGCAGAAAGAAATTTGCATCCGCGGCGGCGCGGGCGGCAGAAAAAAATTTGCGCGCCGCGCGCCTACACCGCGTTCAAGGGCAATTCCGTGGTGCTTTTGATGACTTCCATCGAGAAGCTGGCGCTGACGTCCAGCAGGTCCACGGCCCCGATCAGCCGGCGATAGAAGCGGTCATAGGCCGCCATGTCCTCGACCACCACCTTCAGCAGATAGTCGACGTCACCCGCCATGCGGTGAAATTCGACGACGTTGGGCAACGCCATCACCGCGTTGATCAGGCTTTGCGTCCACTTCTCGTTGTGCTGGCTGGTGCGGATGGACACGAACACCGTCAGGTTCAAACCCAGCGCGCGCGGGTCCAGCAGGATGGCGTTGCGCGCGATGACGCCGTCATCCTTCAGCTTCTGGATGCGGCGCCAGCACGGCGTCACGGAAAGGTTCACTTGCTCGGCCACTTCGGCGACCGAACAGGTGGCGTCCTTCTGCAGCAGCGCGAGTATCTTGAGGTCCGTCTGATCCATGGATGTTTTCGATGCCATCAGTAGGTCCCGGGGTAACCGCCCCCGTCGATCAGCAGATTCTGCGCCGTCATGTAGCCGGCGTGGGCCGAGCAGACATAGGCGCACAGCGCGCCCAGTTCCTCGGGCTGGCCGTACCGGCCGGCGGGATTGCTGCGCGCCCGCTCGTCCCACAGTTGTTCGAATGTCTTGCCGCCCTGCTCCACCATGCCCTGGATGTGCCGGATCTGCGCATCGGTGGCAAAGGCGCCGGGCAAGAGGTTGTTGATCGTGACGTTGTGGCGCACGGTCTGGCGCGCCAGACCGCCCACGAAGCCGATCAGGCCCGAGCGCGCGCCATTGGACAGGCCCAGCTCGGCGTGCGGCGCCTTCACGCTGCGCGACACAATATTGACGATCCGGCCAAAGCGCCGCTCGACCATGCCGTCCACCACGCGGCGGATCATGTCGATCGGTCCCAGCATCATGGCGTCCAGCGCGGCAATCCAGTCGTCGTGCGACCAGTCCCGGAAGTCGCCCGGCAGCGGGCCGTCGGCGTTGTTGATCAGGATGTCCGGATGCGGACAGGCGGCCATGGCCGCGTCGCGCCCCTGCGGGAGCGTCAGGTCGGCAGACACCCACCCCACGCCGGTGCCGGTCTCACGCGATATCTCGGCGGCGGCTTCCTCCAGCGTCTTCGGATTGCGCGCCGCGATGGTCACCGCCACGCCCTCGCGCGCAAGCTGCAAGGCGCAGGCGCGCCCCATGCCGCGGCTGCCGCCAAACACCAGTGCCTTTCTGCCGCTGATCCCCAGGTCCATGCCCGCCCCCTCTGCTGTCGCGTTGACGGCGCCGGGCGCCCGCGGCCCGCCGCTCCGAAGCGGTCCAGTATAGGAGCGAGCCCGCCGGCGTGGAATTTTTTTCTAATCCGGCCGGCCAAGAAAAATGGGGCCCCGCGACGGGCCCCATCGGCAATGCAGCGAATGCGGCTAGCGCATCAGCCCATCCATTGGCTCACGGGCGCCGCGGCGTCTTGCAGCGGCTGCGTCACCACGTCGATCAGCGCGGGGCCGTCGTGTTCCATGGCGGCCTTGATCGCCGCGTCCAGCTTGGACGGATCCTCGACGCGCCATGCCTTCACGCCGTAGGCTTCGGCAATGCGCGCATGGTCGGTGCGGTTGAAGTCCACGCTGTAGTAGCGCTTGTCGTAACCGGCCTTCTGGCTGGCCTTGATCCAGCCATAGACCGAGTTCGAGAACACCACCATCAAGAGCGGCGCCTTGTGACGCACGATGGTTTCCAGCTCGCCCACCGTGAAACCGAAGCTGCCGTCGCCCATCACCGACACGCACTTGGACTGCGGACGGCCGACCCAGGCGCCCAGCGCCGCCGACATCGAAAAACCCAGCGCGCCATGAGCGCGGTTGGTGATGAAGTGGCGGCCGGGGCGCGAGACATCGTAGTACGCCGAAAAATACGGGCACGGCGTGCCGGGATCCGCGCACACCACCGCGTCGTCGGGCAGCAGGCGGTTCAGCGACTGCACCACGCGCTCGGGCAGGATCGGCGCATCCAGGCTGGCGGCCAGCGGTTCAAGCTGCGCGCGGCGCGCGGCCTTGGCGCGGCCGGCCAGCACGGCGCCATCGGCCGCATCGGAGGGCCGGTGCTTGATGCGCGCCTGCACTTCGGCGGACAGCGCCTCGAGCGCCAGCTTGGCGTCGCCCACCAGGCCGACTTCGGTCAGGTAGTTGGCGCCGATCACCATCGGGTCGATGTCGATGTGCAGGATCGGCACATTGCGATTCGGGAAGCGCCAGTGCTCGGTCGAGGTCGACCCCGCGCGGCAGCCCACGAAGAGCACCACGTCGGCGGCCGCAACGACATCACGCGTCGCCATCACGCCGCCGTTCGAGCCCACCACGCCCGCGTTCAGCGGATGGGTGTCGGCCAGGCTGCCCTGCCCGCTCACCGTCACGCAGACCGCGGCCTTCAGGGACTCGGCCAATTCTTGCAGCGCGCCGCTGGCGCCGGCGATGACCACGCCGCCACCGCAGATGATGACCGGCGAACGCGCGGCCACCAGCCGCTGCGCCGCGCGGGCCACGTCGGCGGGGTCCGGCGCAAAGCGCATGGCCGGGAAGCTGCCGTGCTCGGGCTGCGCCCAGACATCGGACGCATCGACCTGCTGCTTCATCACGTCATAGGGAAAGCACAGATGCGCCGAGCCGGGCTTGCCGGTCGTCATGGCGCGGAAGGCCGCGCGCACCATGCCCGGAATCTGGTCCGCGCGATCGATCGTGCGGTTCCACTTGGTCAGCGGGCGGTATAGCGCCTCCTGGTCCAGTTCGGTCAGCGGGTACTTGCCGCGCGAGCCGACAGCCACGTCCGACGTGATGCCCAGCACGGGAATCGACGATTCGTTGGCTTCGACCAGGCCAGGCAGCAGATAGGTCGCGCCGCCGCCGCTGGGGCCTTCGCACACGCCGACCTTGCCCGTCACGCGGGCATAGGCATCCGCCATGTAGCCGGCGCTGCGCTCATCGCGCGTCAGGATGTGCTGCATGCCGTGATCCAGGCGGTACAGCGCGTCATACAGCGGCAGCGTGGTGTCGCCGCACAGGCCGAAAATGTGTTTGACGCCGTTGTGTTGCAGCATCCGCACCATCGCTTCGGCGCCGTTCATGTGTTCCATGTCATCTCCACGTAATTCAGGAGCCGGCCCGCAGCGGCGGCCTTGCCGCCGCTGCCGGACCGACGCCGTTCAGTTATCCAGATTGATGTTGCTGCTCTTGATGAAGGCGCTCCAGCGGTCGTATTCCGACTTCACGTACGCATCCAGCGCCGGGCCATCGGAAGCCACGATCTCAAAGCCCGCTTCCGTGATCTTCTTCTTGATCTCGGGATCGGCCAGCACGGCCTGGAAGTCGGCCGTCAGCTTCTTGACGGTGGCCGGCGGCGTGCCCTTCGGCGCAAACATGCCGCTCCACGAATAGGCGACAAAGCCGGGAAAGCCCGACTCGGCCACGGTCGGCACATTGGGCAGTTCGGGCAGGCGCTTTTCACCAGCGACCGCCAGCGGCTTGATCTTGCCGCCCTGGATCTGGCCGCGCAGCGCCGCAAAGCTCAGCCACGTCATGTTGGCCTGGCCGCCGACCACGGCCTGGATGGCCGGTCCGCCGCCGCCGTACGGCACGTGCAACAGCTCGACCTTGGACAGCCGCTTGAGTTCTTCCGGCGCCAGGTGGTTCAGCGAACCGACGCCCGTGGAGGCGTAGTTGAACTTGTTGGGCGGCTGCTTGGCGGCCGCCGCCAGGAATTCCTTCAGGTTGTCCCCGGGCACGCTCGGGTTTGCGCCGATCACGAGCGGAAAGCGCACCGTCTGCCCGATGGCGACAAAATCCTTGAACGTGTCATAGGGCAGCTTGGGCTTCACGGCCGGATTGATGCCGTGATTGTCAAAGCTGACCAGCAGCGTGTTGCCGTCCGGCTCGGCCCGCGCCACGAATGCGGTCGCGATCTGGCTGGCTGCGCCCGGACGGTTTTCGACGACCACCGCGCGGCCGCCCATCTGCTGCGACAGGCGCGGCTGCAGGATCCGCGCCAGGATGTCGGTGCTGCCACCGGGCGGATACGGCACGACGAGAATCAGCGGCCGTTCCTCGGCCATCACCGGCGCGGCGACAAAAGCGCCCCCTGCCGCGGCCAGCGTGCATACCGCCGCCAGCGTCCGCTTGATCGTTTTATTCATCAGTTTTCCCCTGCTGTTGTGGTGTTGGCCGGCACTGCCTTGGCGGGTTCGGCCTGGTCCCGCATGTAAATGGTAGAAAAACCCGTGCGTATGACGTCGGTGATCTGGTCCAGCCGCCGGCCGATGTGCGCACTGATGAGGGCGGGCAAGGCGTCGAGGTCGCGCCGCTCCAGCGCATCCACGATCCGCAGGTGCTCGCCCTGCGTGTGGCTGCGGCGGCCCTGCTGCATGTCGATCCAGCGCACGAAATGAATGCGCGCATTGACGCTTTCCAGCGCGCGCACGAATTCCTCGTTGCGCGAGTAGCGCGCCAGCGCCAGATGAAAGGCTTCATCTAGTTCCAGCAGCCTGGCGGCATCGCTGTCTTCGGGTTCGTCGCGCGAACGCTCGACAAAGGCGCGCAGGCTGGCCAGTTCTTCGTCGGTCGCGCGTTCGCACGCGGCCCGCACGATGCCGGCTTCCAGCACCGCGCGATATTCGTAAAGGCTGTGGATCTGCTTGGCATCCAGCAGCCGCGCGATGAACCCGCGGTTGACCGACCGCGTCAGGAACCCCTCGACCATCAGCTGGTTCAGCACTTCGCGCAGCGGCGTGCGGCTGACGTTCAGGCGGCGCGCCAGTTCAACCTCGTTGATGCGTTCGCCCGGCTTGAATTCGAAACGCACCGCCATCGCCTTGACGGCGCCATACAGTTCGGCCTGTCCGGCCGACGTGCGGGCGGCGCGGGGAGCGGGTCGCGTCGAGGGTTGGGAGAGCGTCATACCGGATCGCGTGGGCAAATTTCCAGTCGGGATGAAGTGCATACTAAAGTGCATACACTTTACGCGGCAACCCGGGTTTGCCCCAAGCGCGCAAGACCTGCGCCGTCTCACTGCGCGGACACCAAGGGAACGACAGGCATGAAAAAGCCCGCCGGAAAGCGGCGGGCCGATCGACGGGCAGGCCTACGCGGGTAGCTTACAAACCCGTATCCAGCGTGTAATGCGCGCCGTCGCGGTTTTCGAGGGTCAGGGTGGACAAGACCGGCGTCTGCGCCGCATCGTCCTGCTGGACATGAATGCGCAGGTTCGCCAGCGGCACGTCCCAACCGCCGGTGGCGGCTTCGGCCGTCACCCCGGCCACCAGCGCCAGGCGCTCGGCCACGCCTCGGGCGTCCGCCGCGCGCGCGTCGATACGATGCAGGCTGCGGGCCCCGTTGGGATGCGCCATCAATGCCGGCGACCAGACGCACTCGGGCGTCAGGTGACGGCAGAAATACATGCGGATGCCGGGCAAGGGTTGCTCGGCAAAGCGCACGGTATGGAATCGGGCCTGAACTTCCTGGCCGTCCAGCATGGCCGGACGGGTCAGTTCCTGCACGGGGTTGACGGCAAAGCCGGCCTCACGCAACCGCGTGTAGGTGGCTTCGGCGTCATAGGTGCGAAACACCAGCGCTTCCAGGCCAAAGGGCGAATCGGCGATTTCCTTGCGCGCGGGCGGCGCGCCGGGCGGCCACCCCAGCAATTCGACGTACGTGCCTTCCAGCACGATCAGGCGGTTGCACGACCCCAGGTTGTGCACGGCCTTGTCGCTGAGGTGAAAGCCCTGCCGTTCGTAATGGGGCGCCAGCGCATCCAGCCGGTCGCGCACCATGACGACGGCGTGGTCGAATTCAGTGCGGCCGACGGAATGCAGCATGAAGGCTAACCCCTTTTATCAGACCAGCTTACCGTGGCACTGCTTGTACTTCTTGCCGCTGCCGCACGGGCACGGATCGTTGCGGCCGACCTTGGGCATGGCGTTGCGCGCGGGCTGAGCGCCCGATTCCTGCGCGTCGGACGCCAGCGCCTCGTCGTAGTCCGAGTGGTGGTACTGCACATTTTGCACGTGCGGTTGCGCCGCTTCGGCTTCGGCCTGCTCGACCTGCTCGGACGATTGCACGCGCACCGTCATCAGCACCTTGACCACATCGTCGCGCACGCGGTCCAGCATGCCCGAGAACAGTTCGAAGGCTTCGCGCTTGTACTCCTGCTTGGGATTCTTCTGCGCATAGCCGCGCAGGTGAATGCCCTGGCGCAGGTAGTCCAGCGCGGACAGGTGCTCGCGCCAGTGCGTGTCGATCGCCTGCAGCATGATCGAACGCTCGAACTGCGACCACGATTCTTCGCCCACCTGGTCGACCTTGGCCTGGTACGCATCGCGCGCCGCGGCCACCACGCGTTCGCGCAGTTCCTCGTCGTTCAGGTTGGGTTCCTTTTCAAGCATCTCCGTCAGCGGCAGATGCAGGTGCCAGTCGCCTTCCAGCGCATTTTGCAGCGCGGGGATGTCCCACTGTTCTTCCACCGATTCCGGCGGCACGTACGTGTTGAACAGGTCGGTCACCGCGGCGTCGCGCAGGTTGTGCACCGTGGCGCCGACGCTGGCGGCTTCCAGCACGTCGTTGCGCTGCGAGTACAGCACCTTGCGCTGGTCGTTGGCGACGTCGTCGTATTCCAGCAATTGCTTGCGGATGTCGAAGTTGCGGCCTTCCACCTTGCGCTGCGCGGTTTCGATCGAACGCGTGACCATGCCGGCCTCGATGGGCTCGCCCTCAGGCAACTTCAGGCGTTCCATGATGGCGCGCACGCGGTCGCCCGCGAAGATGCGCATCAGCGAATCTTCCAGCGACAGGTAGAAACGGGACGAGCCCGGATCGCCCTGGCGGCCGGCGCGGCCGCGCAACTGGTTGTCGATACGGCGCGATTCATGGCGCTCGGTGCCGATGATGCGCAGGCCGCCTGCCGCCTTGACCTGCTCGTTCAGCGGCTTCCATTCCGCGCGGATCTTTTCAATGCGCGCGGTCTTCTCGGCTTCGGACAGCGATTCGTCGGCGCGGATCAGGTCGACCTGCTTGTCGACGCTGCCGCCCAGCACGATGTCGGTGCCGCGGCCGGCCATGTTGGTGGCGATGGTGATGTGGCCCGGCTTGCCGGCTTCGGCCACGATCTCGGCTTCGCGGGCGTGTTGCTTGGCGTTCAGGACCTCGTGCGGTAGCTTGGCTTTCTTCAGAAGGCCGGACAGCAGCTCGGAGTTCTCGATGCTGGTCGTGCCGACCAGCACGGGCTGGCCGCGCTCGTGGCAGTCACGGATGTCTTCGAGGATGGCGTTGTACTTTTCGCCGTCGGTCTTGAAGACCTGGTCGTTCTGGTCCTTGCGGACCATGGGCTTGTTGGTCGGGATGATGACCGTTTCAAGCCCGTAGATTTCCTGGAATTCGTACGCTTCCGTGTCGGCCGTACCGGTCATGCCGGACAGCTTTTCGTACATGCGGAAGTAGTTCTGGAACGTGATCGACGCCAGCGTCTGGTTCTCGTGCTGGATCTTCACGCCTTCCTTGGCCTCGACGGCCTGGTGCAGGCCATCGGACCAGCGGCGGCCCACCATCAGGCGGCCCGTGAATTCGTCCACGATCACCACTTCGCCGTCCTGCACGACGTACTGCTGGTCGCGGAAGAACAGGGTGTTGGCGCGCAACGCCACCATCAGGTGGTGCATCAGCGCGATGTGACGCGGGTCGTACAGCGATTCGCCTTCGGGCAGGATGCCCAGGCGGGCAAGAATGCCTTCGGCGTGTTCGTGGCCGGCTTCCGACAGGTAGACCTGCTGGCTCTTTTCGTCGACCCAATAATCGCCTTCGGGTTCCGGCTCCTGCGGCTTGGGCTCGTGCGCCATGCGCTTGAGCAGCGGCGGCACCGCATTCATGCGGACGTAGAGTTCGGTGTGGTCTTCGGCCTGACCCGAGATGATCAGCGGCGTGCGGGCCTCGTCGATCAGGATCGAGTCCACTTCGTCGACGATGGCGTAGAACAGCCCGCGCTGGCGGCGGTCCTCAACACGGAATTCCATGTTGTCGCGCAGGTAGTCGAAGCCAAATTCGTTATTGGTGCCGTACGTGATGTCGGCAGCGTAGGCGGCCTTCTTTTCTTCGTTCGGCTGCTGCGGCACGACCACGCCCGTGGACATGCCCAGGAAGCGGTACAACCGGCCCATCCATTCGGCGTCGCGGCGGGCCAGGTAGTCGTTCACCGTGACCACGTGCACGCCCTTGCCGGCGATCGCGTTCAGGTAGACGGGCAGCGTCGCCATGAGCGTCTTGCCTTCGCCCGTGCGCATTTCGGCAATCTTGCCGTTGTGCAGGGCGATACCGCCCAGCATCTGCACGTCGAAGTGCCGCATGCCGAAGACCCGCTTGCCCGATTCGCGCACCACGGCGAAAGCTTCGGGAAGCAGATCGTCCAGGGACGTGCCCTGGGCGTGGCGGGAACGGAATTCGTCGGTCTTGGCCGCCAGTTCCGCGTCGGAGAGCGCGGCGATCTTGGGTTCGAGCCCATTGATCTGGGTTACCAGCTTGCGATACTGCTTAAGCAGCCGATCGTTGCGGCTACCTATGAGTTTTTTGAGCAGAGAAACCATGCGTATTGTCGGCCGCACAAGCCATGCCGCACCGCCAAAGCGTGCGTGGCATCACCCGTGACTTGATGTTATTGGTTGAGCGGGAGTCCGCCGGGAAACGATCCAGTTTAACGCACCTGAAGCGTAATAGCCTGGACCTATGACCAGGGTATCACTGTTGGCCGGTTTGACCGGCCAACCCGCCGTGGGTTCACGGCGCGGCGGCTCGCGCGACGGCGGGCGGCGCGGGCTGTTGCTGGGGACCGAGGAACAGGCGCGGATCCAGCGGCTGTCCGGCAAGGCGGACCTCGAAATGCAGATGCGGACCGGTGGAGCGGCCGGAGCTTCCCACACGAGCGACCTGCTGGCCGCGTTCGACCAGATCGCCCTGCTTGACCAGCAGCGAAGACGCATGCGCGTAGCGGGTGATCAGGCCGTCGCCGTGATCGATCTCGACCATGTTGCCAAAGCCGGGCGCCCATTTGGCCTCAAGGACAACGCCCCCCGAGGCGGCCAGGATCGGCGTGCCCGAGGGCGCGGCGAAGTCCAGCCCTTCGTGCATGGCCGACCGGCCCGTCACCGGGTTGCGGCGCCAGCCATACGAGGAGGTCAGATAAGGGTAATCGGTGATGGGCATGGCGGTCGGCATGCGCGCCTGATCCGCTGAGCGCTTGGTGAGCGCGGCGTCCAGCAGCTTCAGATTGTCGGTTTGCTGCGAGAGCCGCGCCTGGATCTCGTCAAGCTGCCGGCCCAGCGCCTCGGCCGACGCCGCGGTGGGCGGCGGATGGTCGGTGAACAGATCGTCCATGACCTGCGTAGCCTCCGGGTGGGCCGGCGCTTCGGGCGCGGCCGACGCAAGCTGCTGGGCCAGTTCCGGGTCGGTGTAGGCCACGCCCGCCACCTTGGCCACGCGCTGGCCCAGGCCGTCGATGCTGACCAGCTTGGCCTGCAGCGCCCCCACCTTCGAAGCCAGCAAGTTCATGTTTTCACGCAGGAAATCGGCGTCGCGCCCGGGCTGTTCGGACAACGGCCAACCCATCGTGTGCACGGCGGGAAGGATGGGAGTGATGTATCGTTGAAGCGCGGCGCCAAAAATGGCCGCGGTAATCAAGGCGCCCCCCAGAAACAACGCCAGTCGCGCGCCGCCCAGGGTGAAATGCCCGTCCTGCCCTTCGCGGGCGTGCATAATCACGATCTTCAAGGTTTGCTTCCTAATTCTTTTAAAGCCGGCATGAATAGACCCGCTTCATACCGTCAACGTTCCAGTTCCAGCCGGCGCGTAGAAAATACCGCCCTGGGATGGCTGGGTCATGACATGCGGGGCGCCGGCGTGTTGGCGACTGCCCGCAAGCATCTGCAAATTCAGTATGCGGTGGCGGCGGTGTTGCCCGCTCCGCTGGGTGCCGTGTGCCAGGTCGCCAAGCTGGAAAACCTGTGCCTGCACCTGGTGGTGCCCACGGCCGCGCACGCGGCCAAAATGCGTCAATTGGCGCCGCGCATTGCGCGGTCGCTGGCCGATCAAGGCTGGAACCTTAACGAAATTGCCATCAAGGTACAAGCGGGTTTGCCCAAGCCTGGCTCCCGTCAGCCGCGCCCTCCCAAAGAGGCGCAACCCCTAGGCGACAAGGCCCTGGGCGCGTTCGAAACGCTACACGGCAATCTGCGGCCGGGTCCTCTGGCCGACGCCGTCGCCAAGCTCTTGAAGCACCACAAGAGTAGCTGAGCCGACCGGCTTTGTCCGGCAACTGGCAGGGCTGGAAACGTCACGAAACCAACTTTTCAGACCAATGGCCACATGGTCTGCTACCGGTTTGCGACTATCGCGCCAGGGGATGACGGCCAGTGCCGTCCTTAAGCAGGAATCCAAACAGAAACCCGCGCGAAGTCGGGGTCAGGCCCCCGGGCGCGGGTTCAAGGGCAAGCTGGCGTCAGGCCAGCTTCCATTCGTGGCGAAACGCCTGCGGCGCTTCTGCCTGCGATTCGTACGTGACGATTTCCCAGGCGTCGCGCTGCTCGAGCAGCGCGCGGGCCAGCTGGTTATTCAGGCCGTGGCCCGACTTGCACGCCACATAGCGCGCCACCAGCGGCTTGCCAAGCAGATACAGGTCGCCGATGGCGTCCAGGATCTTGTGCTTGACGAATTCATCGTCGTAACGCAGCCCGTCGCTGTTCAACACGCGGTACTCGTCCATGACGATGGCGTTGTCCAGGCTGCCGCCGCGGGCCAGGCCCATCGACCGCAAGGCCTCGACTTCATTCACGAAACCAAAGGTGCGCGCCCGCGCGATCTCACGCACGTACGAGTGCGTGGCGAAGTCGATTTCCGCAAAGTTCGCCGTCGAGTCGATGGCGGGATGGCGGAAGTCGATCGAGAAGGCCAGCGCGTATCCCTCATGGGGTTCCAGGCGCGCCCACTTCTCGTTGCGGCCTTCACCTTCGCGCACTTCTACCGGCTTCAGGACGCGGATGAATTGCTTGGGCGCGTTCTGCTCGACGATGCCCGCCGAGCGCAGCAAATACACAAACGTCGCCGCGCTGCCGTCCATGATGGGGACTTCTTCGGCAGTGAGGTCGACGTGCAGGTTGTCGATGCCCAGGCCGGCCAGCGCCGACATGAGATGTTCCACCGTCGACACGCGGACATTGCCCTGCTGCAGCACGGAAGCCATGCGGGTATCGCCCACGCCCGTGGCTTGCGCGGGCAGGTCGACGACCTGCGGCAGATCCACACGGTGAAAGACGATGCCGGTGTTGGGCTGTGCCGGACGCAGGGTGAGCTCCACCCGCCGTCCGGAGTGGACGCCGACGCCTGTCGTGCGGACGAGATTCTGAATGCTGCGCTGTCGGAACATGAGACTTGGAATTTTGAACCCGGAAGCCGGCAAGATAAGTACGTATTGCCGGCGTAACCGAAGTATTGTAACGCTGTCCGATCCGTGCCGCCATCCAAACTGGGCGCTCAGACCGATGTATACCTCCGTCCCTTATTTATCGTGCAAGGGAAACACGGACCGCTCTGCCTCCGGTTCGCCTGTGGGGACGGGCGAACCGGAGATGAGGGAGTGCAGTTAGAGCCGTTGACCGGCTCTAGGTTCAGTCCGCTTGCTTGCGCAGGAAGGCCGGGATGTCGAAATGATCCATTCCCGAGCTTTCCAACGCGCGCACCTGGGCCGACGCCTGGCTGCGCGGATTGCGCATGACCGACGGCATGTCCAGATTGCGGTAATCACCACCTTGACCGGCCGGCATCGTGCCCATGGGCATGTTGTCGGTGCCGGTGCGCAGCACTTCAGCGGTGTTCTGCACCAGTTGCGGACGGGCTTGCGCACGGCCCAGGCCGGTTGCAACCACCGTCACGCGCAGGTTTTCGCCCATGGACTCGTCGTAGGCGGTGCCGAAGATCACGGTCGCGTCGTCCGAAGCGTAGCTGCGGATCGTTTCCATGATTTCGCGCGTTTCGCGCATCTTCAGCGAGCGGCTGGCGGTGATGTTGACCAGCACGCCACGCGCGCCGTTCAGATCCACGCCTTCCAGCAGCGGGCAAGCAATGGCGTGCTCGGCGGCCACACGTGCGCGGTCCGCGCCCGATGCCGACGCCGTGCCCATCATGGCCTGACCCTGCTCGCCCATGATCGTCTTCACGTCTTCGAAGTCGACGTTGACGTTGCCTTCGACGTTGATGATTTCGGCGATACCCGCGCACGCGTTGTGCAGGATGTCGTCGGCCGAACGGAAGCAGTCTTCCTGCGTCGCGTCCTCGTCCATCAGTTCATAGAGGTTCTCGTTGAGCACCACGATGAGCGAATGCACGTGCTTGGCCAGTTCCGAGATACCGTCCTCGGCCATCTTCAGGCGCTTGTTGCCTTCAAAGGAGAAAGGCTTCGTGACCACGCCAACGGTCAGGATGCCCAGTTCCTTCGCCACCTCGGCCACGACCGGACCTGCACCGGTACCGGTGCCGCCGCCCATGCCCGCGGTGATGAAGACCATGTGCGCGCCGTTCAGCGCGGCACGGATTTCCTCACGCGCGGTTTCCGCCGACGCGCGTCCCTGCTCGGGCTTGGCGCCCGCGCCCAGGCCGGTGCGGCCCAGACGAATCTGCACCGGCGCATTGGTTGCCGCCAGCGCTTGTGCATCGGTGTTGGCGCAGATGAAATCCACCCCGTGCACACCGCTGCGAATCATGTGCGCGACGGCATTGCCGCCCGCACCGCCCACACCAACGACCTTGATTACGGTCCCTTTGGTGTTGTTCTCAAGCATCTCAAAGTTCATCATGATGACTCCCTCACAAGTCCGAATTTGCAAATCACAAAAATTCCCCGACAACCTATCTTTTGTGAATCGCCTCAAAGCCGACGCCGGCTACATAGGCCCGCCACGGGTTTGAGACGCCTCCTCTTTCTGGCGCTCCCCGCTAGACAGCCGCGGTTCGCACCAAGGAGCAGGCCCCAACCTGCACCCTTTAATTCATGAACCACTCCTTCATGCGCGCAAGCAGACTCTTGAAATTGCCCGTCTGCGCGGCCACCTTGCGGCCACGCACACGCTGCATGCGCGCTTCCTGCAGCAGCCCCATCACCGTCGAGAAGCGCGGATTGCGCATCACGTCGGCAAGGCTGCCTTCGTAATCGGGCACCGCCACGCGAACCGGCTTGAGGAACACGTCCTCGGCCAGTTCGATCATGCCGGGCAGCTGCGCGGATCCACCGGTCAGGACCACGCCGGAAGCCAGCAGGTCCTCGTAGCCGGAATCGCGCACCACCTGCTGCACCAGGGTGAACAGCTCTTCGACGCGCGGCTCGATCACCGCGCCCAGCGCCTGGCGCTTGACCTGGCGCGGGCCGCGATCGCCCAGGCCCGGCACTTCCACGGACTCGTCCGGGCTGGCCAGCACCTGCTTGGCGACGCCATAGCGCAGCTTGATTTCTTCGGCATCGGGCGTGGGCGTGCGCAGCATCGCCGCAATGTCGTTGGTGATCTGATCGCCGGCGATCGGCAGCACGGCGGTATGGCGGATCGCACCGCCGGTGAAGATGGCGACGTCGGTCGTGCCGCCGCCGATATCGACGAGGACGACGCCCAGCTCCTTTTCGTCCGCCGTCAGGACGGCCAGGCTGGAAGCAAGCGGTTGCAGGATCAGATCCTGCACCTCGAGGCCGCAGCGGCGCACGCACTTGACGATGTTCTGCGCGGCGCTGACCGCGCCGGTCACGATGTGCACGCGCACTTCCAGGCGCAGGCCGCTCATGCCGATGGGCTCGCGGATGTCTTCCTGGCCGTCGACGATGAACTCCTGCGTCAGCACGTGCAGCACCTGCTGGTCCGTCGGGATGTTCACCGCCTTGGCGGTCTCGATGACGCGGGCGACGTCGGTGGCGGTGACTTCCTTGTCCTTGACGGCGACCATGCCGCTGGAATTGAAGCTGCGGATATGGCTGCCGGCGATGCCGGTGTAGACGTCTCGAATCTTGCAATCTGCCATCAGCTCGGCTTCTTCAAGCGCGCGCTGAATGGAATTCACAGTGGTCTCGATGTTGACGACCACGCCCTTACGCATGCCGCGCGATTCGTGCTGGCCCAGGCCTAGCACCTCGAAGCGGCCTTCAGGCAGGATTTCAGCCACCACAGCCACCACCTTGCTGGTGCCGATATCGAGGGCGACGATAAGGTCCTTGATGTCACGGGTCATGGCGTTAGCGTTTCTTGGGAGGTTTCGGTGTGGATTTGGATTTGGTTTCCGACGCGGGCAACGGGGCCAGCGCCAGGGCGAAACCATTCGGATAGCGCAGGTCGGCCTGCGTGACGGTGCGCCCTTCCAGGCGCCCCGCCACGGTGGGCCACGCCTGCACAAAGCGTTGAATACGAGCCGCGAACGGCAAGGCGCCGGGCAGGCCGTGCGGGTCCGGCGCGTCGGCGCCCGGATCGCGGCCCAGGTCCAGCAGCATGCCGTTGGACAACACCACGCGCCAGGCATAGCGCGGGCTCAGTTCCAACTGTTCCACATGCATGTCCAGCGGCGCGAACCAGCGCGCCAGCTCGGCGTAGCGCTGCACCACAAGCGCTTCCGTGCCATCCGGCCCGGAGAACTGCGGCAGCACCGTGTCGTCGTCCACCTCGCCCGTGTTGGCCGTGAACGCCTCGCCCCAGGTGTTGATCATCTGGTTTTCGTTCCACAGCGCCAGCGGCTGCTGCTCTTCGATGCGCACACGCAGCACGTTGGGCCAGATCCGCCGCACGGTGGCATGCCGGACCCACGGCACCGATTCGAAGATCTCGCGTGCGTCGTCCAGGTCCACCGTGAAGAAATTGCCCTTCACGCGCCCCGCGATCGCCGAACGCACCGCGCCCGTCGACACATAGTGCAGATCGGTGTCCGGCATCGATTCCAGCTCGATCGCCGTCAACGTGAAGTACGGACGCTGCGCCACCCACACCACGCCCGCGATGAGCATGGCGGCAACCGCCAGCACGGCTAGCGTGTTGGCGATCAGGTTGGTAGTACGAGCGTCGTTCCACACGGAATATCCAGGTCAAGCGTTGCGGGCGTGGCCGTGCACCTTGCACGAAGCCTCGGACAGGATGGCCACGCACAATTCTGCATAGCTGATTCCCACGGCCTTCGCGGCCATGGGCACCAGGGAGTGGCCGGTCATGCCGGGCGAAGTATTCATTTCAAGCAGCCAGGGGCGGTTGTCGCCGTCGAGAATGAAATCCGCGCGGCCCCAGCCTTCGCAGCCCAGCGCCTGATAGGCCTTTACGGCAATCCGCGCGACTTCTTCAGCCACGTCCGCGGGCAAGGCGGCCGGGCAGAAGTACTGCGTGTCGTCGGAGAAGTACTTGTGTTCGTAGTCGTAGTTGCCGCCCGGCGCGGCGATCTCGATCACCGGCAGCGCGCGCGCGGCCTTGCCGGACCCGACGATCGCCACGGTCAGTTCGCGTCCGGTGATGAACTGTTCGGCCAGGACCTCGCTGTCGTAGCGCGCGGCCGCGGCGTAGGCTTCTTTCATGTCCGAGTAACCGACGACCTTGGTGATACCCACGGTCGAGCCCTCGTGCGGCGGCTTGATGATCAGCGGCAACTGCAGGCGGTCCGGAACCAGGCGCAGATCGGTATCGGCGTCGAGCACTTCAAAGTCGGGCGTGGGCAGGCCATGCTGCAGCCAGATGCGCTTGGTCATGGTCTTGTCCATGGCCAGCGCCGATGCCATCGGGCCGCTGCCGGTATAGGGGATGCCCAGCAGTTCCAGCGCGCCCTGAAGCGTGCCGTCTTCGCCGTAGCGGCCGTGCAATGCGATGAACACGCGGTCAAAACCTTCGGCCGCCAGCTCGGCAAGGCTGCGCTCGCCGGTGTCGAACAGGTGCGCGTCCACGCCGGCGCTGCGCAAGGCTTCCTGCACGCCCTTGCCCGACATGAGCGAGACTTCGCGCTCGGCGGACCGGCCGCCGTACAACACACCTACCTTGCCGAATTGCTTGCTCATGCCAGCTCTCCCACCTGGGCGGGGACCTTGCTGATCGAACCCGCCCCCATCACGATGACGACGTCGCCATCGCGCACAAAATCCACGACCGCCTGCGGCAGATCGGCCACATCTTCAACGAACACCGGCTCGACCTTGCCCGCCACGCGCAACGCACGCGACAGGGCGCGTCCGTCGGCCGCGACCAGCGGCGGCTCGCCCGCGGCGTAGACCTCGGTCAGCAACACCGCGTCGGCCGTGCCCAGCACCCGCACGAAATCCTCGAAGCAATCGCGCGTCCGCGTGTAGCGGTGCGGCTGGAAGGCCAGCACGATGCGGCGGTCGGGCCAGGCGCCGCGCGCCGCGGCCAGCGTCGCGGACATCTCGACGGGATGGTGACCATAGTCGTCGATCACCGTGAAGGTGCCGCCCCCGTGGTTGGCGGGCACCGCGAATTCACCCGTCTGCGTGAAGCGGCGTCCCACGCCCTTGAACGAACCCAGCGCCTCGCAGATGGCCGCGTCGGATACGCCCAGCTCGGTCGCCACGGCGATCGCAGCCAGCGCATTGCGCACGTTGTGCAGGCCGGGCAGGTTCAGTTCCACATTCAGCGGCGGCAGCAGCGTGTCGCGATGGGTGCGTTGCACGTTAAAGCGCATGCGCGTGCCGTCAGCCTGCACTTCATAGGCGCGCACCTGGGCGTCCTCGTTCAGCCCGTAGGTCGTGATGGGACGCGACACGAACGGCATGATCTCGCGCACGTTGGCGTCGTCGGAGCACAGCACGGCGCTGCCGTAGAACGGCAGGCGCTGTGTGAATTCGATGAAGGCGCTCTTCAGGCGCGCCACATCGTGGCCGTACGTGTCCATGTGATCGGCATCGATATTGGTCACGATGGCCATCACCGGCAACAGGTTCAGGAACGAGGCGTCCGATTCGTCGGCCTCGACCACGATGTAGTCGCCCTGCCCCAGCCGTGCATTGGCGCCCGCCGAATTCAGCCGGCCGCCGATCACGAACGTGGGATCCAGGTCGCCCGCCGCCAGCACGCTGGCGACCAGGCTGGTCGTGGTGGTCTTGCCGTGCGTGCCCGCCACGGCGATGCCGCGCTTCAGGCGCATCAGCTCGGCCAGCATGATGGCGCGCGGCACCACCGGGATTCGCGCGGCGCGCGCCGCGATCACTTCGGGGTTGTCGCCCGCCACCGCGGTGGACGTGACGATGGCGCTGGCGCCCGTGACGTTGCTGGCGGCATGGCCGATCGCGATCTTCACGCCCAGGCCGGCCAGGCGGCGCGTCACCGCCGACTCGTTCAGGTCGGATCCGCTGATGTCGTAGCCCAGGTTCAGCAGCACTTCGGCGATGCCGCTCATGCCCGAACCGCCGATGCCTACAAAATGGATATGTTGAATTCTGTGTTTCATGATGAACGCCCCGCTGCTTGTTCACAGACGTCGGCGATATGGGCGGCCGCGTCGGGACGCGCATGCGCGCGGGCCCGGACGGCGACAGCCTCGAGTTCTTGTCGGGTGCGCTGGCTCAGCCAGTCCGCCAGCCACTCGGGCGTCATGGCGGTTTGCGGCTGCAGCCACGCGGCCTGCGCGTCGCTCAGGAAGCGCGCGTTGGCGGTCTGGTGGTCATCGATCGCGTGGGGGAACGGCACGAACAGCGCCGCAACGCCGGCAGCCGCCACTTCGGACACCGTCATGGCGCCCGCGCGGCAGATCAGCAGGTCGGCGTCGGCCATGGCGCCCGCCATGTCGTCGATGAAGGCGCGGCAGTCGGCCTGAACACCCGCTTGGGCGTAGGCCTGCTGAAGCGCCGGCAAATGTTGTTCGCCGGCCTGATGGACGATCGTCGGCCGGCGCTCGAGCGGCAGACGCGCAAGCGCCTGCGGCACGGTGGTGTTCAAGGCCTGCGCTCCCAGGCTGCCGCCCACCACCAACACGCGCAGCGGGCCGGTGCGGCCGGCATAGCGTTCGGCGGGGTCGGGCAAGGCGCACAGGTCGGCACGCACCGGGTTGCCCATGGCTTCACCCTTGGGCAGCACACCGGGAAAACCGCTCAACACGCGGCGCGACATCTTGGCCAGGCATTTGTTCGCGGTGCCCGCGACGGCGTTCTGTTCGTGCACGACCAGCGGCGTGCCGCGCAGCGCAGCGATCACGCCGCCCGGGAACGCCACGTAGCCGCCCATGCCCAGCACCACGTCGGGACGCACGTCGGACAGCCGCGACCACGCCTGCGCAAATGCGCGCAGCAACAGGAACGGCAGCTTGAGCAGCGCGGACGCGCCCTTGCCGCGCACGCCCTGGAAACGCAGCGGCACCAGTTCGATGCCGCGCGGCGGCACGAGACGGCCTTCCATCTTTTCGGGATTGCCCAGCCACAGCACGCGCCAGCCGCGTTCGCGCAGCACGTCAGCCACGGCCAGACCGGGCATGATGTGGCCGCCGGTGCCACCGGCCATGATGAGGATGGTGCGCGCGGCGGTCATACCCGTCCTCCGCGCATCATGATGCGATTTTCCACGTCGACCCGGATCAGCATGGCCAGCGCGCACAGGTTCATCACCACGCCCGAACCACCGTAGCTCATCAGCGGCAACGTCAGACCCTTGGTGGGCAGCAGGCCCAGGCACACGCCCATGTTGATGAACGATTGCACGCCAAACCACATGGCCACGCCGTGCGCAACCAGCCCGGCAAACGTGCGCTCCATGGCGATGGCCTGCCGGCCGATGTCGAAACCGCGGTAGACGATGATGGCAAACAGCGTGATCACCAGCATCACGCCCGCAAATCCCAGTTCCTCGCCCACCACGGCCATCAGGAAGTCGGTGTGCGCTTCGGGCAGGTAGTGCAGCTTTTCGACGCTGGCGCCCAGGCCCACGCCAAGCCATTCACCGCGGCCCAGCGCAATCAGCGAATGCGACAACTGATAGGCGCTGCCGTATGCGTTGTCTTCGTTCCAGGGATCCAGGTACGCAAACAGACGCGCGCGGCGCCAGGGCGACAGCCAGATCAGCATCAGGAACGTGCCCACCAGCACGGCGAGCAGGCTGCTGAAATACTTGCCGTTGATGCCGCCCAGGAAGAGGATGCCGATGGCAATGGCCACGATCACCATGAAGGCGCCCAGGTCGGGCTCGAGCAGCAGCAGCATGCCCACGCCGGCCAGCGCAAACGCCATCGGCAAAAAGCCGCGGGCAAAGGCCTGCATGTGCTCCTGCTTGCGCACGGTGTAATCCGCCGCGTACAGCAAGGCTGCAAGTTTCATCAGTTCGGACGGCTGGAAGTTCAGCGGACCCAGCGGAATCCAGCGGTGCGCGCCGTTGACCTCGCGGCCGATCCCCGGGATCAGCACAGCCACCAGCAGCACCATCGTCACCACGAAAAGCGGCACGGCCAGGCGCTGCCAGACGCGGATGGGGATCGACAGCACCACGGCGGCGCCGACCAGCCCCGCGCTCACGAACAGGCCGTGGCGGATCACGAAGTAGTAGCGGCCATAGGACGCATAGCGCGGGCCGTCGGCCAGCGCGATCGACGCCGAATACACCATCAGCAGCCCGAGCAGCAGCAACGTCGAAGCCGCGATCACGAGCGGCATGTCGAAGTTGCGCATGCGGGTACGGCCGGGCCGTACGGCGTTGACGCTGGCGGTGAGGTCGGCGATCAGGCTCATTGTGCGCCCTCGGCGTCGCGCGCCATGGAATTCGCCCGGGAAGCGGCGTTGCGGATCATGCCACCTCCCCACGGTCGCGGGCCAGGTCTTCGACCTCTTCCACGAACACCTGCCCGCGATGCGGGTAATTGCGGAACATGTCCAGGCTGGCGCAGGCCGGCGACAGCAGCACCGCGTCGCCGGGCTGAGCCAGTTCGGCCGCGCCGCGCACGGCGTCGCGCAGCGTTTCGACGGTGATGCACTTGACGCCGGTCGGCTCCAGCACACGTCCGATCTCGGGGCCGTCCAGGCCGATCAGCATCACCGCGCGCGCATGACGCGACACCCCAGGAATCAGCGGCGAGAAATCCTGGCCCTTGCCCTGGCCGCCGGCGATCAGCACCACAGGCTGACCCAGGCCTTCCAGCGCGGCCACGGTGGCGCCCACGTTGGTGCCCTTGCTGTCATTGATGTAATCCACGCCGCCGATCGTGCGCACGAAGGCGGCGCGATGCGGCTCGCCCGCGTAGTCGCGCAACGCGCGCAGCATGGCGCCCCAGCCCAGGTCCAGGCAGCGGGCAAGCTGCAAGGCGGCCAGCGCGTTCAACGCGTTGTGGATGCCCCGGATGCGCAAGGCGTCCACGGGCATCAGGCGGCTCATGCGGCCCTTGGCGCGCACGGGTTCGGGCGCATCCTTCTTGCGCCGCGTGGGCGGCGCCGGTTCGTCGAAATCGTTGGGTTCGCAGGCCGTCAGCCATGCCACGCCCTGCCCCAGTTCCAGGCCCATGTCGCCGACCAGTTCCGGCACATCGCGGCCGAAGCTGCGCACGTGCATGGCGTTCAGCGCGGACACCATCTCCACGGTAAGCGGGTCGTCGCGGTTGACGATGGCCACGCGCGCCATCTTCAACAAGCGCGCCTTGGCCTGGGCGTACGCCTGCATGCCGCCGTGCCAATCGAGGTGATCCTGGGTCACGTTCAGCACGACGGCCGCATCGGCCATCAGCGTGCGCGTGGTTTCGAGCTGGAAGCTGGACAGTTCCAGCACCCAAACCTGCGGCAGCGTGTCCGTGTCCAGTGCGTCCATCAGCGCGGCCAGCGCCGCGGGGCTGATGTTGCCGGCGGCCACCACCGTCAGGCCGCTGGCTTCGACCAGTTGCCGGGTCAGCGCGGTAACGGTGGTCTTGCCGTTGGTACCCGTCACGGCCAGCAGCCGCGGACGGTATTCGCGGGCCGTGGCCAGATCCGCCAGCGCGCGGGCGAAGAGTTCGATTTCACCGACGACTTCGATGCCGCGGGCCTCGGCCTCGCGCAGCAGGTCGGCGGCCGGCGCCTGGGCAGGCGCCAGGCCGGGGCTCAGCACAACCTGCGACACGCCGTCCAGCAGATCAGTTGCGAACGACGCGTCGCAACCCAGGCGGTATTCCACTTCGTTTTGCGCCAGCGACTCGCGCAGCGCGGCAAGACCTCCCGGTTCCGCGCGCGTGTCGGCCACGCGCAGGCGGGCGCCTTGACGGGCGCACCAGCGTGCGGCGGCGACACCCGTCTCGCCCAATCCAAGGATCAGAACGAGCGGCGCATCTACGCGGGGGGTTTCCATCATGTTCATCGCAACTTCAGCGTAGAGAGGCCAATCAGCACCAGCATCATGCTGATGATCCAGAAACGCACGACCACCTGGGTTTCCTTCCAGCCGCCCACTTCAAAGTGATGATGCAACGGGGCCATGCGAAAAATGCGTCGACCTGTTCCATAACGTCGCTTCGTGTACTTGAACCAGGTCACCTGGATCATCACCGAAAGGGTCTCGACCACGAATACGCCGCCCATGATGAACAGCACGATCTCCTGGCGCACGATGACTGCAATCGTGCCCAACGCGCCGCCCAGCGCCAGCGCGCCGACGTCGCCCATGAACACTTGCGCCGGATACGCGTTGAACCATAAAAATGCGAGCCCCGCGCCCCCGATCGCCGCGCACAGCACCATCAGTTCCGATGCGCCGGGGATGTACGGAAACAGCAAGTACTTCGAATAGTCGACGCGGCCGACCACGTACGCGAAGATGCCCAGCGCGCTGCCGACCATCACGGTCGGCATGATCGCCAGGCCATCCAGGCCATCGGTAAGGTTCACGGCATTGCTGGTGCCGACGATCACGGCCCAGGTCAGCGCCACGAAACCAAGCACGCCCAGCGGATAGCTCACCGTCTTGAAGAACGGCACGATCAGGTCGGCGCGCGTCGGCAGGGACATCGTGAAGCCGCTGCCCACCCATGCCTTGAAAAGGGGCCACAGCTCCGTGTTGGCGGGCGCGGACACCGCGAAGGCCAGATACACCGCAGCCACCATGCCGATGGTGGCTTGCCAGAAGAATTTTTGCCGCGCCGGCATCCCTTCGGGATCGCGATAGACCACCTTGCGGTAGTCGTCGCGCCAGCCGATCCAGCCAAACCCGAAGGTCACCAGCAGAACGACCCACACGAAGCGGTTCGTCCAGTCTGCCCACAGCAAGGTGCTGATGGCGATGGAAATCAGGATCAAGACACCGCCCATCGTGGGCGTGCCAGTCTTGACCAGATGGGATTCGGGACCGTAGGTGCGCACGGCCTGGCCGATCTTCATTTCGGTCAGCTTGCGGATCACGCGCGGACCGGCCACCAGACCGATCACCAGCGCCGTCGCGCACGCCAGCACGGCGCGCAGAGTGATGTATTCAAACACCCCCAGCGCGCGCACATCGTCAGAAAGCAGACGGGCGATCTCAAGCAGCATGCTGCTCTCCCTGCCCCGAGGCTGCCGAACCTACATTCAAAGAAAAAGCCGTCACTACCCGCTCCATGCGCATAAAGCGCGATCCTTTTACCAATACGCAGGACGGGCGCAAGCCGCGCAAGGCGGCAACGACTTCGTCTACCGATGCGCAGGCGTGCGCGCCAGGGCCGAATGCGGCGGCGGCCGCCCGGCTGGCTTCGCCTAGCGTGATGAATGCGTCGAGCCCATGCTCGCGCGCGTAATTGCCCACCTCGACGTGCATGGCGGGGCCGTTGTCCCCGACTTCGCCCATGTCGCCCAGCACCAGGACGCGCGTGCCGGCAATGCGCGCAAGTACATCGATGGCTGCGCGAACCGAGTCGGGGTTGGCATTGTAGGTGTCATCGATGAGCAGCGTTCCGTCACTCATTCGCTTGTGCTGCATGCGGCCGGCCACGGGGCTGAATCCGGCCAGCGCCCGCACCGCGGTCTCCAGCGGCGCACCCGCGGCGATCGCGCTGGCGATGGCCGCCAGCGCGTTGCGCAGGTTGTGCAGCCCCGCCACCGGCAGCGTCAGATCGGCAACGCCGACCGGCGTCACGACACGGCAGCGCGTGGCGTCCACTTCCGCGATGATCTGCTCGGCATAGACATCCAACCCCGGCTGCAGCCCGAATCGCAGCACGCGGCGCGGCGCGGCCAGCGCGTCCCAGATGGCCGAGTAGGGTTCATCTCCGGGATACACCGCGACTCCATCCGCCGGCAGCGCGGTGATCGCGGCGCCGTTCTCGTGCGCAACCGCCTCGACGGTGTGCATGAATTCCTGATGTTCGCGCTGCGCATTGGTGACCAGCGCCACGGTCGGCGCGGCAATGGCGGCCAACTGCGCGATCTCGCCCGGATGGTTCATACCCAGTTCGAACACGGCGGCGCGATGCTCGGGGCGCAGGCGCAGCAACGTCAGCGGCACGCCGATATCGTTGTTCAGATTGCCGGCCGTGGCCAGGCGCCCCGCTTCGCCCTGCCATTCGGCGAGCATCGCGGAGATCATTTCCTTGGTGGTCGTCTTGCCATTGCTGCCGGCCACCGCCACCACGGGCAGCGAAAAACGCGAGCGCCAGGCGGCGCCGATGCGCGTCAGCGCAACGCGCGTATCGCCCACGACCAGCTGCGTCAGCCCGGCATCGGCGACCCGATGCGCAACGAGCGCCGCGCAGGCGCCGCGCGAGGCGGCCTGGTCCAGATAGTCGTGCGCGTCGAAGTTCTCACCAACCAGCGCGACGAAGAGCTCGCCTTCGCCAATGCGGCGCGTGTCCGTGGATACGCCCGGCGTCTGCTGCAACAGCAGCGCCACGCGCGCCCACTCGCGGTCGTCGAACGGCAGCTTTTCACCGCCGATGTCCTGGTAGGTTTCGTGTCCCTTGCCCGCCAGCAGCACCACATCTTCGGGCGAAGCCGCCCAGATCGTCTGCAGGATGGCGCGCGCGCGGTCTACTTCCACGTCGGCTCGCACCGCTTCGGGAATGCCGGCCAGGATTTGCTGAACGATTGCCTCGGGCGACTCGGTGCGCGGATTGTCGCTGGAGACAACAACGTGATCTGCCAGCTCCGCGGCGATCGCGCCCATGACGGGACGCTTGCCCGGATCGCGCTCGCCGCCGCAACCAAACAGGCACACCAGGCGGCCAGAACGCGCTGTAGCGACGGCGCGCAATGCCAGCAACGCGCGCGAGAGCGCGTCAGGCGTGTGGGCGTAGTCCACCACCACCAGCGGACCGCGGGCCGCATGCGCCGGCAGGCTGACAGCGGGTTCCACGGTCTGCAGACGGCCATCGACCGGGTCCGTCGCGGCCAGCTCGCGCGCAATCTGCGCGAACGGCAGGCCCAGCTTGTACAGCACGCCCGCCACCAGCAGCAGGTTCGAAACGTTGTGCGCCCCCAGCAGGCGCGTCACGATCTGCGCCTCGCCATGCGGAGACACCAGCGTAAAAATCTGGCCCTGCGACGTCGCCTGCAGATCGCGCGCACGCATCGCGGCGGGGATTGCGGGATCGTCGCTCAGGCTGTAGCCCATCGGCGAGACGCCTTCCGGCAAGGCAGCGAGCATCCGCCGTCCCGCCTCATCGTCGGCATTGATTACTGCCGCAGTCAGACCCGGCCAGCTGAAAAGGCGCGCCTTGGCCGCTTCGTAACGCTCCATCGTGACGTGGTAGTCCAGATGGTCGCGCGTCAGATTCGTGAAGGCGGCCAGCGCAACGCGCACGCCGTCCATGCGGCCTTGTTCGATGCCGATCGACGAGGCCTCCATGGCCACGGCTTTCGCGCCAGCGTCGCGCATCGCGGCCAGCGTGCGATGCACCGTCAGCACGTCGGGCGTCGTCAGGCTGCCACCCAGCGTCTGCCCGTCGGGCAGCACGGCGCCCAGCGTGCCGATCGTGCCGCACGCCTTCTCGTTGCGGCTCAGGGCATGCGCAATCCATTGCACCGAAGAGGTCTTGCCGTTGGTGCCCGTCACGGCAACCACCGCCAGCGCGGCCGACGGACGCCCATACCAGGTGTCGCCCAGCTCGCCCAGCAACGCGCGCAGGCCCGTCACGGCAAGCATGGGCGTGCCGGCCGACGCGGCCTGAACGGCATCGGTGGCCGGCGCTTCAAACAGCACCGCGCTGGCGCCCAGCGCCAACGCCTTGTCTATATAGCGACGGCCGTCGCTGGAAAGGCCCGGGCAGGCGACGAACACGTCGCCGGGCTCGATGTCGCGCGAGTCCAGTTTCAGATGCGCGGTCAGCGACACGCGCTCATGCAACCACGCCACGGTCTCGGCAACCGTGGCGGCAGGGGAAGAGTGGAAGCCGTTGGCGCTCATCTGCCTGGCTCCTTGATACCAGCAACAATCGTGGATTCAAACGGTGCGTCTGGCCGCACCCCCATCAACCTCAGGCTCCCCCCCACGATATGGGAGAACACGGGCGCGGCAATGGCGCCGCCGTAATAGCCGCCGATTGTCGGTTCGTCGATGGACACAGCCACCACGATCTTGGGATCCGACACCGGAGCAAAGCCCACGTACGAGCTGCGGTAACGTTGCGTGCTGTACTTACCGTCCACGATCTTGCGCGCGGTGCCGCTCTTGCCGGCCACGCGGTAACCCTGCACCTGCGCGGCTTTCGTGCCGTCGGGGCCCGTGGCCGCCTCAAGCATGGCGCGCACCAGCGCCGTCGTCTTGGGCGAGTAGATCTTCACGCTCGTCGGATCGCTGTCGCGCTTGACCAGGGTCAGCGACACCATGTCGCCGTTGCGGGCAAAAACGGTATAGGCGCGGGCCACCTGCAGCAGCGACACGGACAGGCCGTAGCCGTAGGCCATGGTGGCCTTTTCAATCAGGCGCCAACGTTCCCACGGACGCAGACGCCCCGGCGCGGCGCCGGGAAATCCCACCTGCGGCGCCTGACCGAGGCCCAATTCGGTGAAGCGGTCCCACATTTCGCGGGATTCCAGCTTCTCGGAGATCATCGTCATGCCGATGTTGCTGGACTTGCGCAGCACGCCCGCCACGTCCAGCGTGCCGTTGCGGCTCACGTCACTGATGGTGCTGCCCTGATACGTGAAGCGGCCGTTGCCCGTCTCGAATTGCGTCGACGTGCTGATGCGCCCAAGGTCCAGCGCCAGCGCGGCGGTGAACGGCTTCATGATGGAGCCCGGCTCGAACGTGTCCGTGATCGCCTGGTTGCGCAAGTTGGCGCCGTGGAAGGTTTCGCGGTTGTTCGGATCAAAGGTCGGCACGTTGGCCAGCGCCAGGATCTCGCCCGTGTGTACATCAACGACCACGGCCGTCGCACCCTTTGCGCGGTGCTTGTCCATGGCGTCCTTCAGTTCCTTGAACACCAGGTACTGCAGGCGCGTGTCGATGGACAGGCGCAGGTCGCGGCCGTCCACCGGCAACGTGACGGCCTGCACGTCTTCGATGACGCGCCCCAGCCGGTCCTTGATGACGCGGCGGCTTCCCGGGCGGCCCGACAACTGCTGATTGAACGTCAGCTCGACGCCTTCCTGGCCCTGATCCTCGACGCTGTTGAAGCCCACCACGTGGGCCATCACATCGCCATCCGGGTAGTAGCGGCGCGTTTCGGGCTGCTGGTGCACGCCGGGCATGCCCAGCTGCTTGATCTTGTCGGCCACGTCCATCGAGACCTGGCGCTTCAGGTACACGAAGTTCTTGTCCTCGTCGACGAAGCGGCGGCGCAAGTCGCCGACAGGCGTCTCCAGCAGCTTGGCCAGCGCGTCGACCTGCGCGGGCGTGGCCTGCTTCGCGTCCTCGGGAATGGCCCAGATGGCGCGCGCAGGCACGCTGGATGCCAGCACCGCGCCGTTGCGGTCCATGATCTTGCCGCGCGTGGCGGCCAATGTGAGCGTGCGCTCGTAGCGGCGCTCGCCCTGCTGCTGCAGGAACTCCGTCGACAACCCCTGCAGGAACAGCGCACGGCCGGCCAGCACGGTGAACCCGCCAAACAGCAGGATCAGGACCAGGCGGGCGCGCCACGTGGGCAGCTGCCCGCGCAGCACGGGGTTGTCGAAGAAGGGCACGCGCTTCATTGCGAGCCTCCGGCGGCCGCGGGCACGGGCGCCTGATTCATATAGAGGGTGCGATCCGGCACGATGGGAATCATCTTCAGGCCGTCACGCGCAATGGCGTCGACCCGCGCATTGCGGGCCAGCTCGGCGCGCTCTAGCTGCAGGCGCCGCCAATTGGTTTCGAGGTCGCGCGCATGCGCCTGATCGCGCCCCAACTCCACGAAGAGCTGGCGCGACTGATACCGGCTGGTGACCAGGGAAATGGCCGACAGCATCAGCAAAGCCGCAACGATCAGGTTGACGCGACCCATCAGCGGCGCCCTCCCTTACCGCCGCGACGGGGCGGCGGGGCGAGGTCGCTGCCGGGCAGCGAGCCGATCTTCACAAATGCAAAGCCGCCCTCGGGGGGCAGCGGTGTTTCGGTGCGCTCGGCCACGCGCAGGATGGCCGAACGGGCACGGGCGTTGGACGAGACCTCATCATCTTCGGCCACGACCTTGCCAAGGGAACGGACGACAGGCTGGGGCATTTCGCTTTCGCGCAGGGGCAGGCGTGCATGCGCCGCAGCCGGACGAGCCGCCGCCGCGATGCACTGCTTGACCATGCGGTCTTCAAGCGAATGAAAGCTGATCACCGCCAACCTCCCCCCTGGGGCAAGCAGGTCTAGAGCTGACGCGAGGGTGCGCGCGAGCTCTTCGAGTTCCCGATTGATGTAAATCCGTAAAGCTTGAAAGGTGCGTGTGGCCGGATGTTGCCCCTTTTCGCGCGTGCGGACGGCGCTGGCGACGCACTCGGCAAGCTCGAGCGTGGTGCGCAGCGGCCTTGTTGCGCGGCGAGCAGCAATCGCCTTTGCAACCTGAAAAGCAAACCGTTCTTCGCCATAATCCGCTATGACCTCCCGCATCTCATCCACACTGGCTTGCGCCAGCCAATCCGCCACCGTGGGACCACGAGTGGTGTCCATCCGCATATCGAGCGGGCCGTCTCGCATGAACGAGAAGCCGCGCTCGGCATCGTCGATCTGAGGCGACGAAACGCCCAGATCCAGCATCACGCCATCGACCTTGCCGATGCCGCGCTGCTCCAATTCTTCAGCCATGGTGGCAAAGCCCCCATGCACTACCGTGACCCGCGCATCCTCGGCCGCCAGGGCGTTGGCAACCGCGATGGCCTGCGGGTCCTTGTCAAACACGATCAGCCGGGCTTGCTTGCCCAGGCGGCCAAGCAATTCTCGGCTGTGGCCACCCCGTCCGAACGTGCCGTCGACAAAGACGCCACTTTCGATTCGCGTAGCCACATCCTGCCCACCCTGCGGCTGCGACCGTGCCGCGCCCTTGCCGCCAAAACCGGGCAGCAAAAGCGCGTCCACCGTCGGCGCCAAGAGGACGGGCCGATGTTCGAATTCCATAACTCTTTCAGAACGAAAACTGGTTCAACACGTCCGGCATACCCTTGGCCAAGTCTTCAGCCTCACGGCTGGCCAGGGTAGCGGCGTCCCACAGCTCGAAGTGAGAGCCCAGACCGAGCAGCATCACATCGCGCGTCATACCGGAAGCGTTGCGCAGTTCAGGAGCGATCAGGACCCGGCCGGAGCCGTCCAGTTCCACGTCCTGAGCGTTGCCCAGCAACAGCCGCTGCAGCGCGCGGGCCGTCATGGGAAAAGCCGCGATCTGCTCGCGCTTCTTTTCCCACTCGGGCCGCGGGTACACCAGCAGGCAGCCGTCGGGGTGGCGGGTCAGGGTCAGCCGGCCTTCGGCCTGCGACACGAGCGCGTCACGATGCCGGGTCGGAATCGAGATCCGTCCCTTGGCATCCAGCGTGAGCGCGCTGCTTCCCTGAAACACCACTTTTACCCCACTTAATTGCACAATTTCCTACTATTTCCCACTCTACGGTATGGGCACAGGGGCGGTCAAGCGCGTGGTTGCAATTTTTTCAATCACAACAAGGACTTAGATCAACTTGTAAATACGCAAAAAGAAAAACCTCCCAATAAATCAGGAGGTTGCGACATACTCTAAAAGTCCTACTTCAGAAGTGGCGGCTAATGGGGTCAAGTTACCGTCTGCCGCCCGGTCGATCCGTCGAGTTGGCGAGGCTTCCCGCCGGACAGGCGACCCTGGAAGTGAAAATAAACTGGCGCGTGGAACGCCAGACGGCCGCGCGGCCTCGTCCAGATCCGCGCGCGCCGGCAGAATTCATTGCAAGACGGGTCTATAGGCCGGATTCTGTACGCCAGGTTGCCCTGGCGGACGATCATTCCTCTGCGCGGATCATTGCTGAGCCGCTGTAGCCATCTACCCGCATGCTCGGACGGAGCCGCCCGTCACGGCCGTGAGGCCGCACGCATGCCTATTTGATGTTGCTCCGGATAGAGGTTGCCGCGTTTCACCCTGCGATGCCGCCGCCCGTTGCCGGTCGGCGCAATACGGAGATGGCCGTATCAGTGCGCGCAAAGCGCGCCCGCGCCGCAGTCTCGTCTCTGTGGTCCTATTCCTCAGCCGTGCCCGAAAGCGCGACCGGACGGCCGTTAGCCGTTACCCTGCCCTATGGAGTCCGGACCTTCCTCGATGAGCTCGCGCCCACCGCGATCGTCCAACCCGTCTTGCAGCACGTATTCTATTACAGGCGCCCGCTCTGTCCCCGGGGCGCCCGGCGGCAGCAAGACCGGGGCCTCGCGTTCCTGCGACAATACGCGCTGATCCGCTTAGCTGCCGCAGACACCAACAACCACATGGCCCTCGAAACTCTCATCACCCTGACCGACGTCCAGCTCGCGTATGGGCACCATCCGCTGCTCGACCATGCCGACTTCGCCATCCAGTCCGGCGAACGCATAGGCCTCATCGGCCGCAATGGCGCAGGGAAGTCCTCGCTCCTCAGGCTGCTCGACGGCCGCACGCAGCCAGACGACGGCGCCATCGCCCGCAGCTCCAGCCTGCGCGTGGCCACCGTCGAACAAGAGCCCGAGCTCGACGACAATGCCACGGTGTTCGATGTCGTGTGCAACACGGACGGCGACCACGAAGACTGGCAGCGCCCCTCGCGCGCGCGCGCCGTCATCGAAAAGCTGGGCCTGCCCGCCGATGCGCAGATCGCGGGATTGTCCGGCGGCACCCGCAAGCGCGTCGCCCTCGCCCGCGCCTTGATCGACGAACCGGATCTGCTGCTGCTCGACGAACCCACCAACCATCTGGACTTCGAAGGCATTGCCTGGCTCGAAGACATGCTGCGCGCCTGGAAAGGCGCCGCGGTCATCATCACCCACGACCGCCGCTTCCTGGATGCCGTCACCACCCGCATTGTCGAACTCGACCGCGGCCGTCTCTTGAGCTTTCCCGGCAATTTCTCGCAATGGCAGGAGCGCAAGGCGCAGTGGCTGGAGTCCGAGCGGCTGGAGCAGGCGCGTTTCGACAAACTGCTGGCACAGGAAGAAGTCTGGATCCGCAAGGGCGTGGAAGCGCGCCGCACGCGCAATGAAGGCCGAGTGCGCCGCCTGGAAAGCCTACGTGTGCAGCGCGCCGAACGCCGCGAGCGCGTTGGCAACGTATCGCTGGCGCTGGCCGAAGGCCAACGGTCCGGCAAGCTCGTGGCGGAACTCGAGCACGTCAGCAAGCGGTTCGGCGACAAGATCGTGGTCGACGACTATTCCACAACCCTGCTGCGCGGCGACCGCATTGGCATCATCGGACCCAATGGCGCAGGCAAGACCACTTTGCTCAAACTCATTCTGGGCGAACTGCAACCCGACTCCGGCGCGACCCGCCTGGGCACCAACGTCGCGGTCGCCTACTTCGATCAGATGCGCGCGCAGCTGGACGAAAACGCCTCGCTCGTCGACATCATCAGTCCGGGTAGCGAATGGGTCGAGATCGGCGGGGTGCGCAAGCACGTGATGACCTATCTCGGCGATTTCCTGTTTTCGCCGGCACGCGCCGGCTCGCCCGTGCGCAGCCTGTCGGGCGGCGAACGCGCGCGCCTGTTGCTGGCGCGGCTCTTTGCGCGCCCCGCCAACGTGCTGGTGCTGGACGAGCCCACCAACGACCTGGACATCGAAACGCTGGAACTGCTGGAAGAGCTGCTGCAGGAATATGCCGGCACCGTGCTGCTGGTCAGCCATGACCGCGCCTTCCTCAACAACGTGGTGACCCAGACCATCGCCTACGAAGGCGACGGCCACTGGCGCGATTACGTGGGCGGTTACGACGAGTGGGTTTCACAGCGCCCCGCGCCCGCCACGCCGCAGACCGACGCCGACAAGACTGCCAAGTCCGCCGACGACAATGCTGCTCGCGCGAAGGCCGCGCGCCCCAAGCCTGCGAAGGCGGGCAAGATCAACGCCTGGGACCTGCGCGAACTCGAAGGCCTGCCTGACGCGATCGCCGCGCTCGAGGCCAAGCAAGCGGAACTGGCGGGCAAGCTGGCAGACGGCAGTCTCTATCGCGACGCACCGGACGAGGTCGAGCGCATCAATGGCGAACTGGCCAAACTGGAAGCCGAACTCGAAGAGAAATTCGCACGCTGGGAATTGCTCGAAGCGCGGCGCGACGGTACGCTCTGACAGCACTGCTATATATAGATGGGCCGCTAGGCGGCGCAAAAAAGGGGTGAGCGGCTTTGCCGTTCACCCCTTTTTACGCCAGCCCCAGCCGCAAGCCCCTCAAACGTGGGCGCGCCACTCCAGCGCTTCGCCAGCGGCTAGCGGGACGAGCGTCGTATTGCCAAACGCCAGTTCCTGAGGCACCTGGTAAGTTTCACGCGACAGCGTCAACGTGCCGGTGTTGCGAGGCAGACCATAGAAATCCGGGCCGTGGAAGCTGGCAAACCCTTCCAGCTTGTCGAGCTTGCCTGCCGCCTCGAACGCGGTGGCATACAGCTCCATTGCATGCAGCGCGGTGTAGCAACCCGCGCAGCCGCAGGCATGTTCCTTCAGACCACGCGCGTGCGGCGCACTATCCGTTCCCAGGAAAAAGCGCGGACTGCCGCTGGTGGCTGCCTCGACCAGCGCAAGACGGTGCGTCTCGCGCTTGAGAATCGGCAGGCAATACCAATGAGGCCGCACGCCGCCCTGGAAGATCGCATTGCGGTTGTAAAGCATATGCTGCGGCGTGATCGTCGCGGCAATCGGACCTTCCGCATCGCGCACGTACTCGGCGCCTTCCTTCGTCGTGATGTGCTCGAACACCACCTTCAATGCCGGAAACGCGCGCCGCAACGGCTTCATCACGCGCTCGACAAAAATGGCCTCGCGGTCGAAGACGTCAATCGACGGATCCGTCACTTCCCCATGCACGAGCAACGGCATCCCACACTTCTGCAAGGCTTCCAGCGCCTTGGTGCACTTGCCCAGCAAATCGGTCACGCCCGCGTCCGAGTTGGTCGTGGCGCCCGCGGGATACAGCTTGACCGCATAGACGTGGCCCGATGCATGCGCGCGCACGATCTCTTCGGCCGGCGTGTTGTCAGTCAGGTAAAGCGTCATCAAGGGCGTGAACGAATCCGGGTTGACGCCCGTCTTCGCAAGCGCTTCCAGAATGCGGTCGCGATAGGCCAACGCCTGCTCCGTCGTCGTGACCGGTGGCTTCAGGTTAGGCATGATGATGGCGCGGGCAAACTGGCGCGCCGTATCGGCAACCACCGCTTCAAGCGCCGCGCCGTCGCGCAAATGCAGATGCCAGTCATCGGGACGGGTGATGGTGAGTTGAGTCGTGCTTTGAGTAGACATGGAAGGCTTCTTAATCTGCCAGAGGCATGCCCCGTTCGGCCAGTGCGCAGAACATCGCGCTGCCCAGGGGAATGACGGCATCGTTGAAATCGAAATGCGGGTTGTGCAGCAAGCAGCCGGAATCGGCCCCGCCCTGGCCAAGACGGAAATAGGCGCCCGGCTTGGCCTGCAACATGAACGAAAAGTCTTCGGAACCCATCGAGGGTACCAAATCGCGCACCACGTTTTCCTTGCCGATCATCTCGGTTGCGATGTCGGCCACCAAATTGGCGTGCTGAGGAGTGTTCAGGGTCGCGGGGTAGATGCGCTCGTAGACCACTTCGGCGGTGCCGCCGAACGCACCGGCAATTGCGCTCACTAGCTCCCGCATGCGCGTCTCGACCATTTCCTGGACCGACTTGCGGAATGTCCGCACCGTGCCCACCATCCGCGCTTCGCGCGGAATCACGCTCATCGCGCCGGGGTGGCCGGCTTGCACCGAACCGATCGACAGCACCGCCGAATCCAGCGGGTTCACGTTGCGCGACACGATCGTCTGCAACGCCGTGATGATCTGACCCGCGATGGTCACCGGATCGATCGTCTGATAAGGATGCGCCCCGTGTCCGCCTCGACCTGTGATCAGGATCTCGAAGCGATCGGCAGCCGCCATCATCGGCCCCGGGTTGATGCCGATGGTGCCCGGTTTCAGGCCCGGCCAGTTGTGCAAGGCGTAGATTGCATCGCACGGAAAGGTGTCAAACAGGCCGTCCTCAAGCATGGCGCGTGCCCCGCCGCGCCCTTCTTCCGCTGGTTGAAAGATCAACACGGCCGTGCCATCAAAATTGCGCGTCTGCGCCAGGTACTTGGCCGCGCCGATCAACACCGCCGTATGGCCGTCGTGACCGCAGCCGTGCATGAGTCCCGGCTTGGTCGACTTGTGCCCGAACGTGTTGTCCTCGGTCATGGGCAACGCGTCCATGTCGGCGCGCAATCCGATCATGCGGCCGCTGTCGCACCGTTTGCCACGGATCACGCCCACCACACCGGTCTTGCCGATCCCGCGGTGCACCTCGATGCCCAACGCTTCCAGCGCACCGGCGACGATGCCCGACGTGCGGACTTCTTCAAAACCCAATTCCGGATGAGCATGCAAATCGCGCCGAAGCGCCGTCAATTCGTCATGAAAAAGCCGAATCGATTCCAACGGAGAACGTGCGTACATAGGACGTTACAGAATGACGTGATAGAGGGGACGGTCGGTGCATTTTAGTTGCTACAGAGGATAAATGCCTTTGTCTTTACTGGAGAGACACGTTATGCTCCGGCCGCAGGACAATTTTTCCAACAGCCAGAGAAGGAGCGCCGCATTATGGCCACAACCTCCAAACCCGCGACCGCGCGCAAGCCGAACGCTGCATTCATGAAGCCGCTGACCCCCAGCGCCGAATTGGCCGCTGTCATCGGCTCGGAAGCCGTGCCGCGTACCGAGGTCACCAAGAAGATCTGGGAATACATCAAGAAGCACAACCTGCAAGATGCCAGCAACAAGCGCAACATCAACGCCGATGCCAAGCTGCGCCCGATCTTCGGCAAGGATCAGGTCACGATGTTCGAACTGACCAAACTGGTCAACGCACATCTGAAGTAAGCAGGCAAAGGGCGTACGGCGTACGTCCCTGCCTTTGGATTGTCGCGACGCCCTGGCTTCAGGCCGGGCGAGCTCAACGCCACCAAGCAAGCCCCCCTCGCAGTGCCTCATCGCCACGTTCGTGGATATTCCCGCTTGAATTGAAAAGCCAGTTCGCCTGGTCTGACGTGCCGCTGCATGCCTGCACGCCGCGCTTCCTTACCCGCGTCACCAACTGCGCTCATGCCGCACGCCGACAGACACACGAGGCGCCGCTGAACGCGCTACACGGCGCCCTCGCCGACCGCAAGGCCAAGCCGCGCTGGCGCACCGCCAGCCATCGTTTCACGCCGGCGCCCGCAGCTATCCCGCACCGCAGCTTGACACCGCGTCACATCGAAGCTCGACGCACTCACGGCAACGACACCTCAACGACACCTCAACGACGTATCCACAGCCTTGCCGCTGATCGCACCCTGAAGGTGGGCAGCTGGTGGGCATCACCCCACACGCTCATGCCATGCAAAAAGGCCGGCATCGCTGCCGGCCTTTCCAGCGGTACTACCAGTACTCACGCGTAAGACGTGGGCGCGCCACCTTCCAGCAACGACAGCCAGCCACGAAGCAGGCGATAGAGCACCCACACGATGGTTGCGGCCACGCCAATCCATCCGATGAAGATGAGGGTCGCGATCCCGCTGATGGCCAGCCACAGCAACGCCCACCAGAACGTGCGCAGAAGCCAGTCAAAATGAGCGGCGTACACGGTGCCTGCGGCGTCCGATCGCTTGAGATACATGAGCACCACAGCCGCAATCGTGGCGATGCCCAGAAATCCACTCGTCAGAAAGCCCAAGGCATACAAGCCATAGGCCACGTGGGTCAACGTGCGAAGGTCCAATGTCGTACCGGGCACGGGGGTCTGGGGTTCACTCACGATAACGCTCCAACGAATTGACTCGAACAATCTTACCGCACAAAGCCACCCCACCCACGGCCGTTGTTATTTGTGCACATCCAACATTGGCGCGGCTCGCAGGCCGACTGGAGCGCCAAAGACAAAGCCCCACCGGATACCGGTGGGGCTTTGAGGATAAGAGCTTGACGATGACCTACTTTCACAGACGTCCGTCCACTATCATCGGCGCAAAGGCGTTTCACTGTCCTGTTCGGGATGGG
>NZ_JAGXJZ010000269.1:0-407 GCF_019091095.1 Achromobacter sp. GbtcB20 | reverse complement strand
CCCCCTGTTCGTTGAAGACCGTCGCCGCCGTGGCCCATGGCCTGGCGGACAACCTGGTCGCGCGCGCGGCCGACGTGATCCTGAAGGAACGCCGGCGCCTGGTCATGATGGTGCGCGAAACGCCGTTCAACCTGGCGCACCTGCGCAATATGACGGCCGTGACCGAGATGGGTGCGATTGTGTTTCCACCTTTGCCCAGCTTTTATCACCGGCCGGCGAGCATCGACGAGATGGTCGACCACACCCTGGACCGGGTGCTGGACTTGCTCGGCATCGAGAATCCCCAGGCCGCACGCTGGCCCGGCATGCGCGGCGCCGCGGAGGCGCTTGGCGCAGCGTCCTGATCAGCGTTTATTCGTATAAACGCTGTCGCCAGCTTTCTTCAACTCCCTGGCTTCCTCCAGCAT
>NZ_JAGXJZ010000268.1:0-408 GCF_019091095.1 Achromobacter sp. GbtcB20 | reverse complement strand
ATGGCGGTCACGGCGGCGTCGGAGCACCGTTCCACGCACTTGGGGAACACGTACTTGTTTTGCAGCACCGGATGCAAGGCCAAATTCGTCGCCGATCCGGCGCGATATGCCAGCGGTGACGCGGGCATAGGCACAGGCAGCGGCCATGCACCGCATCACCATGCCAGCACCGCAGTTTCACCGGCCCCGGCGGCATCGCCAACCGCGCCCGGAACCATCTACACCTGCCCGATGCACCCGGAGATCCGCCAGGATCATCCGGGAACCTGCCCCAAGTGCGGGATGACGCTGGAGCCTCTGCTGCCCGACCTCGATGACGACAACCCGGCGTTGCGTGACTTCTCGCGTCGCTTCTGGTGGACCTTGCCGCTGACGCTCGTGGTCTTGGCGCTGGCGATGCTGGGCGAG
>NZ_JAGXJZ010000267.1:0-408 GCF_019091095.1 Achromobacter sp. GbtcB20 | reverse complement strand
CGGCTTGCCTTCGGCCAGCGCCAGGCCGACGCGGCGGTTGCGCGAGAGGTCGCCGGTGCAGGTCAGGATCAAGTCTCCCATGCCGGTCAGGCCCATGAAGGTGGCCGGCTGCGCGCCCAGCGCCTCGCCCAGGCGGGTGATCTCGGCCAGGCCGCGCGTGATCAAGGCAGCGCGCGCGTTCAGGCCCAGGCCCAGGCCGTCGGCGGCACCGGTCGCGATCGCCAGCACGTTCTTGACCGCGCCGCCCACTTCCACGCCGATCAGGTCGTCGCAGGCGTAGACGCGCAGGTTGCCGCCGTGGACGGCGCCGACCACACGGTCGCGCAGTTCACGCGAGGTCGAGGCCACCGTCAGGGCGCAGGGCAGGCCGCGCGCCACTTCCTGGGCGAACGAGGGGCCGGGCAGCGC
>NZ_JAGXJZ010000266.1:0-408 GCF_019091095.1 Achromobacter sp. GbtcB20 | reverse complement strand
TTCTTCGAGGCGGCCGAGCTGGAGCTGGACCGCGCCGCGCATACCCCGCGCCCGCTGGCCATGATCCTGTTCGACGCCGACCTGTTCAAGAACATCAACGACCGCTACGGCCACCCGGCCGGCGACCGCGTGCTGTGCGACCTGGCCGAGGCCCTGCGCGACAGCTTCCGCATCGTCGACACCGTGGCGCGCCTGGGCGGCGAGGAATTCGCGGTGCTGCTGCCTTCCACCGGCGCGCAGGAGGCCCTGGCCAGCGCCGAGCGCCTGCGCGCCCTGGTCGCCACGCGCCTGGTCGCCTCCGACCAGGGCGAGATCGCCTACACCGTCAGCGCCGGCGTCGCCGTGCTGGACGGCCAGGATGACGCCGGCGGCATCGACGCCCTCATCAAGCGCGCCGACCAGGCGCTT
>NZ_JAGXJZ010000265.1:0-409 GCF_019091095.1 Achromobacter sp. GbtcB20 | reverse complement strand
ATAATGGGTGTGGATCTTGGCCATGGTTGTTGTCAGCGGGAGTCGCTCATTCTGGCGCCTGTCTCGTTGCGGATGGCAGCCGATCCCGCAAGCCCGCCGAGCGGTGCAATCGGTACAGCATAGCCGGGTTTGTATCCACAGCGCAAGATGTCAATCTTATAATCGATGACTGCGGTCCGCGCGCACGATTGCTTCCGGCAACTCGACTTCCCGCCCCACCGCCAGCACCTTGAACAGCTCGCCCATCTCGGCCGGGGACACCAGCTTTTGCACCGCCTTCGACTGCGGCAGGTAGCGCATCGCGTCTTCCGGATCCGTCCGCAACAGCAGTTCGCCGATGCCGCAGCCGAGCAGGAAGCTGGCCTGGTTCATGTAGCCCAGCACGTCCAGCCCGGCATCCTGGGCGGCC
>NZ_JAGXJZ010000264.1:0-411 GCF_019091095.1 Achromobacter sp. GbtcB20 | reverse complement strand
CCCCAGGCGCTCGCCGCCCGGCTTCTCCAACTCCAGCAACCGCAGCGCGCCTTCGCCGCAGGCCACGACGATGCCTTGCGCATCGCTCGACAGCACCGTGCCCGGCGCCGCCTTGCCTGCGTAGTCGGCCAGTTCGGCCTTCCAGATCTTGACCGCCGTCCCGTTCACCATGCCTTGGGCGGCGGGGAAGGGATTGAAGGCGCGCACCTTGCGCCACAGCGCGACGGCCGTCAGGGCGAAGTCGAGCTTGGCTTCGTCCTTGCTGATCTTGGCGGTGTAGGTCACGCCTTCCTCGGGCTGCGGGGTGGACGTCAATTCGCCGCGTTCCATGCGGCGCAGCGCCTCGACGATCATGCTCCCGCCCAGCGCCGCCAGCTTGTCGTGCAGGCTGCCGGTGGTGTCGCTGTCCTC
>NZ_JAGXJZ010000263.1:0-413 GCF_019091095.1 Achromobacter sp. GbtcB20 | reverse complement strand
CCTGGATCTGGCTGAAGATCTGCTCGGCAAACGCCAGGTCGTAGCCGCGCTCCAGCATGCCGCGCACGATGCGCCCGTAATACTGCTCCAGCCCGCCCTTGCGCTTCCAGGCCGCCATCGCGCGCCGCAGCTGGTCGGCCTCGCCCGGCGGGAAGCCGGCGCCGAGGATCGCCACCTGCATCACCTGTTCCTGGAAGATCGGCACGCCCAGCGTGCGCTCCAGGGCGATCTTCATCTCCTCGCTCGGGTATACGACGGGTTCGAGGCCCTGGCGCCGGCGCAGGTAGGGGTGGACCATGCCGCCCTGGATCGGGCCAGGCCGCACCACCGCCACTTCGATCACGAGGTCGTAGAACACGCGCGGCTTCATCCGCGGCAGCATGCTCATCTGGGCGCGCGACTCGATCTGGAAC
>NZ_JAGXJZ010000262.1:0-414 GCF_019091095.1 Achromobacter sp. GbtcB20 | reverse complement strand
TTCCTCGAACACTACGTGCTGCGCCTGCTGTATCCGGACGGGCTGACGCGCGAGCTCCAGCTGGCGCTGGCCGCCACGGTCGCGACCGTCAACTTGCTCCTGTATGGCTGGATCCTCATGCGGCCCCGGGCCAGGACAGGGCGGGCTCCATAGTTCCCGGTAACGTGTGGTCGCCGCATGGGGCCGATGTTATGCTCGCCGCATGGGCATCGGCCCGCAATCCGGAGACACACATGACAATGACGGTAGGCGATTTTCTTCTGCAACGGCTCGACGAATGGCGGGTAGGGCGCATCTACGGCTATCCCGGGGACGGCATCAACGGCTTCCTGGCCGCCATGCGGCGCCAGGACCGCATCCGCTTCGTCCAGACCCGCCACGAGGAACTGGCCGCCTTCATGGCCTGCGCCCACG
>NZ_JAGXJZ010000261.1:0-414 GCF_019091095.1 Achromobacter sp. GbtcB20 | reverse complement strand
GTCTGAACACGCTCATCGGTCCGCGTGTAGCGATAGCTAATCACTACAGTGGCCAAGATACAAGGTGTCTGACACCCTGGAGAGATTCGCTCACACCGAGGGCGTCTCCCGAGGGTGTCAGACACCGGCAGCGGCAGACGCTCTTGGCAGGTTCAGGCAGCCACGGCATTAATCGTCACTTGAACCCCGGTGCCGGATGGGCGGCGCGTACGGGTCGGCAAGTTGTAGCTGACCGTCGCCGCGCCGACCATCACCGCTCTCCCCCCTCTGACGAGCGTCATTCGAAAACTGATCTGCGCCCGCGCGCAAGCGCACCCCGCACCGACGACCCACGTTTCCGATGCCGATTGCCGCCGCCCGGGCGGCAGCAATTCGGCGGCCCCGCAAATCCCCTTCCCTGACCACAGGTCTTAC
>NZ_JAGXJZ010000260.1:0-415 GCF_019091095.1 Achromobacter sp. GbtcB20 | reverse complement strand
GGACAGCTCGGCCAGGTGCCAGTCGGTGTCCGCTTTCGCGAGGGCGCAGGGCGCCATCGTGGCCGCGACTTCGTCGGGAATATCCGTGCCCACGTGGGGCATCGACAGCAGCATCGGCGCATCGCCTGCCTTGAACCGGAAATCCATTACCTCTCCTGTAGGGGTTGAATTACGGATGGAGTACAGCAAAGAGCTCCTTGCACGAGGCCGACAGCGCGCCTTCGACCACCATGCGCCGCGCGGCCTCGATGTCGGGCGCGAAGAAGCGGTCCTCGTCGTAGGACGGCACCTGCCGGCGCAGCTGGGCGTGCACATGTTCCAGGTAGCCCGAGCTGGCCAGCGGGCGATGGAACTCGATGCCCTGCCCCGCGGCCAGCAGCTCGATCCCGATGATCACAGCCGTATTGTGCGCCAT
>NZ_JAGXJZ010000026.1:0-71006 GCF_019091095.1 Achromobacter sp. GbtcB20 | reverse complement strand
GTCTGAACACGCTCATCGGTCCGCGTGTAGCGATAGCTAATCACTACAGTGGCCAAGATACAAGGTGTCTGACACCCGCTGAAAAATAGCGGCTGGCCCAAGACCATCTCCGGGGGGTGTCAGACACCTGCCGAATCATGACGCCGGGCCAATGAAAAACGCCCCGGAACCGCAAGGTCCCGGGGCGTTCTGCAGAAGAGTTGCCGCCCCGCCGCCCGGCCGCCCGAAGGCGGGGCCGCCCCCTCGGGGGGCAGCAAGCGAGCGAAGCGAGTGCGGCGTGGGGGCCTTTTACGCCGCCAGCAGCTGGCGCAACACGAACGGCAGGATGCCGCCGTGCTGGTAGTAATCCACCTCGATCGGCGTATCGATGCGCAGCAGCACGGTCACGTCCTGCTTGGAACCGTCCTTGCGCGTGATCGTCAGCGTCACGTCCTGCATCGGCTTGATGCCGTTTTCCAGGCCGGAGATGTCGTACGTTTCTTCACCCGTGATGCCCAGCGATTGCACGCTGTCGTTACCCTTGAACTGCAGGGGCAGTACGCCCATGCCCACCAGGTTGCTGCGGTGGATGCGTTCGAAGCTGCGGGTGATGACCGCCTTGACGCCCAGCAGCTGGGTGCCCTTGGCGGCCCAGTCGCGCGACGAGCCGGTGCCGTACTCTTCGCCGCCGAACACCACGGTGGGCGTGCCGGCTGCGACGTACTTCATGGCGGCGTCATAGATCGACATCTGTTCGCCGGTGGGCTGGAACAGCGTTTCGCCGCCTTCGAAGCGGCTGCCGTCGGGCAGCGCCGGAATCATGAGGTTCTTGATCCGCACGTTGGCGAACGTGCCGCGCATCATGATTTCGTGGTTGCCGCGGCGCGAGCCGTAGCTGTTGAAGTCGGCCTTCATGACGCCGTGTTCCTTCAGCCACTTGCCCGCGGGCGAGCTTTCCTTGATGGAACCGGCGGGCGAGATGTGGTCGGTGGTGACCGAATCGCCAAACACCCCCAGCGCGCGCGCACCCTTGACCGTGGGCATCGCGCCCGGGGTCATGCCGAAGCCCTCGAAGAAGGGCGGCTCGGCGATGTAGGTGGAATCGGGCCAGTTGTAGGTGTCGCCGGTGACGCCCTTGATGTTTTCCCAGAGCTTGCCGGGATTGCTCTTGACCTGGCCGTAGTTGGCTTCGAAGGCTTCCGGGTCCAGCGCGTACTTGAGCAGCGCGTCGATTTCCTCGGTGGTCGGCCAGATGTTGCCCAGCCACACGTCGCCGTTCTTGCCGCGGCCCACGGGCTCGGTCATCAGGTCGCGCGTCACGGTGCCGGCCAGCGCATAGGCCACGACCAGCGGGGGCGAGGCCAGGAAGTTGGCCTTGATGTTCGGGTGAATGCGCGCCTCGAAGTTGCGGTTGCCCGAGAGCACGGCCGAACACACCAGGTCGTTGCTGGTGATGGCTTCGTTCAGGTCCGGGGTCAGGTCGCCGGCGTTGCCGATGCAGGTCGTGCAGCCGTAGGCGGCCACGTCGAACCCGAGCTTTTCCAGGTAGGGCAAGAGGCCCGTCTTGGTCAGGTATTCGGTGACGACGCGGGATCCGGGGGCGAGCGAGGTCTTGATGTGCTTGGGCACGGTCAGGCCGGCTTCCACGGCCTTCTTGGCCAACAGACCCGCCGCCAGCAGCACGCTGGGGTTGGACGTGTTGGTGCAGGACGTGATGGCCGCGATCAGGATGTCGCCGTTCTTGATCTTGGTGCCGGCGCTGGTCGTGAAGGTCTGGTCGAGCTTTTCGGCGGGCTGGTTGAAGCCGTTTTCGGCCACCGGCTTGGAGAACAGGTCGATGAACGTGTTCTTGACGTTGCCGATTTCGATGCGGTCTTGCGGGCGCTTCGGGCCCGCCAGCGACGGCGCGACGGTGGACAGGTCCAGCGTCAGCAGCTTGGTGAAATTGATGTCCTTGGACGCGGGCACGCCGAACATCTTCTGCGCCTTGAAATAGGCCTCGAAGGCGGCGATTTCCTCTTCGGTGCGGCCGGTGCCGCGGAAGTAGTCGATGGTGCGTTCGTCGACCGGGAAAAAGCCCATGGTGGCGCCGTATTCCGGCGCCATGTTGCCGATGGTGGCGCGTTCGGCCACGGTCAGGCTGGCGGTGCCTTCGCCGCAGAATTCTACGAACTTGCCCACCACCTTTTCACGGCGGAGCATTTCAGTGATGGTGAGCACCAGGTCGGTGGCGGTGACGCCGCCGCGCAGCTGGCCCTTGAGCTCGACGCCCACCACGTCCGGCGTCAGGAAGTACACGGGCTGGCCCAGCATGCCGGCTTCGGCCTCGATGCCGCCCACGCCCCAGCCGACCACGCCGATGCCGTTGATCATCGTGGTGTGGCTGTCGGTGCCCACCAGCGAGTCGGGGTAATAGACGTTGTTCTTCTTGTCCTGGTGCACGCCGCGCGCCAGGTATTCCAGGTTGACCTGGTGGACGATGCCAAAGCCCGGGGGCACGACGCCAAAGGTGTCGAACGCCTGCATGCCCCACTTCATGAACTGGTAGCGCTCTTGATTGCGCTTGAACTCCAGCTTCATGTTCAGGTCCAGCGCGTTCTTGGTGCCGAAGTAGTCGATCATGACCGAGTGGTCCACCACCAGGTCCACGGGCACCAGGGGCTCGATGCTCTTGGGGCTCTTGCCCATCTTGTCGGCGACCGAACGCATGGCGGCGATATCGGCCAGCAGCGGCACGCCGGTGAAGTCCTGCAGCACGACGCGGGCGACCACAAACGGAATTTCATCTTCGCGCTTGGCGTTGGCTTGCCAGTTGGCCAGCTGACGGACGTGTTCTTCGGTGACCTTCTTGCCGTCGCAGTTGCGCAGCACGGATTCCAGCACGATGCGGATGGAGACCGGCAGCCGCTGCACATCGATGCCAAGCGACTTGCCCAGCGCCGGCAGCGAATAGAACTGACAGGACTTGTTGCCGATCTTGAAATTCTTGAGTGTGTCTAGGGTGTTGTGCGGCATGATGGACTCCGTGGTTTTGCCCAGGCTGAAGGCGGCATTTTCAGGCGTTTCGGCGAGTTTGTCATTGTCTCTTGGACAAGTTTGCCGAGGGTCTATATCTTGGTTTGTGTCTTATATCTTATATAAGACTTGAGCGGCACGTCAAAGTTCCGGCCCCGTATCGCGCCAGACCGGTTCGGATTCGGCGAAACCCTTACTTTGGCGGACGCGCGCCAAGCCTGCAAGGCCCTGTGCTCCGGAAGGGGCGCTTCAGGTCAGGTACGCGGGCAATTCAGCCGCCGTGAATTCAAGAAAGCGCTTCAAGGCCAGCGGCTCGCCGCAACGCGCCGGCATGACGGCATAGATGCGGGCGGGCGCGGGCGTCCAGTCGGGCAGGATGCGCGCCAGCCGGCCTTGATCGAGATCGTCGCCGCACAGATAGCGCGGCACCAGCGCCAGACCCAGGCCCGCCGCCGCCATGGCGCGCAGCGTGTCCATATTGCTGCTCAGGCTGCGGGGCTGGAATTCCACCGCTTCCATTTCGCCGCCCGGGCCGGTCAAGCGCCAGGTGTGCAGGCCGTCCTGCGTGCCGTGGGCAAGCAGGGGCAGGGTGGCCAAGTCGCGCGGGTGACGCGGCGGGGATTTGGCCATCGCCGGGCTGCACACCAACGCCATCGGCACGGCGGAGATTTCGATCGCATTCAACCGGGCGTCGGTCAGCGACGATGACTGGGCGCGAAAGCCCAGGTCGTACCCTTCGCCGACCAGGTCGATGATCTGGTCTCGCGTGTCCAGCAGCACGCGCACGCGGGGGTGCTCCGCGCAGAAGCGGGCGACCAGGCCGCCCAGAATCCGGGTCGCAAGCGGCGAGGGCGCGGTGATGCGCAGCATCCCGGCGGGCGCATCGCCCATGGACGCGGCCAGGTCGAAGACACTGCGAGCTTCGCGGGCCAGCGCCTTGGCGTGGGCATGAATCTGTTCGCCCATCGGGGTGAGCGACACGCGCCGCGTATTGCGCTGAAGCAGCCGCACGCCCAGGCGCGCTTCCAGCTCGGCAATTCGGCGGCTCAGCTTGGAACGTTGCATATTCAACACACGTGCGGCCGCCGAGAAGCCGCCTTTTTCAACAACTTCGCTGAAAAGCAGCAGGTCTTCAAGGCGGTGAACGTAGTTAGGCATACAGCGTTTTAATAGGGGAATTCGGAATATTTGCTGGCATTGTCCTGACAGCCGGGACAATTATTCCTGAAATTGGCCCCTACTGTCCGGCGGTCCGAACTCATAAGCTGTCGCCGCAATACATGTTCAGCAAACAGCAAGGCAGCATTTTTGACTCTCCACCTTAGCGCCGTCGTTCCGGGCTCCAGCCGCTACATGGGCGACGCCTGCACCATCCGCCAGTTTCGCCATACCGATTTCTCGCGGTGCATCTCGCCCGTGGTGCTGGTGGATCACTTCGTCATGACCGGGCCGACCTTCGAACCGCATACGCACGCGGGCATCAGCGCCGCGACCCTGATGCTGGAAGACAGCACCGGCGTCATGCAAAGCCTGGACGGCATCGAGAACAACCAGGACATTCACGCGGGCGACCTGCACTGGACGCAGGCCGGGCGCGGCATCGTGCACGCGCAGCGGCCGGTGGGCGAAGCCCGGCTGCACGGCCTGCAGATCTTCATCGATCATCCGGCGCACCTGAAATCCTTGCCGCCCATGACCTCGATGCTGCGCGCCGCGGACATGCCTGCCATCCAGGCGCCTTCGGGCAAGGTCCGGGTCGTGTCCGGCAGCTTCGGAGGGCTGGAGTCGCCCTTGCGCACGCCCGAACCGTTGCTGATCCTGGACGGCTGGCTACGGCCTGGTGCGACCACCCTGGTGCCCATGCCGCCTGGCTGGAACGCCTGGTTCTACGCCATCCAGGGCGACCTGGGCGTGCGCGCCAGGCATTGCAGCAAGGGTGCGGGGCCGCTGCCCAAGGTGGCGGGCGGCGATCCGGACTTTGCGATCGTGCCCGCCGGCAGCGCCGCGGTAGCGGGCGCCACGCGGGACGGTGAAGAAGGGGTCCTGTTGCTGATGGCCGGCAAGAAGCCCGTGCATTTCGTGCTGGTGGCGGGATCGGCGGTGGGGGAAGGGCGGCAGCAGGGCGACGCGGCGTTGCCCGACGCGGACGGGGCGCTTGCCGAGGCGTTGGCGGCGTATGGGGAAACCGAACCGGCCGATGCGCTGACGACCTGCTGATCCGTCGCGGGATATGTTGCTTGGCCGCAACGCCGAGCTTCAATTCTTTTTGAGAGAATCAATGAGAACGATTCTCTTTTGGTAACATCGTCGCGGTCAGACCTCAAGACCCCAACCGCGAATGTGCTTGGATGGCGCCGGTCACCCCGGATAGCCACGCGATTCGAATCGGGTTTTTGCGGATCTCCCCACCGCAACGCGGACCCGCTTCCGCTTTACCAGCGCCCCGATATGAAAATCAGAACTCTCGCTTGCATGGCCGCCGCCTTGCCGTGCTTTGGCGCCGTCCACGCCCAGACCGCTCCCCAGACCTCTCCCCAGACCGCACCCCAGACCGCTCCCCAGACTCAGCCCGCCACGACCAGCGGCTCCGTGACCTCGATGGACGCCATCCGGGTCGAGGCCAGCGCGGACGCATCGGCCGGCGGTCTTTCTGCGCCGTTCGCGGGCGGGCAGGTGGCCCGCGGCGGCCGTGTCGGCATCCTCGGCACCGAGGACTTCATGAACACGCCGTTCAGCGTGACCAGCTACACCAACGAGCTGATCCAGGACCGCCAGGCCAAGAGCGTGGGCGACGTGCTGCAAAACGACTCGGGTGTGCGCGTGGCGCGCGGTTTTGGCAACTTCCAGGAGTCTTACTTCATTCGCGGCTTCATTCTGAGTTCGGATGATGTGGCCTACAACGGCCTGTACAGTCTGCTGCCCCGTCAGTACATCGCCACGGAGCTCTTCGAACGCGAGGAAGTGCTGCGCGGCGCGACGGCCTTCTTGACCGGCGCCACGCCCGGTGGCGGCGGCATTGGCGGCGTCATCAACCTGGTGCCCAAGCGCGCGCCGAACGAGCCGTTGACGCGGGTCACCACCGGGGTTTCCAGCGGCGGCCAGTTCCAGTTGTCCACCGACATCGCCCGCCGCTTCGGCCCGGACGACAGCACCGGCATCCGTTTGAACGCCGCGCAGCGCAGTGGCGACACGGCCATCGACGACGAACATAGCCGCACCAGCGTGGTCTCCTTGGGCCTGGACTGGCGGTCCGCCGACACGCGCCTGTCCGCCGACATAGGCTGGCAGGAAAACAAGCTCAAGCGCCCGCGCCCGAACGTGACGCTGGGCGCCGGCGTCACGACCGTGCCCGATGCGCCGGACGCCAGCTCCAACTACGCGCAGCCGTGGACGTATTCCAACGAGCGCGACGTCTTCGGCACGCTCCGCGCGGAACATGACTTCAGCGACAAGCTGACCGCGTACGGCGCGTTCGGCATGCGCCGCAGCGACGAAGCCAACTCCCTGGGCAACATCACGCTCACCAACGGCAGCACCGGCGCCGGCAACTTCTACCGCTTCGACAACACGCGTGAAGACAGCGTCAACACGGGTGAAATCGGCCTGCGCGGCAAGTTGCGCACGGGTCCCGTGGGGCACGAGTTCGTCGTGTCGGCGTCCTGGTTCGATCTGAAGAAAAAGAACGCGTACGTGATGGACTTCCGCAACACGTTCCCCACGAACATTTACGATCCCATCTCGTACGACAAGCCTGCCTTCAGCGCCGGCGCGCTGCGCGGCAATGATCTGGACAACCCAGCGCTGCAGGGCCGTACCCGCCTGAGCAGTTACGCCATCGGCGACACGATGTCCTTCCTGGACGACAAGGTTCTGTTCACGGCCGGCATCCGCCATCAGCGCATGTCGCAGCGCGATTACGCGTACAACACCGGCAACGAAAGCGGCGCCTACGACGCCAGCCACAATTCGCCCGCCTTCGGTCTGGTGGTCAAGGTTGCGCCCAGCGTTTCGCTGTATGCCAACTACATCGAAGCCCTGGTTGCCGGCCCGACCGCGCCCGCAACCGCAGGCGGCCGCCCGGTGCCGAACGTCGGCCAGAGCCTGCCGCCCTTCGTGTCCAAACAGAAGGAAGTGGGCGTGAAGTATGAAGGCGACAGCCTGGGTGGCGGCCTGGCGTTCTTCTCGACGGAAAAGCCGCGCGCGGCCTACAACGCCGCCAACGAGCTGACCAATTCCGGCAAGGACCGCCACCAAGGCGTCGAGCTGACCGTATTCGGCGAACCCGTGCGCAGCGTGCGCCTGCTGGGCGGCCTGACCTGGCTCGACGCCAAGCAGGTGTCGACGGGCAACGCCTCGCTGAACGGCAACCGCGTGATCGGCGTGCCGCGCTTCCAGGCCAACATGGGCGTGGAATGGGACATCCCGGGCGTCGAAGGCTTGGCCGTCGACGGCCGCGTGGTCTACACCGGCTCGTCGTATGCCGATGACGCCAACACGCTCAAGGTTCCGGGCTGGACGCGCTTTGACGCCGGCCTGCGCTACATGATGGACGTGGACGGCCACGTCCTGACGCTGCGCGCCCGCGTGGACAACATCGCCAACCGCAACTACTGGTCGTCGGTGGGCGGCTATCCGGGCAATGGCTACCTCGTCCTGGGCGGCCCGCGCACGTTCTCGCTGTCGGCCAGCATGGACTTCTGATCGCGGCGGGCGACCGCCCACGCAGAAAAAATCCCGGCCCGCCGGGATTTTTTTTCGTTCATGCAGCGCGAGGCGGGTTGACGGTGTCTGACACCCCGGGGAGATGATCTTCAGCCTGCGGTGACGTCTCAGCGGGTGTCAGACACCGGGGCAATTCAGCGGGTCTCAGACACCCAGGCGATTCAGCGGCCCTTCACCAAAACCAGCCGCCCCGCGACAGGCTCGATTCGCAGCTCTTGTACTGCGCCGTGAACTTCTCGGCGCGCGCCTGCACTTTCTGCGAGACGGTTTTCAACCATGCCTTGCGGTCGTAACTGCGGTTGCGGTAGCCGGTCCAGCCCTCGTGGTAGTTCAGATACTGCCCATACGCATCCCACTTCGAGATGCCGTTGATACGCTGCGTCTTGTTCATGTACCAGCCCATGAAGTCCAGCGCGTCGGCGAAGTTGTCGCGGCTGGAGGTCCAGCCGCCCGCTTCGCGTTTGTAGTCGGCCCAGGTCTCGTCCTTGGCCTGCGCATAACCGTACGCCGAGCTCACGCGGCCCCACGGGATGAAGCCCAGGAAGTAGTAGCGCGGCGGCAGCGCGTCGTGCTTGAAGGAAGACTCCTGGTACATCATCGCGATCGGCACCGGCACCGGGGCGCCCCATTTCTTCTGCACCTCCAGCGCCGCGTCGTGCCATTCCGGCTTCTCGCGGAAGATTGCGCAGATGTTGTCGGGATTCGAGGGCGGCGCGGTGGCGCAGCCGGCTAGCGTCAGCAACAGCGTCGGCGGCAATAGCCGGATCATTGGCAGGCTTCCTCCAGGAAAAATGCGCCGGGGCTTTCCCGGCGATGGCGGCCGACGTCTCACCGGCATGCCTGGATTGTATTGAAACGTTTCGTTATACAGGCTGCCTGCTGATCCCAATCGCTCGGACAAAGGCAAAAAAAAACGGCCCCGGGCGATTGCACGGGGCCGTTGTTCAGGCCGCGAGGCCTGGCTGGGGGATCAGGATCAGACCTCGATCACGTCCGCCACGTCCTTGTAGTCGGGGATCTTGTCGAAGTTCAGGTACTGGTAGATCTGGTCGCCGCTCTTGTTGATGACGCCCATGTCGGCCATGTACTCGTCCTTGGTCGGGATGCGGCCAAGCTTGGAGCAGATGGCGGCCAGTTCGGCCGAACCCAGATACACGTTGGTGTTCTTGCCCAGGCGGTTCGGGAAGTTGCGGGTGCTGGTCGACATGACCGTCGCGCCTTCGCGGACCTGCGCCTGGTTGCCCATGCACAGCGAGCAGCCCGGCATTTCGGTGCGGGCGCCGGCCGTGCCGAACACGCCGTAGTGGCCTTCCTCGGTCAGTTGCGTGGCGTCCATCTTGGTCGGAGGAGCGACCCACAGCTTGACCGGGATGTCGCGCTTGCCTTCCAGCAGCTTGGACGCCGCGCGGAAGTGGCCGATGTTGGTCATGCAGCTGCCGATGAACACTTCGTCGATCTTGGCGCCGGCGACTTCCGACAGCGTCTTCACGTCGTCGGGGTCGTTCGGGCAGGCGACGATGGGTTCATGCACGTCGGCCAGGTCGATCTCGATGACCGCGGCGTATTCGGCGTCGGCATCCGGCTCCAGCAGCTTGGGGTCGGCCAGCCAGGCTTCCATCGCCTTGATGCGGCGGCCCAGCGTGCGCTCGTCTTCGTAGCCGTTGGCGATCATCCACTTGAGCATCACGATGTTGCTGTTGATGTACTCGATGATCGGTTCCTTGTTCAGGCGCACCGAGCAGCCGGCGGCCGAACGTTCGGCGGAAGCGTCCGACAGTTCAAAGGCTTGTTCGACCTTCAGGTCGGGCAGGCCTTCGATTTCCAGGATGCGGCCGGAGAAGATGTTCTTCTTGCCTTGCTTGGCAACCGTCAGCAGACCTTGCTTGATGGCGTACAGCGGAATGGCGTTGACCAGGTCGCGCAGGGTGACGCCGGGCTGCAGCTTGCCCTTGAAGCGCACCAGCACCGATTCCGGCATGTCCAGCGGCATGACGCCCGTGGCGGCGGCAAAGGCCACCAGGCCCGAGCCGGCCGGGAACGAGATACCGATGGGAAAGCGCGTGTGCGAGTCGCCGCCGGTGCCGACGGTGTCGGGCAGCAGCATGCGGTTCAGCCACGAGTGGATGACGCCGTCGCCCGGACGCAGCGACACGCCGCCACGGGTGCTGATGAATTCCGGCAGCGTGTGGTGCGTCTTGACGTCCACGGGCTTGGGGTACGCGGCGGTGTGGCAGAACGACTGCATCACCAGGTCGGACGAGAAGCCCAGGCAGGCCAGGTCCTTCAGTTCGTCGCGGGTCATGGGGCCGGTGGTGTCCTGGCTGCCGACCGAGGTCATCTTCGGTTCGCAGTAGGTGCCCGGACGAATGCCGCGGCCTTCCGGCAGACCGCAGGCGCGGCCGACCATCTTCTGGGCCAGCGTGAAGCCGCGGCCGGAGTCGACCGGATCCTTGGGCAGGCGGAACAGCGTCGAGGGCGGCAGACCCAGGGCTTCACGGGCCTTGGCGGTCAGGCCGCGGCCGATGATCAGCGGAATGCGGCCGCCGGCGCGCACTTCGTCGAACAGCACGTCGGACTTGACTTCGAATTCGGCGATGACCTCACCGTTCTTGATCGCCTTGCCTTCGTAGGGGCGCAGCTCGACCACGTCGCCCATTTCCATCTTGGACACGTCCAGCTCGATCGGCAGGGCGCCGGCGTCTTCCATCGTGTTGTAGAAGATCGGGGCGATCTTGTTGCCCAGGCACACGCCGCCAAAGCGCTTGTTCGGCACGAAGGGGATGTCTTCGCCCGTGAACCACAGCACCGAGTTGGTGGCCGACTTGCGCGACGAACCCGTGCCGACCACGTCGCCCACGTAGGCGACCAGGTGGCCCTTTTCCTTCAGGGATTCGATGAACTTGACCGGGCCACGCTTGCCGTCTTCTTCCGGCTCGAACGCGGCGCCGTCGCGCTTGTTCTTGAGCATCGCCAGGGCGTGCATCGGGATGTCGGGGCGGGTGGTGGCGTCGGGGGCGGGCGACAGGTCGTCGGTGTTGGTTTCGCCCGGGACCTTGAAGACCGTGATGGTCAGGCTTTCGGGCAGTTCCGGACGGCTGGTGAACCATTCGGCGTCGGCCCAGCTTTGCATCACGGACTTGGCGTTGGCGTTGCCCTTGTCGGCCTTTTCCTTCACGTCGTGGAAGGCGTCGAACATCAACAGGGTCTTCTTGAGCGCATCGGCGGCGATGGTGCCGATTTCCGCATCATCCAGCAGGTCGACCAGCGGGCCAATGTTGTAGCCGCCGAGCATCGTGCCCAGCAGTTGCGTCGCCTTGGCACGGCTGATCAGCGCACAAGCTTCCTTGCCCAGGGCCACGGCGGCCAGATAGGAGGCTTTGACCTTGGCGGCGTCGTCCACGCCGGCCGGCACGCGGTGCGTCAGCAGCTCGACCAGATTCTGCTCCTCGCCAGCGGGCGGATTCTTCAGCAGTTCGATCAGTTCAGCGGTTTGTTTGGCCGTAAGGGGCAGCGGGGGAATCCCCAGAGCCGCGCGTTCGGCAACGTGTTGGCGGTAAGTATCCAGCATGTGAGGCCTGCTCAAAGTCGGGTTGGAAGAAGGGTTGTCGGCCGGAATTGTAGAAGCAAGTGGGGGCAGGTAGCAAATGTCTTATATCTTATATAAGACTTGACCCGATAGCCTGTTGCTCGGCGGCGACGTCCGGGAGGGCGGTGCGCCGCCAACGGGCCGGATATCAGGCCGGGCGCCATGAAAAAGGGCGGCCGCATGGCCGCCCCGGGGCAACGTCGTTCTTCGGCCGGTCAGGGCGCGGTGGCGTCGTAGACCACGCCAACGCGGGTGAAATTGCCGCCGTACTGCTTGACCTCGACCTCGAAGGGCGCGCTGTCGCCAGGCGGCAGGCGCGGCACGCGCAATTCCTTGAAGGTGGCGCCGGTAAGCTGGTCCTGGGCATCGTACAGGCTGACCCAGACGCGCACCTTCTCGACCTCGCGCTCGCTGTCGTTGCGCACCCGGCCATGCACCGTCACGTACTTGTAACGGAAGCGGTAGGTGAAGTTCAGCGTGCCGGTGCCAATGGCGGCTTCGGTGTTTTCCACGGTCACGGCAAGCTGCGGCCGCGGGCCGGGCAGGGCGGCGCGCTTGGCGGGCAGCCAGTTCGTCTTGACCTCGGAAAAGCGTTCCACGCGACCGGTCAGCGCCACGGGCACGCGCTCGCCGGGATACAGATACGCCGGCAGGCTCCAGGACTGGCGCAGATCGAGCGGGCGCGAACCGTCGAACACCGCGATCTCGGCGCGCGGCGACAGCGCCACGTATTCCTTGCTGGTGTTGACCAGTTCCGCATACAGCGCGGGCCGTTCGATCTCGTCGAGCAGGCGGCGCGGCGCCGACAGCTTCAGCGCCCCGGCGTCGAACAGCGCGAAGTCCGGGTCCAGCAATTCCTCGGTGGTCAGACGGACATGGTCGATCACCCGCGTGTTGGCCGGGCTGACGCGCACGATGCGGCTGGCGGGCGGTTCGGCCGCGGCCGGCGCGGCCTTGGCGGCGGTTTGCGCGGGGGGCTGGCTGCGCGGCCCGAGGGCGGTGAACTTCCAGGCGGCGTAGGCGCCCGCCGCAAACAGGATCAGCGCCAGCGCGGCCAGGGCCGGTCGCGTCAGGCGCCGGGAGGGGGAGCGATCAGCTTTCACTTTGCACCATGTAATCGTAGGCGGCGACCTCGCCGTCGCGCAGCATCTCGCAGCGCACGTCAAAGGACGTCAACGCATCCGGGGCCAGCGGGCTCGCGGTGGCGTAGCCGTTGCCGGTGCCGATCAGCCTGCCGTCGGCGCCGTACAGCATGACCGTGATCTGCGTGCTGCTGACCGGCTGGACGCCCTGGTTGCGGATCAGGCCAACCAGTCGGTAGGTGCCGTCGTTGCGGACGAGCTGCACCTTGCTGGCGGCCACGTCGTTGTTCTTGCCACGCGCCGGCGACGGCGTGGCAACCTGCAGGTCATAGCGGCTGAACGCCTTGTCCGGCGCCGAGATCTTCAGGGGCGTGTATTCCCCCGGTTGCAGCGAGCGCGCGGGCGCCGAGCCCGACACGGTGGCCAGCGACAGGTCGCCCTGGAAGAACGATGCCGACACACGCGGCACGTCGATCTTGCGGCCCGTTTCGTTGCGCACGATCATGACGAGTTCGGTGCGCCCGCGAGTCTTGATTTCCTGCACGTCGGTCAGCTTGACCAGCGAAGCGTCGATGGGCGGCTCGGCAATGCGGGTGGGCGCGGATGACGGGCGCGAACCCAGCGTGGAGACGACCAGGGGGACGATCACCGCGGCCAGGACCGCCACCGAGATCGCCACGAGCGCCACGGGCTTGATGGGCGCCGGCTGAGGCTTCTGGATGTTGCGCAGGATTTTTTCCAGGCGCTGCGCCACGTTGTCCTCGACCAGCGTGACGGCGTGGCAGTGGCTGCACTGGTATTCGTTGGTGTCCAGCTTGGTGAACTGGGCGCTGCCGCAGGTGGAGCAGGTCAGCGTCACCGTATTGATGGTGGTCTGTTTGGGCGTCATTCTCGGTACGCAGGCCCGCGCGATCCAGGTCGGGGTGGCGGGCGGCAGGGGATAGCCGGGCGGCAAGGATAGCGGTCGCGCGGCGTGCCCGGGGTGCATGAGCGCATCAGATTGTGACCAACTGTGTGCATTCGGCGCGGCGGGGGCCGGATCACCGCGTTTCCCCGGTGCTATCATTCCCGCCGAAAAGCATTAGCCCGTTAACTCGTTAACCTGTTACCACGCCGTTTCCCGTCGATCCGCTCACTGCCGCCCTGGCGCGCAGCCGGGCAGAGCCGAGGTCTGGCTCCACCCGTCGCATGAGCATCGATCAACACCTGCTGTTTTTGGCCTGCGTGGCGCTTGCCACCTATGCCCAGACGATGACGGGCTTTGCGTTTGGGCTGGTGCTGCTGGGCCTGTCGGGCGTGTTTCAGCTGGCCTCGGTCGCCGAGGTCGCCAACGTGGTCAGCGTGCTGTCGCTGGTCAACGCAGGTGTCACGTTGCTGCGCGCCAGACCGCAGGTGAACTGGTCCCTGCTGACGCCCGCCGCGGTCAGCAGCCTGGCCGGCGTGGGGGTGGGCGTGGCCGCGCTGACGTGGATCAGCGGATCCATGGCGGTGCTGTTGCAACTGCTGCTTGGCGTCACCATCCTGGCCTGCGCCATCTTGCTGGTGACGCGCACCCAGCCGCTGGCGCAGTTGTCATCGCGCACGTCCAGCGTGTTTTTCGGCGGGGTGTCGGGCGTGCTGGGCGGCCTGTTTTCCAGCGCCGGTCCGCCCATGGTCTATCACCTGTACCGCCAGCCGCTGCCGCTGGCCACCATCCGCAACAGCCTCTTGATCCTCTTTTCGCTCAACGCCACGGTGCGGCTTGCGCTCGTGACCGGACAGGGCGCCTTCATGGCGTCATCGTTCTGGATGAGCGTGCAGGCGCTGCCGGTCGTGATTGGCGTGACGTGGTTCGCGCGCCGCTACAGCACCGAGAATTCGATGAAGACGGTCAAGCGCATGGTGTTCGTGCTGCTGCTGGCCGCCGGCCTGGGCCTGATCGTCCCCGCGTCGAGAATGTTGGCGGCCGGCTAGGTGCGGCCGGCTAGGCGCGGCCGGCCACGCCTTGCGTCTTTAACCCCGTTCGCCCGTGATGTAGCGTTCCAGTTCGTGGATGATGAACTTCTGCTCGCTCATCACGTCCTTGACCAGGTCGCCGATGGACAGCAGGCCGATGAGCTTGTCGTTGTCGATGACGGGCAGGTGGCGGAAATGCCGTTCGGTCATCATCGCCATGCAGTGTTCCCGCGTGTCGGCGGGACCGACGTAGTAGACCGAGTCCGTCATGATGTCGCGCACCTTGGTCGTGCGCGATGAGCGGTCCTGCAGGACGATCTTGCGCGCGTAGTCGCGTTCGGTCAGCATGCCCAGCACCACGTCGCCTTCCACCACCACCACCGCGCCGATGCCTCGGTCGGCCATCGTCTTGATCGCGTCAAAGACCGACGAATCCGGAGAAACCGTCACGACGGCGTGATTGGCCTTTTCCCTGAGAAGCTCAGCAACTGTCTTCACGATGTGCTCCCGAAACGAACCATGCTCCATCCTAAGCCTGCCTGCGGGATTGCCGCAAGCGCGACGCGTGGTTTCGCGTTGTTGTCGCGAAACGCATGGCGGGGCTAGGCGGCTGGCCGGGCGTACAACGCCGTGCGCAGGTAGGTCAGCGCATCGGCCCCGCTGGCGATCGCGTCCGCCCCGATGCGCTCGTGCCAGTGGGCTTCCGATCCCGCCGCCAGCCGCCAATCGCGCAGCCGGCGGGTGTAAAGCTGCAAGTCGTATTCCTCGGTGACGCCGATGGCGCCGTGCACCGCGTGCGCGATGTCGGCCACCTGCGGCACGGCCTGGCTTGCGCGGGCCTTGCCCAACGCGGCAAGCAAGGGGCGGGGCAGGCCGTCGTCGCCTTGAAAGGCCAGCTCTGCCGCCATGCGGGCGGCCCACACCTGTTCGGCCATCACGCTGATCTGCTGTTGCACCGCCTGAAAGCGGCCGATGGGCTTGCCGAACTGCGCGCGCTGGTTGGCGTACGCCAGCGTCATCGCCAGCACCCGGTCCATCGCGCCGGCGATCAGGCCGGCATAGGCGGCGGCTGCCAGCGTGTCCAGCGGCGCGGGCCCCTCGATACGTTCGGCGTCGCCAAGCGCCCACGACGCGCCGCCGTCCAGGCTGCCGTGCACGCCGTTTGGTTCGACGCGCGCCGCCTGCATGGGCAGCAGCCAGGTCTGGCCGCCGATGCCCGCCAGCACGTAGTCGGCGCTGCGCGCCCAGGCCACGCTGACGCCGGCGATGCGTCCGCCATCGATGGCAAGGCCGTGCGGCGCAAGCGCGATCGACCCGGCCGCTTGCGGGCGCTGCGCGCGGCTTAGCCAGGCGCGCGCGAGCAGGGTGTGGGCAATGGGGTAGGGGCACAGGTGCCGGCCCGCCGCCAGCACGACCGGCAGCGCGTCTGCGAGGCCCAGGCCCGCGCCGCCGTGCGCTTCCAGAACCAGCGCGTCCGCAAAGCCCGCGTCCTCGCAGGCCTGCCACGCGGCGGCGGGCGGCTGGCCCTGTTCGGTCCGGCGGATTACCTCGGGCGTGCAGGTCTGGGAAAAAAGGCGTTCGGCGGCATCGCCAAAAATGTTGTCCATGGCGGTCGTCCTTATCGAAGGCCAAGTCCGCGGGCGATGATCCCGCGCAGGATTTCACGGGTGCCGCCGCGCAGCGAAAAGGTGGGCGCAACCTGTTCCAGATACGCCAGCGTACGCAGCAGCGGCAGGGGCACGGGCCGGTCCGGATGCCGGCCCAGCGTATCGCCGATAATGCGCGGGATGGCCTGTTCAAGCTCGGTGCCCAGGTCCTTGACCAGCGACGCCTCCGTGGCGGGACTCAGGCCGGCGGCCAGCTTGCCGGCAACCGCCAGCGACATGGCGCGCAGCACCGCCATCTGCGACAGGATGGCGCCCAGCGTGGCGCGGCTTGCGGCGTCGGCGTCGTGCTCGCGGCAGTGCGCCAGCCAGCATTCCAGCAGCGCGATGCTGGAGTACAAGCGCTCGGGGCCGCTGCGCTCGAAGGCCAGTTCCGCATTGACCTGCGCCCAGCCCGCGCCTTCCTCGCCGATCAGCGCATCGGCCGGCAAGGCCACGTTGTCGAAGAACACTTCCGAAAAATGCGCGTCGCCCGCCAGATCTTCGATCGGCCGCACCGACACGCCGGGCAGCGACAGGTCCACGATGACCTGCGACAGCCCCTGATGCCGATCGTCCACGGTGCCCGAGGTGCGCACCAGCGCGATCATGTAGTGCGAGCGGTGCGCGTTGGTCGTCCAGATCTTGCTGCCGTTCAGGCGCCATCCGCCGCCATCGGGCTCGGCCCGCGTGCGGATGCTGGCCAGATCCGAACCGGAGCCCGGTTCGCTCATGCCGATGCAGAAGAAGGCCTGCGCGGCGCAGATGCGCGGCAGGTAGAAATCCCGTTGCGCCGGCGTGCCGTACTTCAGGATGAGGGGCGCGCTCTGGCGGTCCGCGATCCAGTGCGCAGACACGGGCGCGCCCGCGCCCAGCAATTCTTCGGACAGCACGAACCGCGCGAATTGGCCGCGCGCCGCGCCGCCGTATTCGCGCGGCAACGTCAGACCCAGCCAGCCGCGTTCGGCAAGCTGGCGGCTGAATCCGGCGTCAAACCCCATCCAGGAGCGCGCGCGCTCATCGGGCTCCAGCCCGTCCAGCGCATCGGCCAGGAAGGCGCGCACCTCGGCGCGCAAGGCTTCGTCCTCGGGGGGAATGGCAGTCAGTTCCAGCGTATCGATCATCGGGCGCTCCGGGTCGGACAAAGGCGCCGCAAGGGGCGCCGGTGGCCACTATCGGGGAACGCGTCGAACGCTGTCCAATAGTATTTTTTGCCTTTCCGATACGGCTTCGGTATCGGCGGCCGAAACGCGGGCGCCGCGGCCCGGCAGTATGATGGACCGCACTTCAAGCAACGCATCGCGCGACTCAAAACGCACCACAAGGAGGAAACACCATGAATGAAGTCATCGTCGCTTCGGCCGTCCGCACCGCCATCGGAGATTTCGGCGGCGCGCTCAAGGATGTGCCGCCCTGCGATCTGGGCGCCACCGTCATCCGCGCCGCGCTGGAACGCGCGGGCGTCTCGGGCGACGAAGTGGGCCATGTGGCCGTCGGCCACGTCATCAACACCGAGCCGCGCGACATGTACCTGTCGCGCGTGGCCGCCATGAATGCCGGCATCTCCAAGGAAACGCCCGCCTTCAACGTCAACCGGCTGTGCGGCTCGGGCCTGCAGGCCATCGTGTCGGCCGCGCAGTCGATCATGCTGGGTGACGCCGACATCGCCGTGGGCGCTGGCGCCGAAAGCATGAGCCGCGCGCCGTACATCGCCCCGGCTCAGCGCTGGGGCGCGCGCATGGGCGACAGCGTCATGCTGGACATGATGACCGGCGCGCTGTCCGACCCGTTCGGCAAGATGCACATGGGCGTCACGGCGGAAAACGTGGCCGCAAAGTTCGGCATCAACCGTCAGGACCAGGACGCCTTGGCCGCGGAATCGCACCGCCGCGCCGCGGCCGCGATCGATGCTGGCCACTTCCGCGACCAGATCGTGCCCGTGAAGATCAAGTCGCGCAAAGGCGAGATCGTGTTCGACACCGACGAACACGTGCGCCGCGACGTCACGGCCGACAGCCTGGCCAGCCTGAAGCCGGTGTTCCAGAAGGAAAACGGCACGGTCACCGCGGGCAACGCGTCCGGCCTGAACGACGGCGCGGGCGCGCTGGTGCTGATGAACGCATCGGTCGCAGCCAAGCGCGGCATCAAGCCGCTGGCGCGCCTGGTCGCCTACGCCCACGCCGGTGTGGACCCGGACATCATGGGCATCGGCCCGGTGCCCGCCACCCAGGCGGCGCTCAAGCGCGCGGGCCTGACGGTCGACCAGCTGGACGTCATCGAGGCGAACGAGGCATTTGCCGCCCAGGCTTGCGCGGTGTCGCGCGAGCTGAAGCTGGACGCGGCCAAGGTGAACCCGAACGGCAGCGGCATCGGCCTGGGCCACCCCATCGGCGCAACCGGCGCCATCATCGCCACCAAGGCCTTGCATGAGCTGCAGCGCGTGCAAGGCCGCTATGCGCTGGTCACCATGTGCATCGGCGGCGGCCAGGGGATCGCAGCGATCTTCGAACGGATCTGATTCTTTTCGCGCCGCAAGCCCGCAACGTCCCGGTAGCGCCGGGGCGTTGCGGGCTTTTTACTTGGCGTCCTGACCCAGGTAGTCCTTGGCCCACGCCTGGCACTCGGCGTGCAGCAGGGCGCCCATCTGCGCGCGCCGGGGCGCGTCGAGCCGGCTGCTGATGGCGCCAAAGCTGAACGCCACCCACGTCAGCTCGGACACGGGAAACGCCACGCCCACGCCCGACACGCCCGGCGTGATGGTGTCCACGATCTCGGCGTAACCCGCGGCCCGGGTCTGCCTGACCGCCTTCATCAGCGCGGTGCTGGACACGCGGATGTGCGCGTAGCTGGCGGCGTGCCGGGCATACAGCGCTGCGATCTCCTCGTCGGGCAGTGCCGCCATCAGCGCCAGGCCGCCCGCGCCCACGCCAAGAAGGCGGCGCTCGCCCTGGTCGATGGTGAAAACCTTGACCGGGAACGAGCCGGCCTCGCGCAGCAGGCATAGCGCGTAGTCGCCCTGGCGGATTACCAGAAAGACCGTGTCGCCCGACAGGCGGGCGAGCTTCTGCGCGAAGGGTCGCAGCGCGTCCAGCAGCGGCGTGCGGCGCAAGGCGGCAAACCCCAGTTGCATCGAATCCACGCCCAGCCGATAACGGCGGGTGGCGCGGTCGCGTTCGGCGAATTGTTCTTCCAGCAGGCAACTGAGCAGGCGGTGGGCGGTGGAGCGCTCCAGGCCGGTCGCGGTCATCACACCCTGCAGATCGATGCCGTCCTCCTGATGCTGCGCCAGCACGCGCAGCAGGCCGAGCGCGCGGCGCATGCTCTGGGTTCCCCCGGTTGATCCTGTCGTGTTCATATTGTGGGAATAATTGATTGAATATTTTGTATTTTAGGATTCGTGGTGCGTTAATTCAATCCAGCCGATCGCGCCGCATTCGATGGCGCGGCATTACAAGGACGAGGAGACCATGGAATACGCCACCCTGGCCGTCGAACGGTTTGACGCGGTATGCCGCATCAGCCTGGCCCGCGAATCCGCGCGCAACGCGCAAAGCCAGCAGATGCTGGACGAGCTGGACCACGCGCTGGCGCGTGCTGAAGAGGACGACGACATCCGGGTGGTGATCCTGGCCGGCCGTGGCGCGCATTTCTCGGCCGGGCACGACCTGAAGGAAGCGCAGGCCAAGCGCGCGGACTTTACCGTCGAGGAACGCTGGGCGTACGAGTCGCGCCGCTACTACGGCTATTGCCTGCGCATCTGGGACTTTCCCAAGCCCGTCGTGGCGCAGGTGCAGGGCGCGTGCGTGGCCGGCGGCTTCATGATCGCCAACATGTGCGACCTGGTGGTGTGCGCCGACACTGCGTACTTTTCTGACCCGGTGGGGCATACCCTGGCCGCGGCCGCCACCGAGGTGCTGATCCATCCCTGGGTGATGGGGCTGCGCAAGGCCAAGGAAATGCTCTACACCGGCGAAAAGGTCGGCGCCGAGGAAGCGCTGCGCATCGGCATGGTCAACCGGGTGGTGCCCGAGGCGGATCTGGAGGCTGCGACATTTGAACTGGCGCAGCGCATTGCGCAGGCACCGCCCTTCGGGCTGCGCCTCCTGAAGCGTTCGCTCAATCGCACGGCCGACGCGCAGGGCTTTCGCACGGCCTTGTCGGCGCATTTCGACACGCATCAGCTCTCTCACCTTACCGAGGAATTCCAGGCGGTGCGCCAGCGAGGCCTGGCCCAGGCCATCCAGCGCAACAAGGACCTGCCTGCCCGCGATGCGCGCGAGGCGGCCGGACAGTCCGGCGCGGTCTCGGGAAAGACGGGTGAAACCGCATGACGTCCCGCCTTGAACCGTTGCTTGATCCCCGTTCGATCGCCATGATCGGCGCCAGCGGCAATCCCGGCAGGATCGGCGGCATGCCGCTCGAATTGCTGACCCGCTTTGGCTTTGAGGGCGGCATCTATCCCGTCAACCCGAAGTACCAGGAAGTGTTTGGCCTGCGTTGCTGGCCTGACATCGAAGCCGTGCCCGAGCCGGTGGACCTGGCGGTGCTGGCCATCGCGGCGGCGGAGGTGACGCCCATGCTGCGCCGCTGTCACGCCAAGGGCATTCCCGCTGCCATCGTCTATGCCGCGGGCTTTGCCGAGGCGGGCGGCGAGGGCGCGCGCCTGCAGGCCGAGCTGGAAGCCTTTGTGGCGGAAAGCGGCATGGCGGTTGCCGGCCCGAACTGCATGGGGTTTGCGAACTTGAATACGCAGGCGCACACCGCCTTTGCCTCGGTATTCAAGACTGCACCCGCGCAGGACGGGCCGGGGTCAGTCAGCCTGCTGACGCAGAGCGGCAACGTGTGCGCCGCGGTGTACGCCATCGCGCGCCGTGTGGGGCTGCCGTTCTCGCACTTCATCAACACGGGCAACGAGGCCTGCCTGGATTTTTCGCAGTATCTGGAATATCTGGCGGCCGATCCGCAGACCGAGATCGTGCTGGGCTACATCGAACAGCTGCGCGATGGCGGCCGCTTCGTGCAGGCGTGCCGCGAACTCGAACGGCGCGGCAAGCTGCTGATCGCGCTGAAGGCGGGCGCCACCGACAAAGGCGCGCAGGCGGTGCAGTCGCACACGTCTGCGCTGGCCGGCGATCGCCGCGTGTATGCGGCGGCGTTCCGGCAACTGAATGTCATCGAGGCCACGGACTTCGCGCAGATGGCGCATCTGGCCAGCCTGGCGACGCTGCGGCACCGCGCGGCAGGCAAGCGCGTGGCCGTGTTGACGATGTCGGGTGCGCTGGGCGCCATCCTGGCTGACAAGTTCATCGGTGCGGGGCTGTCGCTGCCCGATCTGCCGCCGGATCTGCAGGAGGTGCTGCGCGGGGGAATTCCCGACTACGGCATGGTGGGCAATCCGGTGGACGTCACCGGCAATGTGGTCAACGATCCGGCGTTCGTGCGCACCGTGCTCCAGGCGCTGGGAACTTCGGACGCCATCGACGTGGTGGTCGTGTATGCGCCCGGCTACATGCTTGACCGCATGGCCGACGCGCTGGCCGAGGCATCGCGCCAGCACCGGCGTTTGTTCGTGGCCATCGACACGGGCCTGGCGCAAAGCCGTGCGGCGCTGCGCGAGGCCGAAGTGGCGGTGTTCGAGGACCTTGGGCTGGCCGTGGCCGCGCTGGCGCCCTATCTGTTGTGGTGCGAAGCCCGCGCCATCCGGCGCCAGGCGGATCAACCAGTATTGGACACGGTGGCCGTGCCGGCCTTGCCGTGCAACGAGGCGCAGGCGCGCGCCTACGTGGCCGCGTTCGGTGTGCCCGAGGCCGCCAGCGGGGTGGCGCGCAGCGCGGACGAGGCGGTGCGCGATGCGCGCCGAGTGGGCTATCCCGTCGCCGTGAAAGTTCTGAGTCCCGACATTGCCCACAAGACCGAGGCTGGCGGCGTTGCGCTGAACCTGGCGGACGACGAGGCAGTGCGCGCGGCCTGGGCGGACGTAACGCAGGCGGCCGCCCGCGCGCAGCCGGGCGCGCGCATCGACGGCGTGATGGTCCAGAAGATGGAACGTGGCGTCGCCGAGATCATCGTCGGCGCCACGCGCGATCCGGTCTTCGGGCCGGTGCTGACCGTTGGGCTGGGTGGCGTGCTGACCGAAATCTACCAGGACACCAGCCACCGCCTCTTGCCTGTGGACGAGGACATCGCCTTGCAGATGTTGCGCGAACTCAAGGCGTTTGCGTTGCTGGACGGCTTTCGCGGCAAGCCGCGCGGCGACGTGGCGGCGGCGTGCCAGCGCATCGTGGCGATCGGCAACGCCTTGCTGGCCGCGCCCGCGCACGTGTCTCAGATCGAAGTGAACCCACTGCTTATCAAAGAGGCAGGGCAGGGCGTCGCGGTGCTGGACGCCCTGATCCTGCCCGCAACCCCGTAGCGCGATCGCGCACCCCCCAGGAGGAGACAAGCATGATCAAGAAAGCATTGGCCGGCGTCGCACTGGCTTGCATGGGCATCACCGGCGCCGCCCACGCCCAGGACAACTACCCCAGCCGCCCCGTGCGCATCGTGGTGCCGTTCTCGCCTGGCGGCGCGACCGACATCATGAGCCGCCTGCTGGCGGAAAAACTGAGCGGCAGGCTGGGCCAGCCGGTGATCGTGGAGAACAAGCCGGGCGGCGGCACGATGATCGCCTCCGACTATGTCTCGCGCGCAGAACCGGACGGCTACACGTTGCTGATGGCCGCGTCCTCGCTGGGAATCGCGCCCAGCATCTACGCCAAGGTCAACTACGACCCGATCAAGGACTTTGCGCCGATCTCGCAGGTGGCGTCGGTGGTGCACGTGCTGGGCGTTCATCCGTCGGTGCCGGCCAAGAACGTTGGCGAGCTCATCGCCTACCTGAAGGCCAATCCGGGCAAGGTCAGCTACGGCTCGGTCGGCACGGGCAGTTCAACGCACCTGGAGGCCGAGCTTTTCAACAGCATGGCCGGGGTCCAGATGGCGCACATTCCTTACAAGGGCAGCGCGCCGGCGCTTAACGATCTGGTGGCCGGACGCCTGCAGGTGATGTTCGACGCGTGGGCCTCGTCCGGCCCCTTCGTCAAGGACGGCAAGCTGCGCGCCCTGGCGGTTACGACCGCCAAGCCGTCGGCCTCGGTGCCCGAGCTGCCGACGGTGGACGCCTCCGGCCTGCCCGGCTATTCGGCCATGCCGTGGCTGGGCCTGGTGGCGCCGGCGCGCACGCCGCAGCCGGTGATCGACAAGCTCTACCAGAACATCGCGCAGATCCTGCAGCAGCCCGAGGTCAAAAAACAGTTCGTGGATCTGGGGCTGGACATCATCGGCAGCGACCCCAAGGCCTTCGGCGCGTTCATCCAGCAGGATGTGGCGACGTGGGCCAAGGTCGCGCGCGACTCGAACATCCGGCTGGAGTGACCGCATGACGAGGCTGGAAACCGCCGCGCAGGACGGCGCGGCGCAGGAAGACGAAGCGTTCCGGCGCGACCTGCGCCGCTGGCTCGACGCGGCCTACGCCGGCTTTGCGCAGTCGTGGCCCGGGGGCGCCGATCCGCGCAACCTGGACTACCGGCGCGCCTGGGAAGACACGCTGTGCGCAAACGGCTGGTCCGGGCTGGGCTGGCCGCAGGCTTACGGCGGGAAGGCGCTGCCCTTGTCGCGCCAGGCGGTCTTTCATGAAGAGCACGCCCGTTGCGGCGCGCCGCTGGGTGTGAACCTGATCGGCCACGGCATCCTGGCGCCCACCGTGCTGCATTTTGGCACCGAGGCGCAGAAACAGCGCTTTCTGCCTGGCATCCTGACAAATCGCGAGGTGTGGTGCCAGGGCTATTCGGAGCCGGGCGCGGGGTCCGACCTGGCTGCCGTGCGCACGCGGGCGCAGGCCGAGCCGGGCGGCTTTCGCCTGAACGGCCACAAGATCTGGACGTCGTTCGCGGACCGGGCGCAGTGGTGCTTCGTGCTGGCGCGCACCGATCCCGACGCGCCCAGGCACAAGGGGTTGAGCTTCCTGCTGGTGGACATGCGCAGCGCGGGCGTGCGCGTGGAACCCATCCGGCAGATCACGGGCGAGGCCGAATTCTGCGAGGTGTTCTTCGATGACGTCTTTGTGCCGCAGGACGCGCTGCTGGGCGAATTGAACCAGGGCTGGCGAATCGCCATGGCCGCCGCCAGCTTTGAGCGCGGCACGTATTTCATTCCTCGGCTCGTGCGCTTTGCGCAGGAACTGCGGCAGGTGCGCGAGCTGGCCTTGCAGCCCGACGCTCACGGGCGCACGCCCGCCTCGTCGGCGCCGGTGCGCCACCGGTGGGCGCGGCTGGCCGCCGACAGCCATGTGCTGGCGCTCAAGTCACAGCGCGCGCTGGCGGGCGCGATGCGCGGCGATCCCCCTGGACCGGAAGGGTCGTCCACCAAGATCCACTGGAGCGAGGCGCACCAGCGTCTGCTCGAGCTGTCCCTGCAACTGCTGGGCGAAGACGCCAGCCTGGGCGTGGACGCCGCCGATGCGCGCGCCGCGCAACTGACGCACGCTTATCTGTGGTCGCGCGCCGAAACCATCCTGGCCGGCACGTCCGAGATCCAGCGCAACATCATTGCCGAGCAGATGCTCGGCCTGCCCAAGGCCTGACGCCTCATGAATCTGCATCTCAGTGAAGACCAGCGCATGCTGCGCGATGCCGCGCAACGTTTCCTGTCGCAGCGCCATCCCGTGGCCGTGGCGCGCGCCGCAATCGGGCAGGACACGGCGGCGCGCCATGCCCTGTGGCGCGACCTGGCGGAGCAGGGCTGGCCGGCCTTGCTTGCGCCCGATACCCACGGCGGGCTGGGGTTGGGCATGCGCGAGGCCTGGATCGTGGCCGAGGAGGCGGGCCGTCATCTCCTGAGCCTGCCGCTCGTGGCCAACATGGCGTTGCTGCCCACGCTGTGCCACGCACGGGGCGTGCCCGCCGGGTGGACCGGCGGCATGATGGCGGGTGACACCTGGTATGCCGACGCGGCCCTGCGTCCCGACGGGTCGGCCTTCATCGAAGGCGCGTGCGACGACGTGCGCGCACTGGCCGTGCGTAAGACGGGCGCGGCGTCATTGCGCCTGATGCTGCTGTCGCCCGTGCGCGGCGTGGGCGGCCTGGATCCCACGATGCCCGTCGCGGTCGCGGCCAACCCGCACGTCGTGGCCAGCGCGGATATCGAAACCGATCCCGGCACGTGGGAGGTTCTGCGCACGCGCTTGCGCGTGCTGCGCGCTGCCGAAATGCTGGGCGCGGCGTCGGCGGCGCTGGATATCGCCACGGCATATGCCCGCGAACGCCAGCAGTTCGGCCGCGCCATCGGCGCCAATCAGGCAATCAAGCATCGTCTGGCCGAGGACTGGATGGCGCTGGACGACGCGCGGCTTGCGGGGTGGGCAGCCGCGGCCGCGTTGGATACCGGCGCGGCGTCCGCGCCGCGCGATTGCCTGTTCGCGCCGCTGCTGGCCGGGCAGGCCAGCCGGCGCGTCGCGCAAAACGCCATACAGGTCCACGGCGCGCTGGGAGTCACGTGGGAATGCGATGCGCATCTTTACCTAAAGCGCGTGTTGCGGCTGGATGCCAGCCTGGAGGCCGAGGTGCCGGGCCCCGATCTGCTGGAACGCATCTGGGAAGCGGCGGCGTAGCCGAAGAGGCTGGCCGCGGGCCTACAATCGCGCCCATGCACAAATCCAACTTTCCCTCCGAACTCGACCAGCCGACGCTTTCCGAAGTGGACGGCGTGCGCTATCTGCACTTCAACACCGAATGGGTGCAGGGCGCGATGCACATCAAGAATCCGTCTGCGCTGGTGCTGGAGTACACCGCGCAGATGATGGCGTGGCTGCTGTTCCTGGAGCCGCCGAAGGAAGAGGCCATCGGCATGCTGGGCCTGGGCGCAGGCTCGCTGGCGCGCTTTTGCGCCAAGCACACGCGCAGCCCGCTGCTGGCCGTGGAATGGAACCCGCGCGTGACTGCTGCCTGCCACATGTTCTTCCGCCTGCCGGGCGCCAACCGGCTGCAGGTCGAACACACCGACGCCGGCGCCTGGGTAGCCGACCCGCTGAATGCCGGACGCTGCCCCGTGCTGATGGTGGACCTGTACGACGCCGCCGCCGAAGGGCCGGTGCGCGACAGCGTGAAGTTTTACCGCGACTGCCGCCGCGTGCTGGGCGAGGTCGGCATCCTGGCGGTGAACCTTTTTGGCCGGCACGAAAGCTTCGGCAAGAACATCGACAACCTGTCCAAGGCGTTCGATGACCGCATCGTGCTGCTGCCCGAAGTCGAGGCCGGCAATCAGATCGTTTTGGCTTTTTCCGGCCCCAGCCTGGCGATCACGCCCGCTGACTTGCTGGCCCGCGCCGAGGTGGTGGAAGGCAAGTACGGGCTACCCGCTCGCCGCTGGGCGCGCTCGCTGACGCGGCATGCGGTGGACGGCGTTTTGCATTTTTGAAGTCAGGGATGCAGCGTCCTGAGTGGCCGGCGGGCAAGTTTGATCTTCAAGTCCTGTCGGCTATCGCAGATAAGGTGGATATACACCTTGTCCGCGACAACTTCATAAATTACCCGGTTCTTGACCGCGATAATTTGCAGGAAATGTGTTGCGGGCAGCTCCGGGAGGGAGTGTCCGGCGTGCGGGAATTGTTCGAGATTCAGAATGGCATTTTTGATCCGGGCGTATGAGTCGAGCCAGACCTGCTGAGAAAAGTTTTTTCTGATATAGCGGCGGATCTCGTAAAGATCTTCTGCGGCCGTCTTCAGAAAAACCACCGTTCGGTTCATTCCGAATCATCCCGATCCATCGCTTCAATCTGCGCAAATACGTCCGTGGCCGGAATGACGCGTCCTTCTTCGATGTCTTTTCGGCCGCCCGCCAGCAGTTGCAGGAGGGCCATGGCTTGCTCCTGCTCCTCGAAGCTGCGTACATCCATGACGACGAGTTTGGCCTCTCCGTTCTGCGTGATGAGCATGGGCTCACGAGTTTCGGTCAGCGTGGTCACGATCTCCGCAGTGTGACTTTTGAGGTACGAGATAGGCTTCACTTGAGTGGAGTATTTCATGAGTTGCACTCCGAAATCGTAGACGCGATCGGACTGATTGTAGGCTTAATTCAGTCCTATTTCGGTTCGGTTGCGGTGTTCCGTGGTGGCGTGGCAGCTTTTACCTTCCGAGTCGCGCTTTGTTAGGGAAGGTCCCGAGTCTCCCGGGGGTTTACCTTTCTTCGATCCCGGGTCTATCATCGGCTTATTCATAATTATGAATTACGGCGTTTCCCGCGCCGCCTGCCCATGAACCATCCCATCGTCCGGCAAGCCTTGTATCTGGAAGTCGCGGACCGCCTGCGCGGCATGATCCACGCGCGGTCACTGCGCAACGGAGAGTGGATCGACGAATTGCGGCTGGCCGGCGAAATGGGCATTTCGCGCACGCCGCTGCGCGAGGCGCTGAAAGTGCTGGCAACGGAAGGGCTGGTTCGGCTGGAGCCGCGCCGCGGCTGCTTCGTGAACGAGCTGTCGGCGCAAGATCTGGAAGACATCTTCCCGCTGATGGCGATGCTGGAAGGGCGCTGCGCCTTCGAGGCCGCGCGCAAGGCCACCGATGCCCAACTGGCCGAGCTGGAACCGCTGCACGCCGCGCTGGCCGGTCATGCCAAGGCCGGCCGCATCGACGCCTACTACAAGACCAATTACCTCATTCACGAAGCCGTCCAGGCACTGGCCGGCAACCAATGGCTGTCCGACATGGTCGGCAACCTGCGCAAGGTCCTGAGCCTGTCGCGCCATCGCAGCCTGTCCCGGCCCGGCCGCATCGACCAGTCCTGCGCCGAACACCTGGCCATTTTCGAGGCCCTGAAGGCCCACGATTCCGACGCCGCGCAGGCGCTGGCGCACACCCATTTGATGCGTCAGCTTGAAGCGCTGCGCGTTCTCAGCAACGAAGACGCCGCCGATGCGGCGCCGTCCGATCCCATCGTCATCGAGGAGCCCGCCCATGTCCGCACCCGCCAATCTCGCGCCCGCGCGCGGCGCACGCACGCCTGAGCCCGAGGCCGATGTCGTCGACGCCGCCGCCGCGGCCGAAAGCGCCAGCCTGATCACCCGGCTGGGCCGGCTGTGGGATCGCGGCCGCCTGCCCAGCGAGTCGGAAGTCCGCCGCCTGTTCGAGGCGCGTCTGACCGACGTCGCCGCCAACAAGCTGGCGCGCCGCTGGTGCGAGCAGTACTCGGCGGCCGACGGCAAGGACCGCCGCCTGATGCTGGCCGCGCTGGCGCAGATCCGCGCCACTTACGCGGGTGAGGGCGGCGAAGGCGTGCGGCTCTTCAAACGATTCAACGCCCAGCCGCAGGGCCTGCGCTTCCTGGTTGAATTGCGCGCCGACATGCTGCGCTGGCGCAAGCAGGTGGCGGGCATCCAGTCGCTGGACAAGGAACTAGAGGGCCTCTTGTCGGCCTGGTTCGACGTGGGTCTGCTGGAACTGCGCCCGCTGACCTGGGACTCTCCCGCATCGCTGCTGGAAAAGCTGATCCTTTACGAGGCCGTCCACGAGATCAAGTCCTGGGACGACCTGCGCCACCGCGTCGCGCCCGATCGCCGTTGTTACGCCTATTTCCATCCGCAGATGCCGGGCGTGCCGCTGATCTTCGTGGAAGTGGCCTTTGCCAGCCAGATGGCCGACAACGTGCAGGTGCTGCTGGACAGCACGCTGCCGCCGCAGGACCTGGACAAGGCGCGCTGGGCGATCTTCTATTCGATTTCGAATACGCAGCCCGGCCTGAAAGGCATCAGTTTCGGCAACTTCCTGCTCAAGCGGGTGGTCGAGCAGCTGCTGGAAGAGCTGCCCAAGCTGAAGGCCTTTGCCACGCTGTCGCCCATTCCGGGCTTCACCGACTGGCTGGGCAAGCAGGACGCCCAGGCGGTCGAGGCCATCGTGCGCGAAGACAAGACCCGCGCCAAGGACCGCAACCGTGAGGGCGTGCCGGACGGTCAGCGTTGGGTGGCGCGGCTGGCCAAGGCCGCGCAGGGCAAGGCGCCCGACGTCGTCAAGCGCGCAGGATTCCGGCTTGCGGCGTGCTATCTGCAATCCATGAAGAACGGCCTGCCGGTAGACCCGGTGGCGCGTTTTCACCTGGGCAACGGCGCGCGCATCGAGCGGTTGAACTGGGCGGCGGATACGTCTCCCAAGGGCCTGAAGCAATCGTGCGCCATGATGGTCAATTATTTGTATGACCTGGACGAACTGGACACCAACCTTCAGCGCCTGAACGACGGCAAGCCCCAGATCAGCCGCGGCGTGGGGCGCGTGGCCTGACCGCCGGAAACACGGCGGCGGATTCCATCAACAACAACAACGAGGGCAGGGGACATGACGGAGAACGTGGCTGGCCATGGCCAAGGCCAAGGCCAAGGCCGTGTGCGGCTTGAGCGCGAAGGGCGTCTGGCCTGGGTGACGCTGTCGCATCCGGGACGCCTGAACGCGATCACGGTCGGCATGTGGCGCGAACTGCGCGACGTCTTTACGCGCATCGCGCAGGACGATACCGTGCGCTGCGTGATCGTGCGCGGCGAGGGCGGCAATTTCGCGGCCGGCGCCGACATCCGCGAGTTTCCGGCCGAGCGCGCCGATCTGGCCGGCGTGCAGCGCTATCACCGCGAGATCCTGGCCCCCGCCTTGCAGGCCGTGGCGCAATGCCCGCAACCCGTGATCGCCCAGATCGAAGGCGTGTGCGTGGGCGGCGGTCTGGAAATCGCCTGCCAATGCGACCTGCGCATCGCCGGCGCATCGGCCCGCTTCGGCGTGCCAATCAACCGCTTGGGCTTTCCGATGGCCCCGGACGAAATGCGCGGCCTGCTGGCATTGGCCGGCCGGGCGGCGACGCTGGCCATCCTGCTGGAAGGCCGTGTGTTCGGCGCCGACGAGGCGCGCGGCCTGGGCCTGTTGACCCGCATCGTCGACGATGGCGAGGTCGCGGTAGCGGCCCGTCGCAGCGCCGACCGCATCGCCCAGGGCGCGCCGCTGGCCGCCCGCATCAATAAGCGCTTGTCCGCCAGGCTCGCCACGGGCGCGGCCTTGACCGAAGACGAGTACCAGGATTATTTCTCCTATGCCGAAAGCCGGGACCACAGAGAAGGCGTGCGTGCCTTCCTGGCCGGCGAAGACCCTTCCTTTTCCGGAGACTAGACAGGTGAGCAACGCCAACCTATACGCTGTCCTGCAAGGCGGCTTTCCCAAAGACCGCAGCAAAGTCGCGCTGGAAACGCCCGACCTCCAATACACCTGGGACGACATCGAACGCGCGACCGCGTGCCTGGCGAACCTGCTGCAATCGCTGAACCTGCCCGACGGCGCGCGTGTGGCCGTACAGGTCGAGAAGTCGCCCGAGGCGCTGCTGTTGTACCTGGCCACGCTGCGCGCGGGCCTGGTGTACCTGCCGCTGAACACCGCCTACCGCGAATCCGAGATCGAATACTTCCTGGGCAACGCCGAGCCGTCCGTCGTCGTGTGCGCCAGCAAGAACCTGGACTGGGTCAAGCGCGCCGCCGACAAGGCTGGCTGCCCGCACGTCTTCACGCTGGACGAGGACCGCACCGGCACGCTGCTGGAGGCCGCCGGCAGCCTGCCGCAAACCTTCAAGACGGTTCAACGCAAGCCGGACGACCTGGCCGCGATCCTGTACACCTCGGGCACCACGGGCCGCAGCAAGGGCGCGATGCTCTCGCACGGCAACCTGGCGGCCAATGCGCGCACCCTGCATGAATACTGGGGCTGGCGCGAGGACGACGTGCTGCTGCACATGCTGCCGATCTTCCATGTGCACGGCTTGTTCGTGGCCTCGCATGGCGCGCTGCTGGCGGGCGCCCGGATGATCTGGCTGCCCAAGCTGGACGCCGACCAGGCGCTGCATTACCTGCCGCAGAGCACCGTGATGATGGGCGTGCCGACGTACTACGTGCGCCTGTTGGCCGATCCGCGGTTCAACCGCGACGTGTGCGCCAACATGCGCCTCTTTATCTCGGGCTCGGCGCCGCTGCTGGCCGAGACGTTCTCGGACTTCAAGGAACGCAGCGGCCACCCCATTCTTGAGCGCTACGGCATGAGCGAGACCGTCATGCTGACGTCCAATCCCTACGACCCCGCGCTGGGCGAGCGTCTGGCCGGCACCGTCGGGCGCGCCTTGCCCGGCGTGCAGGTCCGCGTGGTCGACGATGCCGGCAAGCCGCTTGCGGCGGGCGAGATCGGCAACGTGCAGGTGCGCGGCCCCAATGTGTTCTCGGGCTACTGGCGCATGCCCGAAAAGACCCGCGAGGAATTCACGGAAGACGGCTGGTTCAAGACGGGCGACGTGGGCCGTTGGGGCGGCGAGTCCGCCGGCCGCGCCGCGCCCGACGACTACCTGTCGATCGTCGGCCGCAGCAAGGACCTCATCATCTCGGGCGGCTACAACGTGTACCCCAAGGAGATCGAGACGCTGATCGACGACATGCCGGGCGTGTCGGAATCCGCCGTGATCGGCGTGCCGCATCCCGACTTCGGCGAGGCTGTGGTGGCGGTGGTGGTGCCCAAGGACGGCGCGTCGCTGGACGCCTCGGCGATGCAGGCGGAATTGAAATCGCGCATTGCCAACTTCAAGGTGCCCAAGCGCGTGCATATCATCGACCAGCTGCCTCGCAACACCATGGGCAAGGTGCAGAAGAACGTGCTGCGCGACACCTACAAGGCGCTATAACCCCACCTCGTGCCGGTCCCCCGCGGGACCGGCATTTTTTTACCGCATCCAAGGAGACGCATCCCCATCCAATGCCCCGAGAAGACCTGCCCTCAGCATTCAGAAGAAAAAGATATTCCAGCGACGAGACGCCAAAAAACAGGCGCCGTCCCCCGATGCAGCAAGAGGAGACAAAATGAACTATCGCACCACCGCCGCGGCCGTGTTTGCCGTGGCAGCCCTGGGTTTTGGCGGCGTTGCCGCCGCGCAATGGCCCGAACGCCCCATCACGCTGATCGTTCCGTTCCCCGCCGGTGGCGGCACGGACACGTTCGCCCGTCCGCTGGCCGCGCAGCTCACGACGCAGCTCGGCCAGACGGTGGTCATCGACAACAAGGGCGGCGCGGGTGGCACCGTGGGCGCCGGCGTTGCCGCCAAGGCCAAGCCCGACGGCTACACGTTCTTCATGGGCGGGGCGCACCATGCGTTGGCGCCGTCCCTGTACAAGAGCCTGAGCTACAACATCCAGAAGGACTTCGTGCCGGTCGCCCTGGTGGCGCAGCCGCCGCAGGTCGTCGTCATCAATGCCGGCAAGTTGCCGGTCAAGACCTTGCAGGAGTTCATCGACTACGCCAAGAAGCGTCCGGGCGATATCAACTTCGGCACCGCGGGCAAGGGCAGCACGCACCACCTGGCCGGCGAGCTGTTCGCCATGCAGACCGGGGTCAAGCTGGTGGACGTGCCGTACCAGGGGGCGGGCCCGATGCTGTCGGCGCTGATCGGCGGGCAGGTGGATCTGGCTTTCGACGGACTGGGCTCGTCCGCCGGACACATCCGCGCCGGCGCGATCAAGCCGCTGGCGGTGGCCGCCACGGAGCGTTCGCCGTCGCTGCCTGACGTGCCGACTGCCGCCGAGGCCGGCGTGCCGAACTACGTCGTGTCGACCTGGTACGCGATCTGGGCGCCCGCCGGCACGCCCAAGGAGGCCACGGAAAGGATGGCCGCCGAGATCACCAAGGCGCTGAACACGCCCAAGCTGAAGGAAACCTGGGCGGGCAATGGCACCGGCGTGCCCACGCTGACCGGCGCCGAGTTCGGCAAGTTCGTCGACAGCGAAGTCCAGCGCTGGGCCAAGGTCGTCAAGGACTCCGGCGTCACGCTGGACTAGCGCCTTACCGCCAATCGCTGGCCTGGCTGAGCCGGGCCAGCTGGTCGTGCGTCAGCGTCAGGCTGGCGGCCTTGACCAGTTCGTCCAGCTGGGCGAGCGAGGTGGCGCTGACAATGGGCGCGGTGATACCGGGCTGCGCGATCTGCCAGGCCAGCGCGGCCTGCGCGGGCGTGCAGCCGGCGTCCTCGGACACCTCGTCCAGCGCCTTCAGGATGCGGTAGCCGCGGTCGTTCAGGTAGGTCTCGACGATCTTCTTGCCGCGCGCGCTCTTGCCCGCATCGCCGGGGCTGCGGTATTTGCCGCTAAGAAAGCCGCTGGCCAGCGCGAAATAGTTGATCGTGCCCATCTGCTGCGTCTTCACCAGGCTTTGCAGCCCGGATTCGAAGGGTTCGCGCGTGTACAGGTTGTACTCGGGCTGGATGCTTTCATAGCGCGGCAGGCTGTGCCGCTCGCTGGCGATCAGCGCTTCGGACAGCCGCACCGCCGTGTAGTTGGACGCGCCGATCGAACGCACCTTGCCGGCCTCGATCTGCTTGGCGTATTCGCCCAGGGTGTCGGTCAGCGGCGTGTCCGGGTCATCCTGGTGGGATTGGTACAGGTCCACGTAGTCGGTCTGCAGGCGCGCCAGCGACGCCTCCAGCGAGCGCCGGATGTAGGCGGGCGACAGCCCCTTCTGGCCAGGCCCCATTTCCATCCCAACCTTGGTGGCGATCAGGACCTGATCGCGCTTGCCCGTTCGCTTGAGCCACTTGCCGATCAGGGTTTCGGACTCGCCGCCCTGGTTGCCCGGCACCCAGCGCGAATACATGTCCGCCGTGTCGATGAAGTTCAGGCCGGCGTCCAGCAACGCGTCCAGCAGCGAAAAGGTGCCGGCCTCGTCGACGGTCCAGCCGAAGACGTTGCCGCCGAATGTGAGCGGGGGAACCTGCAGGCCGGATCGGCCCAATGCGCGTTTGATCATGGCTGGCCTCGGGATGCCGTCGCCGGGCGCGCGGAACGGGATGAACGGCGTTCGCCCGGCGGTGGTCAGTATATTCACGCCGCTGCCCCGTGGCGGGACATGCCGTTATGGATGCACCATTACAGGGATTCCCCCCAACTCCATTTGGTGGGCGGCACGTTAGACTATACGGCTTTATGGCTGGCCGAACGGGTGGCAAACCCGGGTGGCAAATCCCGCGGCGGCCATGAAGACACCGGCAACTTCAACAAGCAATACCACGGGTTCAAGGAGCAAACATATGCTGATCGGAAAACACCATTTTCTGACGGTTGGCGCGATGGCGCTGGCAATGGCTATCGCCGCGCCGGCCGCCGCGCAGCAAAAGTCTGTCGCGGTGACCGCCATCGTCGAGCATCCGGCGCTGGACGCCGTGCGTGACGGGGTGCAGGACGCCCTCAAGCAAGCCGGCTACGAGCCGGGCAAGAACCTGAAGTGGCAGTATCAAAGCGCGCAGGGCAACAACGGCACCGCCGCCCAGATCGCCCGCAAGTTCGTCGGCGACCGCCCGGACGCCATCGTCGCGATCGCCACGCCGTCGGCGCAGGCTGTCGTGGCCGCCACCAAGGACGTGCCGGTGGTGTATTCCGCCGTGACCGATCCGGTCGCCGCGCAACTCGTGTCCAGCATGGACGCCTCGGGCACCAACGTGACCGGCGTGTCGGATCTGCTGGCCCTGGACAAGCAAGTCGAACTCATCAAGAAGATCCTGCCCAACGCCAAGCGCGTGGGCATCGTCTACAACCCGGGCGAGGCCAACTCGGTCGTGGTCGTCAAGAAGCTCCAGGAAATCCTGCCCAAGTCCGGCATGAGCCTGGTCGAAGCCGCCGCCCCGCGCTCGGTGGACGTGGCTTCGGCGGCTCGCAGCCTGATCGGCAAGGTCGACGTCATCTACACCAACACCGACAACAACGTCGTGTCGGCGTATGAATCGCTGGTCAAGGTGGGCAACGACGCCAAGATCCCGCTGATCGCGTCGGACACCGACAGCGTCAAGCGCGGCGGCATTGCCGCCCTGGGCATCAACTACCGCGATCTGGGCGTCCAGACCGGCAAGATCGTCGTGCGCATCCTGAAGGGCGAGAAGCCCGGCGCGATTCCGTCTGAAACCAGCTCCAAGCTTGAGCTCTACGTGAATCCGGGCGCGGCCGCCAAGCAGGGCGTGACCCTGTCCGACGCGCTGATCAAGTCGGCCGCGGTGGTCGTGAAATAATACGGCGCGATATCGGCCCCGCCATGCCTATCCGGCGTGCGCGGGGTTTTTCTTGCGTTTTTCGTGGTGTCTGGCTTACCCGATGTTCCATAGGGCGGCAGCGTTCACAAGACGTTCGCGGCCCGGCGTTGTTGCTTCCTTGACAGGTCTCGCACGTCCGCTGGCTCCGCCGGCGGGGAAGACACGTGGGCGGGAAACGAGAGAAAATCCATGCCGGGAAACGTTTATTGCGAAAGCTCGGGTAAAACTGACCCGTGAACGCAAGAAATCGCGCGTTTCACTTCTTTAATATGCTCGTTTCTTATCTTGATTGGATCTGACCCATGTCATTGTTCTCGTTGTTAGGCGCACTGGAGATCGGGCTGATCTTCAGCCTGGTGGCCTTGGGCGTGTTCATCTCCTTTCGCCTGCTGCGCTTCCCCGACCTGACCGTGGACGGCAGCTTTCCGCTGGGCGGCGCAGTCTGTGCGACGCTGATCGCATCGGGCACCGATCCGTTTTCCGCCACCATCATCGCCACCATCGCGGGCGCGGCGGCCGGGCTGGTCACGGGCTGGCTGAACGTCAAGCTCAAGATCATGGATCTCTTGGCCAGCATCCTGATGATGATCGCCCTGTATTCGATCAACCTGCGCATCATGGGCAAGCCCAACGTGCCGCTGATCACCGAACCCACCGTCTTCACGATCCTGCAGCCGGCGTGGATTTCCGACTACGTCGCGCGCCCGCTGATCCTGATCGTGATCGTCATCCTGTGCAAGCTGGCGCTGGACTGGTTCTTCGCCACGCAGACCGGCCTGGCGGTGCGCGCCACCGGCTCGAACGGCCGCATGGCCCGCGCGCAAGGCGTGAACACCGGCCGCATGATCCTGGGCGGCATGGCGCTGTCCAACGCGCTGGTCGCGCTGGCCGGCGCGCTGTTTGCGCAGACGCAGGGCGGATCGGACATCTCGATGGGCATCGGCACCATCGTGATCGGCCTGGCCGCCGTCATCGTCGGCGAAAGCATCCTGCCGTCGCGCAAGCTGGTGCTGGCCACGCTGGCCGTCATCATCGGCGCCATCGTCTACCGCTTCTTCATCGCCCTGGCGCTCAATAGCGATTTCATCGGCCTGAAGGCGCAGGACCTGAACCTCGTTACCGCGGTGCTCGTCACGATCGCCCTGGTCATCCCCATGCTCAAGCGCCGCCTGGTCGGCAAGAAGGGGCGCTGATATGTTGTCCGCAAAAGACCTGAAAATCACCTTCAACGCGGGGACGCCCATCGAGACCCGCGCGCTGCGCGGCCTGACGCTGGAAATCCCGTCGGGCCAGTTCGTGACCGTGATCGGTTCCAACGGCGCGGGCAAGTCCACGTTCCTGAACGCCGTGTCGGGCGACCTGCCAGTCGATTCCGGCCGCATCGACATCAATGGCGTGGACGTGACGCGCCAGCCCGTGTGGGCGCGCGCCGGCAGCGTGGCCCGCGTGTTCCAGGACCCCATGGCGGGCACCTGCGAAGACCTGACCATCGAGGAAAACATGGCGCTGGCGCAGATGCGCGGCGCATCGCGTGGCTACAGCCGCGCCGTGAAGGCCTCGATGAAAGCCGGCTTTCGCGAGCGTCTGGCCACACTGGGGCTGGGCCTGGAAAACCGCCTGACCGACCGCATCGGCCTGTTGTCCGGCGGCCAGCGTCAGGCGGTCAGCCTGTTGATGGCGGCGCTGCAACCGTCGCGCATCCTGCTGCTGGACGAGCACACCGCCGCGCTCGACCCGCGTACCGCGGACTTCGTGCTGCAACTGACGGCGCGCATCGTGGCCGAAAACAAGCTCACCACCATGATGGTCACGCACAGCATGCGCCAGGCGCTGGATGTCGGCGACCGCACGGTCATGCTGCACCAGGGCCAGGTGGTGCTGGACGTGTCCGGCGACGAACGCCGCGGCATGGACGTGCCGGACCTGCTTGCCATGTTCGAGCGGGTGCGGGGCGAGAAGCTGTCGGATGACGCCCTGTTGCTGGGCTGATGGCGAAGAAAGCGCGGTCTGCAAGGACCGCGTTTTTGTTCGCCCCGAATTTCTGCCCGGGATTTTTCCCGGACTGTTGCCCAGCACAGGGCCAGACCTCTGCTACCATCGCCGCCTCTTGAAAAACGATAAGCAGAGCAGCAGCGATGGAAGTCAGCCAGGCGTCGATTGACGGCATGTACAGCAAGATGGCGCAGAACGGTTGGGATACGTTCGGCCGCTTGAAATGGAGCTATTGCTTCATGGCCTCGCAGGAACACGCGCTGGAACTGATCTTCCGCAAGATCGCCGACAGCAAGTACCTGTTGGAAAGCCTCGAACAGGCCGATGACGAAGACGGCGGCTGGACGATGTGCGTGAGCAAGATCGAGATCCTGCCCGAGGACAAGCTTTTCCGGCGCTGCGACGCCTTCAATGACCTGGCCGACGAGTACGGCGCGCTGTTTGACGGCTGGGACGTGGCACAGGTGGCGTAAACGCTAGATGAAGCGGCCGGGCCGGAAGGCCGGATGGCGCGCCGCGGCGCTGCCATCCACCATCTGATCGGCCAGAATCTTCGCGGTGCCCGGCGCGGTGCTGAATCCGATGTGCTGGTGTCCCAGCGCCAGCCACAGGCCCGGATGACGCGGCGCCTCGCCGATCATCGGGCGGCTGTCGGGCAGGGTGGGGCGGCGGCCCAGCCAGGCGGCCGCATCCAGCCGGTCGCCTAACGGAAAGGCCTCGCGCGCGCGCTGTTCGGCCAGCGCAAGCTGATCCGGCCGCGCGGGCGCGTCGCAGGCGTCCAGCTCCACGCCCGTGGACAGGCGCAGCCCGCGCGCCATCGGCGACAGCACGTAGCCGCCGCCCGTGTCGTACACGGGTCGCGTCACGCGCGCGCCGTCGCGGCCGCTGTAGTGCATGTGATAGCCGCGTTCAAACGCCATCGGCAGGTCGATGCCGGTGGTCTTCAAGAGCGCCTTGGACCACGGACCCAGCGCCACCACGAGCCGGCCGGCCGACAGGGATTCGGACGCCGTCGCCCCGTTCACGATCCACGACGCGCCATCGCGGCGGATGCCGCGGGCGTCCAGCCGCCGGAATTGGCCGCCTTCGCGCCGGTAGAGATCTGCGTAGGCGGCCACGACCTCGTGCGGATCGTCGACCGAATACGATCCCTGGATCCACAACGCGCGGTGAAAGATCGGCGACAGCGCGGGCTCGGCTTCGGCCAGTGCCGCGGGGTCCAGTTCCTGCGTGGGCACGTCATACTGCGCGAACGTGCGGCGCGCCAGCGCGCCGGCCTGCCACGCCTGCGCCGAGCGGTACAGGAAGATCCATCCGGTGTCGCGCAGCCGATGGCGCGCGCCGCTTTGGTCCAGCAGCTTCAGGTGCTCGGGCGCGGATAGCCGGATCAGGCCGTCCAGCGCCCGCGCGGTTTCCTGGAAGACGGCCGGCCGCGCGCTCATCAGAAAGCGCGCCGCCCAGCCCAGGTTCGCCGCCAGATACTGCCAGCGGTAGCGGAACTGGACCGTGTCGTTCTTCAAGAGGCGCGGCAGTTGCTTCCACAGCCCCGGATGATTGAAGGGCATCAAGGAGCTGCGGGCCAGCACGCCGGCGTTGCCCAGCGACGTTTCCATGCCCGGTTCCTGGCGGTCGACGAGCAGGACCGTCATGCCGCGCCGGCGCAGTTCCAGCGCGCAGCAGACGCCGACGATGCCCGCGCCCAGCACGATGACGTGATTGCCCATGTCGATTTTCATCCTTGTTCGTGGTGGCCCAGGATACGCCCTGCCGCCTTGACGCCCCACCATGAGGCCTCTTCGAAGACCGAATACCCTGACAGGTCGGCGTGCGCGAACAGCACCGGTCCGTCCACCGCACGCAGGGCAGCCAGGCCCGGATTGGACAGGTAGCCGCAGACCGGCGAGGCCATCGCGTGGCCGCGCACCGTGATCTCAAGCTGGCGGGCGTTGCGCCAGAATTCCTTGCCGTACGCCGCAACCAGATCCGCCGCCGCGATGTCGCGCAGGTCCTGCGGGCTGGCGCGCGTCAGCCAGTCGCGCGCCGCTTGCGGCGTCTGGCCGCTTAGCGCGTGATACGCCGTGAACACGCTGCGCGGCGTGCGCGCCACGCGCAGCAGCTGGTGCGTGGACACGACGTAACCCAGCGCTTGGCCTTCGTAGACGACGTTGTCCCACGACAGGGGCTCGCCGGGGGCTTCGAGCGGGTAGCCGTCCATGACGAAGTTCGACACCATCCAGGCCGCATGCGGCGCGGTGTGCACGGCCGGGTCGTAGCCATACGCCCGCAGGTCGGGCAGCAGGCGCTGCGCGACGAAAAGCGGCATGGCGCACACCGTGCGGCGCGTCTGCACGGCATAGGCGCTGGCGGCGCCGTCCGGCGAGTCCTTCACGCACAGGACGCGCGGGCCGGCGGGCAGTTCGTCGATGCGCATCGCCGTGCCTTGCAGCAGCCAGCCGGTGTGGCCGAGCTGCTTGGTGATGGCGTCGCGCATGCGGTCGGCCAGCACGGCCAGCCCGCCCGGCCACGTCAGCACGGCGCCTTCGCCGGCGTTGGCGGCATGGCCGTCGCGGCTGGCAAAGTAGTGCAGGCCTGCCCACGCCGACACTTCGTCGTGCCGCGCGCCGTAGTCGTCGCGGCAGCAGTAGTTCAGATACCAGTGCAGCGCGGGCGAGGTATAGCCCTCTTGCGTCAGCCACGCCTTGAACGTCAGGCCATCCAGCGCGCGCCAGGCCGGATCGCGCGAGGACAGTTCCAGCGGGATGCAGAACACCTTGCGGCCGTCGTTGCCAACCTGCGTGCGCAGTTGATCGATCAGCGCCAGAAAGCGCCGGTGCTGCGCGGCGTCGGCGTCCGGCACGCCCGTCATGGGCAACAGGCCTTCTTCCCAGCGCCCGTTGCGCAGCAGTCTTTCCTGCGGCGAATGCACGAGAACCGCTTCGTCGTAGTAGGGGCGGGCGTCGCCCGCGCCGTGTTCGAGGATGCCAAAGTCGGCCAGCATCTCGCGCACGTGGGTCGAAGCCAGCGACGGCAGGGGCAGGTAATGCGCGCCAGTTGGGTAGTCCAGGCTGTCGCGCTGGCTTGCCGCGGCATTGCCCGCGAATTCGGGGCCCTGCACCACGACGAAATCGGTGAAGCCCTCGCGCGCCAGCTTCCAGGCGCAGGACAGGCCGGCGACGCCAGCGCCCAGGATGGCGACCTGGTGCTGCCGGGTGCCCGACGGATGCGGCAGGGCCGCCTTGTCGCGCAACGCGTGGCCGGCCTGCATGCCCGGGTAGAGCACGTCCGGCGTCGTCTCAACGACGCGCGATCGCCAGTACCCGACCGAACCTGCGGCGGCGGCCGTGGCAGCGCCCAGAAGGAAGCTGCGCCGGCGCATCAGCGGATGACCTTGCGCCAGTCCTCGTCGAAATAGCGCACGAGCGATTGTTCGTTCAGGCGGTTCGGCGGCATGGCCAGCGCCGGCATGTCGGCGGGAAAATGAAAGAGCTCGCGCACGGTGACGGGGTCCAGGTAGCGCGTGGCCACCGTGATCTTCTCGGGCGGCGCGTAGTCGCGCCGCTTGCTGGCCAGGATGAAGCCCCAGTCGCCGAACGACGGCACGTAGGTGTGATACGGCCAGGTGTTCAGGCCGGCTTCCTTGAGCGTCGCGTCCACGCTCCAGAACGAGCGCGGGGCAAAGTAGGGCGAGGTGGACTGCACGACCATGTAGCCGTTTTCGGCCAGGTGCCGCGCCATCAGGTGGTAGACCGGCACGGAATACAGCCGGCCCAGGCCGAAGTTGGACGGGTCGGGAAAGTCCACCACGATGAAGTCGTACACCTGCGCGTGGGATTCCAGCCAGCGGCCGGCGTCGTCATTGATGACGGTGACGCGCGGGTCCTTGAGCGAACCTTCGTTCAGCTTGACCAGCGGCTCGGAACGCGAAAACAGGTTCGTCATGGCCGGGTCCAGGTCCACCAGCGTGACGTGCTCGACGTGTTTGTACTTGAGGATCTCGCGCACGGCCAGGCCGTCGCCGCCGCCCAGCACCAGCACGTTTCGCGCCCACGGCAGCGCCTGCAGCCCCGGATGCACCAGCGATTCGTGATAGCGGTGTTCGTCGCGCGACGAGAACTGCAGGTTGCCGTTGATGTACAGGCGCAGGTCGTCGTGCCAGCGCGTCACTGCCAGGCGCTGGTACTGCGTGGTCTCCGCATGGATCACGTCGTCGCCGTACAGGCCTTTTTCGGCCCAGGCGGTCATGCTGCCGGAGTAGACGAACCCCAGCCCCAGGATGCCGATCACCACGCCCGCGCGCACGGCCTTTTCGCCGGGCCGGCTGACTTCGGCACGGAACAGCCACGTGGTCCAGAGCGCCACGCTGGCGTTCAGGATGCCAAAGAGAAAGCTGGTGCGCAGCAACCCCAGCTTGGGCGCGAGCAGCAACGGAAACACCAGCGACACCGCCAGCGCGCCCAGATAGTCAAAGGTCAAGACGCGGCTGACGATTTCACGGAATTCCGCCTTGCGCTGGTTGAACACGCGCATCACGAGCGGGATTTCCATGCCCACCATCAACCCGATGATGAAGACGCCCACATACAGGGCCGCGCGAAAGGGCGCGGACAGCCACGCGAACACCAGGAACAGCACCGCGGCCGAGACGCCGCCCAGCAGCGCCACCAGCAGCTCGACGTCGATGAAGCGATTCAGAACGTCTTCGTCTCTTACATATTTTGACAACCACGAACCGATGCCCATGGCGAAGAGATAGCAGCCGATCACCGACGAGAACTGGAGGATCGAATCCCCAAGCAAATAGCTGGCGAGCGCGCTGCTGATGAGCTCGTAGCCCAAGCCGCAGGACGCGACGATCAGTACCGAAAGAATGAGAACGCGGTCGCGCATAGGGTGTCCGAGCCAAAAAATGCGTTCGCAGTATATCGAACGCGACGTATATACTGCGCGCAATTGGGAGGCTGGCAATGGGAGAAGCAATGCATCCGGCGGTGACCTATCTGATCTACATCGTTTCAGCGCTCATCATGCTGGGCGTTTTCACGGCGGTCTACACCGCCGTCACGCACTACAAGGAATTCGACCTCATCCGCGAGGGCAACATTGCCGCCGCCCTGTCCTATGGCGGCGCGCTGGTCGGTTTCAGCCTCACCCTGTGTTCCAGCATCGCGGTCCACGCCAGCTTCTTCATGTTCGTGGTGTGGGGCGTGGCGGCGATGATCGTGCAGATCGTCGTGTACGCCGTCGTGTCCAAGGCCATAAAGGGCATGACCGACGCCATCGCGGAAAACAACATCGCCATGGGCGGCCTGATCGGCGCGATCTCGCTGGCGGCCGGCATCGTCAACGCCGCCTGCCTGACCTGAGCGCGGCGCGCAATCCCCGATCTGACAGGAGGACTTTCCATGAGTCTCGGTTCATTCATTCGCAAGCAGTTCATCGACATCCTGCAATGGAACGAGGATCGCGACGGCGTGCTCGCCTGGCGCCATCCGATGCAGGATTTCGAAATCCAGTACGGCGCCAGCCTGACCGTGCGGGAATCGCAGATGGCGGTGTTCGTCAACGAAGGCAAGGTGGCCGACGTGTTCGGCCCCGGCATGTACAAGCTGACGACGCAGACGCTGCCGATCCTGACCTACCTGAAGAACTGGGACAAGCTGTTCGAGTCGCCCTTCAAGTCGGACGTCATCTTCTTCAGCACGCGCCTGCAACTGGGCCGGCGCTGGGGCACGGCCCAGCCGGTCACGCTGCGCGACAGCGAGTTCGGCATGGTGCGCCTGCGCGCGTTCGGCGTGTATTCGTACCAGATCTCCGATCCCGGCAAGTTCTATCGCGAAATCAGCGGCACGCGCGACGTGTACACGGTGGACGACCTGGAGGCGCAGCTGCGCAACATGGTCGTGGCCGCCATGACGACCGCCCTGGGCAGTTCGAAGGTGCCGTTCCTGGATATCGCCGGCAACCAGGGGCTGATGTCGCAGAGCATTGCCGAGCAGCTGGCGCCCGTGTTCGACCGCTATGGCGTCAAGCTGGACAACTTCACGGTCGAGAACGTGTCGCTGCCCGAAGAACTGCAAAAGGCGCTGGACACCCGGATCTCGATGGGCATGGCTGGCGACCTGGGCAAATTCACGCAGTACCAGACCGCGACGTCGATCCCGCTGGCGGCCCAGAACGAGGGCGGCATCGCGGGCATCGGCGCGGGCCTGGCCGCGGGCGCGGCGCTTGGCCAGACGATGGCGCAGGGCCTGGGCGCGGCGCAAGGCCAGCCGCAGCAACCCCCGCAGCAACCCGCCACGCAGCAGGCGCAGCAGCCGGCCCAACCCGCGCAGGCCGATCCGGTCCAGCGCCTGCAGCAATTGAAAGACCTGCTGGACAAGGGCCTCATCACGGCGGCGGATTACGATTCGGCCAAGGCCGAAGTGCTGAAGAAACTCACCAGTTAAGGCGCCATGCAGCAGGTTCTGTGTCCGCAGTGCGGCGCCCCAGTCAAGTTCACGTCCGCAGCCTCCGTCATGGCGGTCTGCGGCGCCTGCCGCAGCACCTTGCTCAAGGATGCCGAGTCGGTCAAGCGCATCGGCGAGGCGGCGGAGGTCCTGGAGGACTATTCTCCGCTGTGCCTGGGCGCGGCGGGCGCGCACGACGGCAAGCGCTTTGACGTCATCGGCCGCATCCAGATGCGCTTTGACGAGGGCTTCTGGAACGAGTGGTACCTGTGGTTCGAGGACGGCACGGACGGCTGGCTGTCGGACGCATCCGGCCAGTACGCCGTCACGCGGCGGCGCAAGGCCAAGACCGCACAGGAAATGCCGGCGTTCGACAGCATTTCTCCCGGCGACGAATTCAAGCTGGACGGCCAGCGCTTCGTGGCGGCGGACGTGCGCGTGAGCCAGGCCGGCGGCGCCCAGGGCGAGTTGCCTTTCGTGCCGGGTGACGGCTGGCAGGCCAAGGTGGCCGACTACCGGAGCCTGGACGCCTTTCTCACGCTCGACTATTCCGACGGCCCGCAGCCCGAGCTCTACATCGGCAAGGCATTCGACCTGTCCGCCATGCAGGCGGGGTCGCTGCGCACCGCAGAGCAGGTCGAGGAAACGGCGGGGCGCTTTCGCGGCCAGATCAAGGCGTTGGACTGCCCCAACTGCGGCGCGCCGATCTCGTTTGTGGCTGCCATGGCCACGAATGTGGTTTGCCCGTCATGCGCGGCGGCCGTCGATTGTTCCGGTCCCACCGCCGAGGTCATCGAAAAGGCGCGGCGCGTCGAGAAGATCCGCGCCACGCTCCCGCTGGGATCGGTCGCCAAGATGGAAGGCGTGGACTACACGCTGATCGGCCTTATGAAATGCGCCGATCCCGACCCCGAAGAACCGTCCAGCTGGACCGAGTACCTGCTGTTCAACGCCGCCAAGGGGTTTGTGTGGCTGGTGGAGTCGGACGAAGGCTGGGAACGCGTGCAGGTCTGCGACACCTGGCCCAGCCATAACAACGCCTCCAGCGTGCGCTGGCGCAACCGCGAATACAAAAAGCTGTACGACTACACCTCGCGCGTGGAAATGGCGCTGGGCGCCTTCAACTGGCGCGTGAAGGTGGGCGACAGCACGCAGATCACCGATTACAAGGTCGGCACGCTGAAGCTGACCCGAGAACTGGGCGACAAGGAATTGGGCTGGTCGGCGTCGGCGCCGGTGTCGCCGGCGCAGCTGGCGCAGTGGTTCGACCGGCCGGAACTCAACCGCCAGAAGGCCATGCGCATGTCGTCCGGCAAGGCCGCCGGGGGCTACCGCAAGTGGGCCAAGGGCGCGCTGATCGCGATGCTGTTCCTGAACTTCGGCAACATCTTTGACGGCCGCTTCATTCCGGTGCTGATCGGGATGGTGTTTCTCTGGCTTCCGGCCCTCCTGGCCGACACGCTGATGGGCGAGGACGAATAGATGAAAGGCAAGTTGTTGTATGCCATCTACGCGGTGGTGGTCGTGCTGGCCACCACCAGCGCCAGTGCGCCGGGCACGCGCCTGGCCGGCGGCAGCAGTAGCAGCAGCTGGGGCAGCAGCTATTCGGGCGGATCGGGTTGGTCATCGGGCGGATCCCACAAGTGACCGTCCACGCAACACCCGGCCGCCACGTGCTGGCCGACTTTCGCGGCGTGGCGCCCGGTCTGCTGACCGACGCGCAGGCGCTGGAACGCCAGATGACCGCCGCAGCCCACGCGGCCGGCGCGCAAGTGCTGAGCGCGCATTTCCATCATTTCGGGGCAGGGGCGGGGGTCACCGGCGTCATCCTGCTCAGCGAATCCCACATCAGCATCCATTCCTGGCCCGAGCATCGCTTCGCGGCCCTGGACATTTTCATGTGCGGGGCCGCCCGGCCCGAAGACGCGCTCGATTTCCTGCGCGCCGCCCTGGCGCCCGAATCCGTCGACGTCACGACGGTTGCCCGCGGCTAGAAGGCAGCCCGTCAGGCTGGCCTGGATTATTCCTTGATATTTCATAAATGCGGCCTGGGCCAAAATTGACGAGCGTTATATACCTGGATATATTTCGATGCCGAATCGTTGGTTTCCACAGGAGAAGGACATGCTTCACAAACGCCCGCTCATCGCGCTGACCCTGGCGCTCGCCGCCGCGTGGGGCGCCAATGCCAGCGCGGGGGAACTGGTGGTGTCGGCCGCCGCCAGCCTGACCAACGCATTCAAGGACGTCGCGCAAGGCTTTGAAAAGGAACACCCCGGCACCAAGGTGATCCTGAATTTCGGCGCCTCCGATGTGCTGCTTCAGCAGATCGTGAAGGGCGCGCCCGCCGACGTGTTTGCGTCGGCCGACCAAAAGGCCATGGACAAGGCGGTCGAGGAAAAGGCCGTCAAGCCCGCGTCGCGGGTCGATTTCGCGGCCAATGAGATCGTGCTGATCGTCCCGACCGACAGCAAGGCCGGCATCAAGACGCTCAAGGACCTGGAGCGTCCCGAGATCAAGCGCATTGCCTACGGCAATCCGTCCTCGGTGCCGGTGGGCCGCTACACGCAGGCTGCACTCCAGGCCCAGGGCCTGTGGGATGCCGTGCAGGCCAAGAGCGTGCTGGCGCAGAACGTGCGCCAGAGCCTGGACTACGTGGCGCGCGGCGAGGTCGATGCGGGCTTTGTGTTCGCCACCGACGCGGCCGTCATGCCGGGCAAGGTCAACGTGGCCGTGCGCGTGCCGTCGCAGACGCCCGTGACCTATCCGATTGCGCTGACCACGCGCGAGGCCGCCGCCAACGAAGCCGAAAGCTTCGTCAAGTATGTGCTGTCGCCGGCCGGGCAGGCGATACTGTCGCGCTATGGATTCCAAAAGCCCTGAGTGTCCGTTCAATCGTAGTGAATACCGATGAGTGATCCGGTCTGGGTCCCGCTGCTGCTTTCGTTGAAAGTGGCAGGCTGGGCGACGCTATTGGCGACCGTGGCCGGCACGGCCGCGGCGTATTGCCTATCCCGCTGGCGCTGGCCAGGCCGCGACCTGCTGGACGCCATCCTGACCTTGCCGCTGGTGCTGCCGCCGACCGTGCTGGGCTACTACCTGCTGGTGCTGCTGGGCCGGCGCGGCATCATCGGCGAAACGCTGGCGGGCTGGGGCATCGAACTCGTCTTCACCTGGCAGGGCGCCGTGGTCGCGGCGTCCGTGGTGGCTTTTCCGCTGGTGTTCAAGTCGGCCCGCGCCGCCTTCGAAAGCGTGGATGGCCAGCTTGAAAACGCGGCGCGCGTGCTGGGCGTGGGCGAGGCGGGCGTGTTCTTTCGCGTCACCTTGCCGCTGGCCGCGCGCGGGATCGCCGCGGGCGTGCTGCTGGCCTTTGCGCGGGCGCTGGGCGAGTTCGGCGCCACGCTGATGATCGCGGGCAACCTGCCGGGCCGCACGCAGACGTTGTCGGTCGCCATCTACGAAGCCGTGCAGGCCGGCGACGACGCCACCGCCAACATGCTGGTGCTGGTCACGTCCGTGACCTGCATCGTCGTGCTGCTGGCCGCCGGCAAGCTGGTGCCTATTGGCGCCGGCCAGCGCAACGGAGGCGGGCGATGAGCATCGACCTTTCCGTGCGCAAGCACATGGTGTCGGGCGATCGGAAGTTCGAACTCGACGTGCAATTCAAGTCGGCCGCCAAGCGCATCGCGCTGTTTGGCCCGTCCGGCGCGGGGAAAAGCCTGACCCTGCGCGCGGTGGCCGGACTGCTGCGCCCGGATGCCGGCCGCATCGAGGTCAACGGACGGGTGCTGTTCGACAGCCAGGCAAGCATCTGCCTGCCCGCGCGGACCCGCCGCGTGGCCTACCTGTTCCAGGACTATGCGCTGTTTCCCCACCTGACCGTGGCGCAGAACATCGCCTTCGGCCTGCGCCGCGGGTGGTTCAATCCGCCCCGGCGCGAGGTGACGCGTGAGGCCCGGCGCTGGGTCGACGCGTTCGAGCTGGGCGCCATCGTCGGCAGCTACCCCCACGAAATTTCAGGCGGGCAAAAGCAGCGCGTCGCCCTGGCGCGGGCCCTGATGCTGCAGCCCGACATCCTGCTGCTGGACGAACCGTTTTCCGCGCTGGACTCGCAGCTGCGCGGCAAGATGCGGCAAGAGCTGGATGCGCTGCAACGCCAGCTGGATGTGCCGATGCTGCTGATCACGCACGATCCCGCGGACGTCGAGGCGCTAGCCGACGAGGTCTTTGAAGTGCGCGAGGGCAGGGTGGGGCGCCACGACGAGGACGTCGGGCTCTAGTGCGCCGGGGTGGCGGCCGCCTACGCCGGCGGCTGCGCGTCAGTCGAGCACGCCGAGGATCACGCTGGACGCCTTGAAAATCGCCACGGCTTCGGCGCCAACGTCCAGTTTCAGGTCGGCCGCGCTTTCGTTCGTGACGATGGCGGCCAGCGTCGTGCCGCCGTCCATCGCGATCAGGATCTCGCTGTTGACGGCGCCCGGCCGCAGGTCGGTGATGCGCCCCTGCAACTGGTTGCGCGCCGACAGGCGCAGGCCCGGGCCCGGCGCGCCCACGATGACCGACGACGCCTTGACCAGCGCGATGGCTTCCTTGCCGGGAGCCAGGCCCAGTTCTTTCGTGCTTTCACGCGTGATCGTGGCTGTAACGGTATGACCGCCGGCAATACGCAGGAGCACTTCGTCGTTGACGGCGCCCGCGCGGATCTCGATGACGGTCCCCAGGAATTTATTGCGTGCGCTGGTCTTGAGCATGAATCGCCTCATCAGGTCGATGTCGCCGCTGGCATCCAGCCCCGCGCGCGTCAGGTTGTCCATGAACTTGCGGTGTTCGACTTCAAGCGCCCGGAAGGTCGCGATCAGGCCGCGCGCCCGATCGGTAAGCTGCGTGCCGCCGCCGCCCTTGCCGCCCGCCGCGCGCAGCACCAGCGGTTCACCGGCCAGGTTGTTCATGGCGTCGATGGCGTCCCAGGCCCCCTTGTAGCTCATGCCCACGGCGCGTGCCGCCGCCGTGATCGATCCGGTGGCGTCGATCTGCGCCAGGAGGTCGATGCGGTTCTTGCCGCCCCAGGTCTGGGCGCCGGAGCGAAACCAAATGGAGCCGTCGAGTTCAAGCATGCGCGTGTCGGTAGGAGTGGCCGGGAGCGACGGGAAGTGTAACGGACCGGGCGCGGGGCGCAATGCGGCCGCGACGATTCCGGGCGGAGGTCTGGTGGTTGCGAATGAGATTCTGTTGAAACTTTGGTGGCTTCGCGGCACTATGTTGTCGCCTTGAACTCACGGAGAGATCGACATGAAAGCGTTGAAAATGCTGACGGCGGGTTCCATGACGGCATTGCTGGCGGCCTGCGCCTCCGGTCCAACGGTCAAGAGCGACTATGACCACCAGGCCAATTTCGCGCAGTATCAGACCTTCGGCTACATGTCTCCGCTGGGTACGGACAAGGCCGGCTACAACACGCTGCTGACTGAACGCCTGAAGAGCGCGGCGCGCGGCCAGATGGAAATGCGCGGGTATACCTACAGCGCCACCAATCCCGACCTGTTGTTGAACTTTGGCGCCAAGCTCCAGCAGCAGACCGAAGTCACGCCCGGCTTCGCGCCCATGGGTCCGTATTACGGCTACCGCACCGGTTTTTACGGCGGCTGGCCCGGCTACGGGTGGGGCGACGACGTCTATCAATACACCGAGGGCACGCTCAGCGTTGACCTGGTCGATGCGCGGCGGCGGCAACTGGTCTGGGAGGGCGTCGCCGTCGGCGAAGTCCAGGATCCGGGCAGCGCCGGTTCGCAGCAGAACGTGGACAAGGTGGTGGCGGAGATCTTCGCCAAGTATCCGTTCCGGGCCAGCGTCGGCACGCCGCAGGTGCCGGACAAGACCAAGCGCTAGAGGACGCCGCATGACTGCAAGCCGCGAGGCCCTGGCCGAAGACACCGGCGACACGCCGCCCTACGACACCGTCGCGCTCGTGCTGCAGGGGGGCGGGGCGTTGGGTTCGTACCAGGCAGGGGTGTACCAGGGCCTGCACGAAGCCGGCATCCGGCCCAACTGGATTTCCGGCATTTCCATCGGTTCGATCAACGCGGCCATCATCGCCGGGTCCCCGGAAGACGAGCGCGTCGAGCGCCTGCGCGGCTTCTGGGAAAGCATCTGCAGGCCTACGGGCTTTGCCGCGCTGCCGTGGGGCGACACCTTGGACGGCATGTTCGAAGGGGTGCCGTTCGGGTTTGGCTCGCCCGCCATGAACGGACAGGTCTCCGCGCTGCAAGCCCTGTTGACCGGCCAGCCGGGCTTTTTCAAGCCGCGCTTTCCGCCGCCTTACCTGGTGCGCGGGCGCGGCGCCGCCTCCACCAGCTTCTACGACACGACGCCTCTGGCCGCCACCCTGCGCCAGTTCGTGGACTTCGACCTGCTCAACAGCGGCGCGGTGCGGGCCAGCTTCGGCGCCGTCAACGTGCGTTCGGGCAATTTTGCGTATTTCGACAGCCTGCACGACACCCTGCGGCCCGAGCACATCATGGCGTCGGGCGCCTTGCCGCCCGGCTTTCCGTCGGTGGAGATCGATGGCGAGCATTACTGGGACGGCGGCATCGTCTCCAACACGCCGCTTGCGCAGGTGCTGACCACGGACAACCTGCGCGACACGCTGGCGTTCCAGGTCGACCTGTGGCCCGCGCGCGGCCCGCTGCCGACGTCGCTGGAAGAGGTGGCCGAGCGGCAAAAGGACATCCAGTATTCCAGCCGCACCCGGTTGGTCACCGACCAGCTGCGGCGCGTCCTGAAACTGCGGCACGGCTTGCAGCGCCTCTTGGAACGCCTGCCGGAAAGCGAGCGCAGCGCGCCCGACCTGGCGGACATCCGCAAGCTTTCGCACACGCCGGCCACCAACATCGTCAACCTCATCTACGAAGCCAAGCACCGCGAGCGCTACTCCAAGGATTACGAGTTCGGCACCGAAGCCATGCGTGAGCACTGGGAGTCGGGCCTGGCGGACATCCGCCATACGCTGGAAAAACCCGGCATCCTGGCCCGGCCCACGCAGGACAGCTGCTTTGTCACGCACGATATCCATCGCAACGGGACCCATCATTCGTAGCACGGCGGCGGCTTACCGTGGTTGGCGGGGTGTGCAGGTCGGATTGGTCTGATAGATGCGCGGCGACGGGCCGAAATCCGCGCCGCGCAGGTAGGCTTCAAGGACATTCCGCAACCTTGTTCCGGGACGGGCCGCCCCTTGCATGCCGGCGGCCATCCTGGTGGAGATCCGCCTTGAATGCTCCTGTGCCCGCTCCCTTCCTTGCCAAGCCCGGCACGCGCAAGCCCGCGCGTACGTCCGCTAGCAACCCCGCATGCAGCCCTCCATGCAGCCCCGCGCGGACGCAACCGCCCGCCGGCTGGGCGCCGGGCCTGCCCCAAGACCCCGTGGACGGGTGGTGGAGCCTGCTCTACTGGGGCTGGACGCTGCAATTGCCCAACGGCGCGCGCTTGGACCTCACCGAAGTCGAGCGCGCCTGCTTCGCGTGCCTGGTCAGGAATCCGCAGCGTGAATTGGTCCGCGAGGAAGTGAAACACCTGCGTGGCGGCATGAACATGCGGTCGCTGAATGTCGCGATCTGCCGGCTGCGCACCAAGGTCCGCCAAGCGGGTGCGCGGCTGCCCCTGCACACCGTGCATGGCGTCGGCTATGCGTTCCTGGGCAATCTCCGAGAGCTCGCCAGCAGCAAATAACTGTTGCGCGATTGCGCCTGAAAGTTCCCCCGCACCCCCCAAAAGTACGTGATTTCCCCAATATCTGAGTTACATTACTGGGCTATTCACGTGTCGTTGGTGACGCTTGGTCATGATTTGATCGCTGCTCTTCGGCACGTTCGAATTGCTGCGGTTCCTGACGCGATTTCACGATGCGATTCATTACGCTACGCGGGGGTTTCAATGCGGTTTTCGCCTAAACGAATTTCGGGTCTGGCTGTTTCCGGCGGCGTCCTCGCGCTGATATTGGCCGGTTGCGGGGAAAAGCCCCAAATGAATCCCGGCATGCCCCAGGTCAGCGTGGTCACGGTGCAGCCGCAGCGCGCGCCCATCGTCTCGGAATTGCCGGGCCGCGTGGATGCCGTGCGCGACGCGCAGATCCGCGCCCGGGTCACCGGCATCGTGCAGCGCATCACCTTCGAGCAGGGCGGCGACGTCAAGGAAAACCAGCTGCTGTTCAAGATCGATCCGGCGCCCTACAAGGCCGCCTACGATCAGGCGACGGCGCAGTTGAAGCAGGCGCAGGCCAACCTGTTCAGCGCCAAGCTCCTGGCCGACCGCTACGCGCCGCTGGTCAAGGCCAACGCCGTCAGCAAGCAGGAATACGACAACGCCGTGGCGTCCTTCCGTCAGGCAGACGCCACCGTGGCCGCCGCGAAGGCCGCGCAGGACAACGCCGCCATCAACCTGAGCTACACGGACGTCACCTCGCCGATCACCGGCCGTATCGGCAAGCCGCTGGTCACCGAGGGCGCGCTGGTCGAATCCACGTCCGCCACGCAAATGGCCACGGTGCAGCAGCTCGATCCCATCTACGTCGACTTCACGCAGTCCACCGCCGACCTTGCCGCCCTGCGCCGCGCCTTTGCCAGCGGCCGTCTGCAGCAAGTGGGCAAGGACGCCGCCCGCGCCACCGTCGTGCTCGAAGACGGCTCCGAATACGAACATCCCGGCAAGCTGCTGTTCACCGGCATCACGGTGGATCCCAGCACCGGCCAGGTGAACCTGCGCGCCGAGGTCCCCAATCCCGATGGCATCCTGCTGCCCGGCATGTACGTGCGGGTCCGCCTGGAGCAGGGCTTTGACGATGTTGCCCTGCTGGTTCCCCAGCAGGCGCTGCAGCGCACGGCCGACGGCAAGCAGAGCCTGATGCTGGTGCGCGACAACAAGATCGCGCAGGCGCCGGTCACCACTGGCGGCGCGTACGAAAACAACTGGCTGGTCACCAGCGGCCTGAAGGCAGGCGACGTGGTCGTGGTCGAAGGCTTCCAGAAGATCCGCCCCGGTGCGCCGGTGCAGGTCAGCCAATGGAACCGGGGCGGCACGCCCGCGCAGGGCGGCGCGCCCGCCGCGCAGCCCGGCGCCAAGCCCGCCGAACCTGGCGCGCAGCCCGGCGCCAAACCGGCCGAACCCGCCCAGCAGCCCGGCGCCAAGCCGGCCGAGCCGGCCCCGCAGGACAAGGCCGCCGGCCAGAAATCGTAAGCGGCACGCGGCGCAGCAAGCGCCGCGTTCCTCTTTGGTGAGCATCGCTTTCAGAGTCAGCCCACATGCCGCAATTTTTTATCGATCGACCAATCTTCGCCTGGGTAGTTGCCCTTTTCATTCTGCTGGCAGGGGTGTTGGCCATCCCGAACATGCCGGTTGCGCAGTACCCCGATGTGGCCCCGCCGGCCATTACGATCACCGCGACCTACCCCGGCGCGTCGGCCCCCGAAGTGGCCGAGTCGGTCACCAGCATCATCGAAGACCAGCTCAACGGCGCCAAGGGCCTGATCTACTACGAGTCCGTCAGCGACTCCTACGGCACCTCGACCATCACCGCGACCTTCGCGCCGGGCACCAATCCTGACCTGGCGCAGGTGGACGTGCAGAACCGCGTGTCCAACGTGATCGCCCAGCTGCCCAGCGCGGTGCAGCAGCAGGGCCTGCAGTACGAGCAGACGAGTACCGGCTTTCTGATGATCGTGACGCTGTCGTCCACCGATGGCTCGCTGGACCAGACGGCGCTGGCCGACTACATCACCCGCAACGTGAAGAACCCGGTTTCGCGGGTGCCGGGCGTGGGCCAGTTCCAGTTGTTCGCCGCGCCTCGGGCGATGCGCGTCTGGCTGGACCCGGCCAAGCTGGTCGGCTTCAATCTCAGCATGGCCGAGGTCAACAACGCCATCGCCAGCCAGAACGTGCTGATCTCCGGCGGCAGCATCGGCGCGCCGCCCAACCCGGAATCGCAGCGCATCACCGCCACGGTCACGGCCAACGGCCAGTTGAGCACGGTCGACGGCTTTGGCCGTATCGTCCTGCGTGCCAACACCGACGGCTCCAAGGTGCTGCTGCGCGACGTCGCCCGCATCGAGGTCGGCGCCGATAACTACCAGTTCGGCGCGCGCCTGAACGGCAAGCCCACGGCGGCCTTCGCCATTGTGCTCTCGCCCAACGCCAACGCGCTGGCCACGGCGCAGGGCGTGCGCAACCAGATGCAGGAACTGTCCAAGTACTTCCCGGGCAACATCCAGTATTCGGTGCCGTACGACACCGCGCCCTACGTCAAGGTCTCCATCGAGCAGGTGCTCCATACCCTGGCCGAAGCCATGGTGCTGGTGTTCCTGGTCATGTACCTGTTCCTGCAGAACGTGCGCTACACGCTGATCCCGGCGCTCGTGGTCCCGGTGGCCATGCTGGGGGCGTTCGCCGTGATGCTGGCGCTGGGCTTCTCGATCAACGTGCTGACCATGTTCGCGATGGTGCTTGCCATCGGGATTCTCGTGGACGACGCCATCGTGGTCGTCGAAAACGTCGAGCGGATCATGGCGACCGAGGGCCTGCCGCCCAAAGAGGCCACCAAAAAAGCCATGCCGCAGATCAGCGGCGCCATCATCGGGATCACGCTGGTGCTGGTGACCGTGTTCCTGCCGCTGGCCTTCATGAGCGGGTCGGTGGGCGTGATCTACCGCCAGTTCTCGGTGGCCATGGCCGTGTCCATCTTCTTTTCGGCGCTCTTGGCGCTGACCTTCACGCCGGCGCTGTGCGCCACGATCCTCAAGCCGGTGGCCAAGGGCCACCACGAGGACAAGAAGGGCTTTTTCGGCTGGTTCAACCGCAAGTTCGACGCCACCACGCACGGCTACCAGAACTGGGTGTCGCGCATCCTGCACAAGGGCGGCCGGATGATGCTGGCGTTCCTGGTGCTGGTCCTGCTGCTGGGCTGGCTCTACCTGCGCCTGCCGTCGTCGTTCCTGCCCGAGGAAGACCAGGGCTACGTGGTCAGCAACATCGAGCTGCCCACCGGCGCCAGCGCCAACCGTACCGTCGAGGTCATCGAGCAGGTCGAAAAATACTTCCAGGGCATTCCCGCCGTCGAGAACATCATTGCCGTGCAGGGCTACAGCTTCAACGGCAACGGTCTGAACGCGGCCATCGCCTTCACGACGCTCAAGGACTTCAAGGACCGCAAGGAACGCCAGGATTCGGCCGGCGCGATCGCCTTCACGGCGTTCGAAAAGCAGCTCATGGGCATCCATGACGCGCAGGTCTTCACGCTGGTTCCGCCGGCCATCTCGTCGCTGGGCAACGCCACCGGTTTCGACTTGCGCCTGCAGGATCGCGGCGCCGCCGGCACCGAGGCCCTGGCGGCTGCCACCGCGCAACTGATGGGCGAGGCCATGAAGAGCCCCGTGCTGTCGCAAGTCCGTATCACGGGCCTGTCGGCGGGCACGCAGCTCAGCCTGAACATCGACCGCGACAAGGCGGCCGCGCTGGGCGTGGACTTCAACGAAGCCGCATCGCTCATCTCGACCGCGGTCGGCTCGGCGTACCTGAGCAAGTTCCCCAACCTGGGCCGGATGCAGAACATCTGGGTCCAGGCCGATGCGCCGTACCGCATGCAATTGTCCGACGTGCTCAAGCTGAACGCCCGCAACGCGCAGGGCGGCATGGTGCCGCTGTCCACGTTCGTCACGGGCGAATGGGTGCAGGGACCGGTGCAGGTCGTGCGCTACAACAGCTACGAGTCGATGCGTATCGGCGGCAGCTCGGCGCCGGGCTACTCCACCGGCGAGGCCATGGAAGAAATGCAGCGGCTGGTCGCTCAGCTGCCGCAAGGCTTCGGCTACGAGTGGACGGGGTTGTCGTACCAGGAATTGCAGGCCGGCAACCAGGCCCCCATCCTGATGGGCCTGTCGCTCCTCGTCGTGTTCCTGGTGCTGGCCGCGCTGTATGAAAGCTGGGCCATCCCCATCTCCGTCATGCTGGTGGTGCCCCTGGGCATGCTGGGCGCGGTGGCGCTGGTCAGTGCGCTGGGCATGTCCAACGACGTGTACTTCCAGGTCGGCATGGTGACCGTGATCGGGCTGGCGGCCAAGAACGCCATTCTTATCGTGGAATTCGCCAAGGACCAGTACGCGCGCGGCATGGGCCTGTACGAGGCCGCAGTGGAGGCCGCGCGATTGCGCTTCCGGCCCATTCTGATGACGTCGCTGGCGTTTATCCTGGGCGTGATTCCGCTGGCGTTGGCCACCGGCGCGGGCGCGGCCAGCCAGCGCGCGGTGGGCCTGGGCGTGCTGGGCGGCATGCTGGCCGCCACGCCGTTCGCCGTGATCTTCGTTCCGACATTCTTCGTGGTGGTGCTGGGCCTGTTCAAGACCCGCCCGCGTCTGCTCGGCGCCGAACTGCGCGCCTTCGAGCAGGAGCAGGCCGAAAAGAAGGCGGCGGCCGAAAAGGGCGCTGCCCCGGCAACGCCGCAGACCGCACAACCCACTGGTGGCCAGGAGGGCAAGGAATGAAAGCCCTGATGTTCAGACAGACCGCCTTGTCCGCCTTTGTGGCGGTGGCGTTGGCCGGCTGCTCGCTGGCGCCCGATTACAAGCGTCCCGACGCGCCGGTCAGCCCGGCGTGGCCGGATCAGCCCAAGGTGCAATACGGCGCGTACTCGCGCGCCACCACGCTGGGCTCGCAGCCCGCCGCCGACGTCGTGCCGCAGGCCGGCACACCTGCGGCGGACCTGGGCTGGCGCGAATTCTTCCGCGATCCGCGCCTGCAGGCCCTCATCGAGCTTGCGCTGGTCAACAACCGCGACCTGCGCGTCGCGGTCCAGCGCGTCGAAGAGGCCCGGGCGCAATACGGCATCCAGCGCGGCGCGCAGTGGCCCAGCATCGGCGCCGGCATCCAGGGCCAGCGCCAGCACCTGCCGGCCAACATGCGGCCCGGCGGTCCGGATTCCAGCTCGATCAGCAGTTCCTATCAGGCCGGCATCGGCCTGACCACGTTCGAAATCGACCTGTTCGGCCGCCTGCGCAACTTGTCCGAAGCCGCGTACCAGCAGTACCTGTCGACCGAGCAGGCGCAAAAGACCGTTCACATCACCTTGGTGGGTTCGGTCGCGCAGTCGTATTTCAACCTGCGCGCCGCTGAAGTCCAGTTGGACCTGACGCAGCGCACGCTGGCCTCGCGCCAGGAATCGTATGACCTGGTCAAGCGCCGCTTCGACGGCGGCGTGGCCTCCGAACTGGACCTGAACCAGTCCAAGTCGCTGCTGGACACGGCCTCTGCCGACCTGGCGCAACTGGCCCGCGCCCGCGCGCAGGCCATGAACGCGCTGGTCCTGGTGGTGGGCACGCCGCTGCCCGACACGCTGCCCCCGCCGGCCACGTTCGGCCGCGACCAGGTGCTGGCCGCGGTGCCGTCGGGCCTGCCGTCCGATCTGCTGGAGCGCCGGCCCGACATCGCCGCCGCCGAAAACCAGCTGCTGTCCGCCAACGCCAACATCGGCGCGGCGCGTGCGGCGTTCTTCCCGACCATCTCGCTGACTGGCCTCTTGGGCGTGGCCAGCCCGTCGTTGGGGGATCTGTTCAAGGGCGGGCAGGGGTATTGGAGCTTCTCGCCGTCGATCACGACCCCGCTGTTTGCGGGCGGCAGTATCCGCGAAGGACTGAACCTGGCCAAGGCGCGCGACAATATCGCCGTGGCGCAGTACGAGCAGACCATCCAGCAGGCGTTCCGCGAAGTCTCGGACGCGCTGGCGGGCGAGGCCACCTACGGGGCGCAGCTCGATGCCCAGCGCGCGCTGCAGGATTCGTCGGCGCGGACGCTGGAGTTGTCGAATTTGCGTTATACCAACGGTATCGACAGCTACCTGCAGGTGCAGACCGCGCAGGTGGACTTTTTCAACGCCCAGCTCGCATTGGTGCAAACCGGCCTGGCCGCGCTGATCAACCGCGTGGAGCTGTACAAGGCGCTGGGCGGCGGCTGGGAAGAAACAACGAAAGTGCAATGATAGAACTTGGTGTAAATATCGATCACGTCGCCACGTTGCGGCAGCAGCGCCACACGGCGTACCCCGACCCGATCGCCGCGGCGCTGCGCGCCGAGGACGCCGGCGCCGACCTGATCACGCTGCATCTGCGCGAAGACCGGCGGCACATCCAGGATGCCGATGTCTACGCGATCCGCCCGCAGTTGCGCACCCGCATGAACCTGGAATGCGCGGTCACGCCGGAAATGCTTGAGATCGCCTGCGCGGTCAAGCCCAGCGACGTGTGCCTGGTGCCCGAAAAGCGCACCGAGCTCACGACGGAAGGCGGGCTGGAAGTGGCCGGCGCGATGGGCCCGGTGTCCGACGCGGTGGCGCTTCTGACCGAAGCCGGCATTCGCGTTTCGCTCTTCATCGATCCGGACCCGGTTCAGATCGCCGCCGCCGCCAAGGCCGGCGCGCCCGTGATCGAACTGCACACCGGCGCCTATGCCGAGGCCGAGGGCGAGGCCGCCCACGCCGAACTGCAGCGCATCCGCCTGGCCGTGACCGAAGGGCTGCGCCACGGGCTGCGCGTGAACGCCGGACATGGCCTGCATTACGGCAACGTCAAGCCGGTGGCCGCGCTGGACGGCATTTCCGAACTCAACATCGGCCACGCCATCGTGGCGCAGGCGATCTTCGACGGCTGGGAAAAAGCCGTGCGCGACATGAAGGCGCTGATGGTGCAGGCGCGGTTGCACGCGCTGCGCGGGCTTTGAACGCGGGCCGATGACGCGTTTTGACCGCTAGCCAGGCGATGCCGATGTCCGACTCTTCTTCCGCCACGCCCGCCGGCGCCATTGCCGGCATCGGCATGGACCTCCTGCGCATCGACCGGATCGAGCGCGCGCTGGCGCGCCACGGCGACCGGTTCGCCGAAAAGATCCTGGGACCCGAAGAACTCGTCAAATTCCATGCCCGCCGCGCGCGCGACCCGGTCCGCGGGCTGCGATTCCTTGCCACGCGCTTTGCGGCCAAGGAAGCCTTTTCCAAGGCGATCGGCCTGGGCATGCGCATGCCGATGACGTGGCGGCGCGTGCAGACGCTGAATGCGCCGGGCGGCCGCCCGGTGCTGGTGATCGCGCCCGAATTGCAGGCCTGGTATGCCGAACGGTTCGGCGCGGCCCACGTTTCCATTACCGATGAATCCGACATGGCCGCCGCGTACGTGGTGGTCGAGCGCAAGCCCTGAGCCCGGAATGTTTCCCGCCGGCTTGCCGCACATCTACAAGGACACCTCCATGGCCAAAAAGAAATCCAAGGCGGTCCTGCCCCCCGGCCCCGTGATGGTCGATGTGGCGGGATACACGCTTACGAAGGCGGAAAAGAAGCGCCTGCGCCACCCGCTGGTGGGCGGCGTCATCCTCTTTGCCCGCAACTTCGAGAACCGCGCCCAGCTCACCGCGCTGACGCGTCAGATCCACAGGGCGCGCAAGGAGCCGCTGCTGATCCTGGTGGACCACGAAGGCGGCCGTGTGCAGCGGTTCCGCGAAGACGGTTTCACGCCGTTGCCTCCGATGCGCGCGCTGGGCCAGTTGTGGGATCAGGATCCGCTGCAGGCGATGCGCCTGGCCACCGAGGCCGGGTACGTCCTGGCGGCCGAACTGCGCGCCTGCGGCGTGGACATGAGCTTCACGCCGGTGCTGGACCTGGATTACGGCGTCAGCAAGGTCATCGGCAACCGCGCCTTCCACGCCGATCCCCGCGTCGTGACCATGCTGTCGCGCGCGCTGGTGCAAGGCCTGGCGTTGGCTGGCATGTCGGCCTGCGGCAAGCATTTCCCCGGCCACGGTTACGTCGAGGCCGACTCGCACCACGAGATCCCCGTCGATCCGCGCACGCTGGACGAGATCATGAAGGACGACGCCGCGCCCTACGCGTGGCTGGGCGATGCGGTCCTGCCGTCCGTCATGCCCGCGCACGTGATCTATCCCAAGGTGGACAAGCACCCGGCCGGATTTTCCAAGCGCTGGGTGCAGGACATCCTGCGCAAGCGCCTGGGCTACGATGGCGTGGTGTTCTCGGATGACCTGACCATGGAAGGCGCCGCGGTCGCGGGCGACATCCTGGACCGGGCCAACGCCGCGCTGCGCGCCGGTTGCGACATGGTGCTGGTGTGCAACCGCCCGGACCTGGCCGACGACCTGCTGTCGCGCCTTGAGTTCGACCATGCGCCCGAGTCCGTTGCGCGCATCCGGCGCCTGATGCCGCGTTTCGATGCGCCCGATTGGGATACCTTGCAGGCCGAAAGCCGTTACCAGAATGCCCGACGACTTCAATCTCAAATCGTTCCTGTCTGACCTGCCGCATCTGCCGGGTGTCTACCGGCACCTGGATGCGGCCGGCGAGGTCATGTATGTCGGCAAGGCGCGCGACCTGAAGAAGCGCGTCTCGTCGTATTTCCAGAAGACGCTGTCCAGCCCGCGCATCGCGCAGATGGTGGCCAAGGTGGCGCGGCTGGAGGTCACGGTGACGCGCTCCGAGGCCGAAGCGCTGATCCTGGAAAACAACCTCATCAAGAGCCTGAAGCCGCGCTACAACATCCTGTTTCGCGACGACAAGTCCTATCCGTACCTGCACATCACGGGGCATGACTGGCCCCGCATCGCGTACTACCGCGGCGCCACCAACAAGCGCGGCCAGTTCTTCGGCCCGTTTCCCAATGCCTGGGCCGTGCGCGAAACCATCCAGATCCTGCAAAAGGTCTTTCGCCTGCGCACGTGCGAAGACAGCGTGTTCGCCAACCGCTCGCGCCCCTGTCTGCTGCATCAGATCGGGCGCTGCTCGGCGCCTTGCGTGGGCGCCATCGAAGCGGCCGAATACGACCGCGACGTGCATCGCGCCGTCCGCTTTCTGAACGGCGAGGCCAAGGACGTCATGGGCGAGATCGAGGCCCGCATGCAGCAGGCTTCCATGGAGTTGCGCTTCGAAGAAGCCGCGGCGCTGCGCGACCAGATGGGATCGCTGGCGCGCGTGCTGCACCAGCAGACCATGGAAAACGTCAGCGGCGAAGACACCGACATCATTGCGGTGGCCATTGCCGGCGGCAAGGTCTGCGTGAATCTGGCGATGGTGCGCGGCGGCCGCCATCTGGGCGACAAGCCGTTCTTTCCTTCGCACGCCGAAGGCGAGGCCGCGCCGCAGGTGCTGGAAGCCTTCGTGGCCCAGCATTACACCGAGAACGCGATGCCGCCGATCCTGGTGTGTTCGCACACCTTGCCCGATCCCGAACTGATCGCGCTGCTGGTCGAGCAGTCGGGCGGCCGGCCGACGCGGGTGCTGTCGCGGCCGCAGGGCACGCGCCGGTCGTGGCTGGAGCAAGCGGCAAAGAACGCCGAAATGGCGCTCGCCCGCGCGCTGACCGAATCCGGCGCCCGGGCGGCCCGCACGCTGGCGCTGGCCGAAGCGCTGGACCTGGACACCGACGAAGCCGCGCTCGACGCGCTGCGCATCGAGTGTTTCGACATCAGCCACACCGCCGGCGAAGCCACCCAGGCGTCCTGTGTGGTGTTCGAGCACCACGACATGCAGCCCTCCCTGTACCGCCGCTACAACATCGCCGGCATCACGCCCGGCGACGACTACGCGGCCATGCGCCAGGTGCTGACCCGGCGTTTTGCCAAGGTGGCCGACGGCGACGCACAGATGCCCGGACTTGTTCTCATCGACGGCGGCAAGGGCCAGGTCGAAGTCGCCCGCAAGGTCTTCGCGGAACTGGGGCTGGACATCCAGGCGCTGGTGGGCGTGGCCAAGGGGGAAGGGCGCAAGGTCGGCCTGGAAACCCTGGTCTTCGCCGACGGCCGCCCGCCGGTCGCACTGGGCGGAGAATCCGCCGCGCTGATGCTGATCGCCCAGGTGCGCGACGAGGCCCACCGCTTCGCCATCACCGGCATGCGCGCCCGCCGCGCCAAGACACGCAACGTCTCGCGCCTGGAAGAAATAGAAGGCGTGGGCGCCCGCCGCCGCCAGCGCCTCCTGGCCCGCTTCGGCGGCTTCTCCGGCGTTGCCCGCGCCAGCATCGAGGACCTGGCCTCGGTAGACGGCATCTCGCAAGACTTGGCAATCCGCATCTACGAGGCGCTGCGCTGACACCCTGGAATCGCCCAGATGTCACGAACGTGTGTCACCCTCGCCGCCGACCACCGATATGCCAAACCCCAAATTTCAACCACTCCACCCGACGAGCAATCCGGGCCGCGCGGATCCGGCTCCGCCGGTCCGCAGAGGCGCCCCCTTGAGGGGGAAGCGCCAAAGGCGCTTCGGGGGGGGGCTCTAGCTGTTAGGATACGGACACTATGCCAATTAACGTTCCCATTATTCTGACGTGGCTGCGTATCGCCATGATTCCGCTGGTGGTCGGGCTGTTCTATCTGCCCGAAAGCTGGATGTCTGTTCCCACGCGCGATACGCTGGCGGCATGGGCCTTCATCATCGCCGCGCTGACCGACTGGTTCGACGGCTGGCTCGCCCGGCGTTGGAACCAGACATCGGCATTTGGCGCATTTCTGGACCCGGTGGCCGACAAGCTCATGGTCTGCGCCGCCCTCATCGTGCTGCTTGACCTGAGCCGGGTCGACGCCTTCATCTCGCTCATCATCATCGGCCGTGAAATCACGATTTCCGCGCTGCGCGAATGGATGGCCAAGATTGGCGCCAGCGCCAGCGTGGCCGTGCACCGGCTGGGCAAGTTCAAGACGGCGGCGCAGATGATCGCCATTCCGTGCCTGCTGTATAACCAGACAATCTACGGCGTCAGCACCAAGCTGCTGGGTGACGTGCTGATCATCGTGGCCGCGGTGCTGACAGTGTGGTCGATGCTGTACTACCTGCAGCGCGCCTGGCCCGCGATCCGCGAAAAAGCCATGTAGTATCGATTTTCCGGGCCGGCTGAATAAGCCGGCCCGGCGCAGTTGCAGACCCTGCAGTCGCAAAAAAAATCACGCCCGGGCAAGTACCCGCGCGCTGCCGGAGACAACCCGCGAACCGCCTCGGGCGGAACGCATCCTGCCGCCTTCGCGGCCTTGTGCCATGAACACCGCTACCGCCGCCACCCCCTTGCTCTCGGACGCCGACGTACGCCGGCGCGACTGGAAAATCATCCTGCTCATCGGCGTGGCGCACGCGTCGTCCCACTTCTTCCAGCTTGTGCTGCCGTCGCTGTACGGCGCACTGGGCCTTCAGTTCGGGCTGGACTTCGCGCGGCTGGGCCTGCTGGTCTCGACGTTCTATGTGGTTTCCGGCATCGGCCAGGCATCCTCGGGTTTCGTGGTGGACCGCATCGGCGCGCGCCCCGTGCTCTGGTTCGGGCTGGGCTGCTTCGTGCTGTCGGGCGTGCTGATCGGATCGGCCACCGGCTACGTCATGCTGATGGCCGCCGCCGTCATCGGCGGCATCGGCAATTCAGTGTTTCATCCGGCCGATTACTCCCTCATCAACCACCGCGTCACCGCGCCGCGGCTCGGCCATGCGTTCTCGACGCACGGCCTGACTGGCAACCTGGGGTGGGCGCTCACGCCCGTGTTCATCACCACCATCACGCTGTTGGCCAACTGGCGCGTGGCAGCCTATAGCGCCGCCGGCCTCGTGGCGCTGGTGCTGCTGCTGACGGTGCTGGGACGCGACCTGCTGGGTGGCCCGTCGCCCGTCGAGGCCGGCGGCGACGCCAAGGATGCCGCCAACGCGCCCAAGCCCGCCGCCAAACCGCAAGAGGGCGTTCTGGCCACGCTGTCCGCGCTCTTGTCCAAGCCCGCGCTGTGGGGCGCTTTCCTCTTCTTTGCCTGCACTTCCATCGCGCTTTCGTCGGTGCAGAACTACACCATTCCCTTGCTGGGCCAGCTTTACGACCTGTCCAAGGTCACGGCCAGTTCCGCGCTGTCCGGATACATGGTCGCCTCGGCGGTGGGCATGGCGGCCGGCGGCTTCCTGGTGTCGGCCAACCCGCGCACCGAGCGCACCGTCATGGTGGCGCTGATCCTGGCTGGCCTGACGCTGGTCGTGCTGGCGCTGGGGCTAGTGCCCGCCGTGCTGGCCGCGCCCGTCGTGGGCCTGGCCGGTTTCTGCTCGGGCGTGGCCGCACCGTCGCGCGACATGCTGATCCGCCGCGTGACGCCCAAGGGCTCGACCGGCTCGGTCTACGGCCTGGTGTATTCGGGCATGGACGTGGGCTCGGCGCTGGGGCCGCTCGCTTTCGGTCTGCTCCTGGATGCCGGCCTGCGGCAAGGCCCGTGGGTGGGTGCGGGCGTGGCGTTCGCCGTGGCCGCTTTCCTGGCGCAGTGGATCGCGGTGCAGGCGCGCCGCGCCGAACCGCCCGCGGCGGCGGCAGCAGCGCGGCCGTAATGCGGTGAGACCGCGGGCGCCGTAACCGCAGGGCGCCCCAACCCCTTTGATCGCCCCGCACGGCGCCAGCGCTGCCTTGCGCGCCATCAAGCACGGCATCGCCGCGTGCGCCCCGGCCGGCGCCGCTTGATGCCTCGCAAGGCCAGAGCATGGCTTCCCCGATGTAATAACCATGTGGTTGATCTGGTTATTCACAGGAGAAGCAAATGAGAAAGACAAATACGCTGCTGGCCGTGGGACTCGTACTGGGACTGTGGGCAAATCAGGCGTGGAGCGCGTCGCAGGAACCCATCCAGCCGATCGCGCCCGCCGTCATCAAGGAACCCGCCAAGGTCGAACTGGGCAAGAAGCTCTTCTTCGATCCGCGTCTGTCCCGCTCCGGCGCGATCTCCTGTAATTCCTGCCACAACCTCGCGATGGGCGGGTCCGACAACCTGAAGGCCTCCATCGGCCACAAATGGCAGCAGGGCGGCATCAATTCGCCGACCGTGCTCAATTCCAGCCTGAACATCGCCCAGTTCTGGGATGGCCGCGCCAAGGACCTGCGCGAACAGGCGGGCGGCCCGATCGAGAACCCCATGGAAATGGCGTCCACCCACGAGCTGGCGGTGCAGGTGCTCAATTCCATTCCGGGCTACCGCGCCGAATTCAAGCAGGTCTTCGGCAAGGACACGATCACCATCGGCGAGGTGACCAGCGCGCTGGCCGCGTTTGAAGAAACCCTGGTCACGCCGAATTCGCGTTTCGACCAGTGGCTCAAGGGCGACAAGAAAGCGCTGACCGTCCGGGAACTGGCCGGGTACGAGCTTTTCAAGAACAGCGGCTGCGTCGCTTGCCACAACGGCGTGGCGGTGGGCGGCAACTCGTTCCAGAAGATGGGGCTGGTCACCCCCTATATCACCGAGAACAAGGCCGAAGGCCGCGCCGCGGTCACGGGCAAGGACGCGGACCGCTTCAACTTCAAGGTGCCGACGCTGCGCAACGTCGCGCTGACCTACCCGTACTTCCATGACGGCGAAGCGGCCACGCTGACGCAGGCCGTCGACGTGATGGGCCGCCTGCAACTGGGCCGCACGTTCACGCCCGATGAAAACGGCCAGATCGTGGCATTCCTGAAGACACTCACGGGCGACCAGCCAGTCATCCAGTACCCGGTGCTGCCGCCGTCCGAAGACGACACGCCGCGGCCTGAGCCGTTCGTGAAGTGAACATAGACCGGTATCGCTGGACAGTAAACGTAGAACGGCCGCCCTCGGGCGGCCGTTTCTCGTGGCAGGCGGGCTACTGGCGGACGGTTCGTCTATCGGCCGGCGGCGCCGCCTCGAAGTTGCTGCGCCAGGGATTGATGTCCAGTCCGCCGCGGCGCGTGTAGCGCGCATACACCGTCAAGTGCTCCGGGCCGCACGCCTGCATGATGTCGCTGAAGATGCGCTCGACACAGTGCTCGTGGAATTCGGCGTGCTGGCGGAACGACACCACATAGCGCAGCAGCGACTCGCGATCGATCGGCTTGCCGCGGTAGCGGATCTGCACCGTGGCCCAATCGGGTTGGCCGGTCACGGGGCAGTTCGACTTCAAGAGGCGCGACGCCAGCGTTTCCTCGACCACGTCGCCCGGCCGGGTGCGCAGCAGCTCGGGGGCGGGCTCATAGGTGTCGATCTCGATATCCAGCTTGTCGATGTAGATGCCGTCCAGCTCGCCCATCTGCAGCTCGGAAAAGCGCTGCGGCAAGAAGAAGTCCAGGCCCACCGGCGCGCCCGCGGCGGCGCTCAGGTCGCGTTCCAGCCGGCCGCGCAGGGCCGCTGAATTGACCAGTCGGGTCTGGTTGAACGAGTTCAGGTACAGCTTGAACGACTTGGATTCGATGATGTTGGGGCTGTCGGCCGGCACCGAGAACGTCGCCATCGCCACCCGCGGCTTGCCCTTGGCGTCCAGCCACGACAGCTCGTAGGCGTTCCACAGGTCCACCCCGGTAAAGGGCAGGTTGCCGTCATTCAGATTGAGCGCCGCGCGGTTGTGCGAGCGCGCAATGGGGAACAGCAGCGAGGGATCGTATTGCGAGGCGTAGGCCACGCTCTGCCCGAGAGGGCCGTGAGACAGGGTCATAGCAGGAATTCAAAAACGGGATGACGGCATTGTAGGCGTTGAGAGGGGCACGATTTTCCACAACGTGAAATGTAACTCTCGGCATGTGAAAGCCCGTGTTGCGCAGCAGCGGGGCGGCATTTCATAAACGACAATCGCATTTCATTATACAAAATCGTCTTCATAACTCATTGATTTAAATGGCTAACATTTTTCGTCTTGTATAAGACCTGCCTTCACATTGCTCCGCAGCACAGGCATAGACTTTCTCCAACGATTCACGCAATGCACGACGCGAATCCTTTGAAGTTCTCTCACTACTGACCAGGAGCATCACCATGAGCAATCGCGAAACCGAAATCCGCAACCTGCAGAAAGATTGGGCCGAAAACAGCCGGTGGCAGGGCATCAAGCGCGACTACAGCGCCGAAGACGTCATCCGCCTGCGCGGCTCGATCAGCGTCGAACACACGCTTGCCCGCCGCGGCGCCACGCGCCTCTGGGAACTCCTGCACAGCGAGCCGTTCGTCAATTCGCTGGGTGCCCTGACCGGCAACCAGGCCATGCAGCAGGTCAAGGCCGGCCTGAAGGCTATCTATCTGTCGGGCTGGCAGGTCGCCGGCGACGCCAACCTGGCCGGCGAAATGTATCCCGACCAGTCGCTCTATCCCGCCAACTCCGTGCCGCAGGTGGTTCGCCGCATCAACAATTCGTTGACGCGCTGCGACCAGATCCAGTGGATGGAAGGCAAGAACCCCGGCGATGAAGGCTACATCGACTTCTTCGCGCCCATCGTGGCGGACGCCGAAGCCGGTTTCGGCGGCGTGCTCAACGCCTATGAACTGATGAAGGCCATGATCGAGGCGGGCGCGTCGGGCGTCCACTTCGAAGACCAGCTCGCTTCCGTGAAGAAGTGCGGCCACATGGGCGGCAAGGTGCTGGTGCCCACCCGCGAGGCCGTGTCCAAGCTGGTGTCGGCCCGCCTGGCCGCCGACACGATGGGCACGCCGACGTTGCTGCTGGCCCGTACCGATGCCGACGCCGCCGACCTGGTCACCAGCGACGTCGATGAAAACGATCGTCCGTTCATCACCGGCGAGCGCACGGTGGAAGGTTTCTTCCGCACCCGCGCCGGCATCGACCAAGCCATTTCCCGCGGTCTGGCCTACGCGCCGTACGCCGACCTGATCTGGTGCGAAACGTCCACGCCCAACCTGGAATACGCCCGCAAGTTCGCGGACGCCATCCATCGCCAATTCCCGGGCAAGCTGCTGGCCTACAACTGCTCGCCGTCGTTCAACTGGAAGAAGAACCTGGACGACGGCACCATCGCCAAGTTCCAGCGAGAGCTGGGCGCCATGGGCTACAAATTCCAGTTCATCACGCTGGCCGGCTTCCACGCGCTGAACTACGGCATGTTCGAGCTGGCCCACGGCTACGCCCGCCGCCAGATGAGCGCCTTCGTGGAACTGCAGCAGAAGGAATTTGCCGCCGCCGAAATGGGCTTTACCGCCGTGAAGCACCAGCGCGAAGTGGGCACCGGTTACTTCGACGCCGTGACCCAGACGATCGAGGGCGGCAAGTCGTCCACGACCGCGCTGACCGGCTCGACCGAAGAGGCGCAGTTCGAACACGGCAAGGCGCAGAAGGCTGCGTAAGCCGGCAGCGCCCGGCCAGTCCCGCGGGACGCCGGGCGCCGCATGCAGGTGTGTAGTCGCAGGTGCTGTTGTAGGGTGGATTCAAGGGTGCCTGCGGGCACCCTCTTTTTTTGTTTCGCGATGGCGCGATTCCCGCAGTACGCTGGACGGTGCGAAGGCCGAGGCGCCGGAACGGTCTTCTCCTTTTCACCGTCAGGAGCCATCCATGAACGCGTCCACGCAAACCATCATTCGTGAAACCGCGGAGGCATCCGCCCAAGGCCGCATCCACTTCGGCCAAGTCATCAGTCAACTGGCGGGCGCAGGGGTCGAATCCTATGTGGTCGACTACCGGTCCCGCCGCAGCGCCTAGAAGGCCCTCGGGGAAGCAGGCTTACGCGGCAGCGCGCGTTTCCTTCAGCGACTCCATGTCGATCACGAAGCGATACTTCACATCGTTCTTCACCAGCCGCTCGTAGGCCTCGTTCACGGCCTGGATCGGCACGATCTCCACGTCGCTGACGATGTTGTGCTCGGCGCAGAAATCCATCATTTCCTGCGTCTCCTGCATGCCGCCGATCGCCGAGCCGGCCAGCGACTTGCGGCCCATGATGAGGTTGGCGCCGGGGATCGGATCCAGCGGCGTCAGCGCGCCCACCAGCGCCATGGTGCCGTCCAGCGCCAGCAGGGCCATGTAGGGATTGACGTCGTGGCTGACGGGAACCGTGTTCAGCAGGAAGTCGAACGTGCCGGCGTGCGCCGCCATGGCGTCGGCATCGCGCGAGACCAGCACCTCGTCCGCGCCCAGGCGCTTGGCATCGCGGGCCTTGTCGGCCGAAGTCGTGATCATCACCACATGCGCGCCCATTGCATGCGCAAACTTCACGCCCATGTGGCCCAGGCCACCCAGCCCGATGACGCCGACCTTCTTGCCCGGCCCCACCTTCCAGTGGCGCAGCGGAGAATAGGTGGTGATGCCGGCGCACAGCAGCGGCGCGACGGCCTTGAGGTCGAGCTTGTCGGACACCTTCACGACGAAGTGCTCGGTCACCACGATGCGATCGGAGTAGCCGCCGAACGTCAGCTGATCGCTGCCGCGCTCCTTGTCGTTGTAGGTGAGCGTGGCGTTCTCTTCGCAATACTGTTCGAGGTTCAGACGGCACGCCTTGCAATGGCGGCACGAGTCCACCATGCAGCCCACGCCGGCGTAGTCGCCGACCTTGAATCGCGTCACGTTCTTGCCCACTTGTGCGACGCGGCCAATGATTTCGTGGCCGGGCACCATCGGGTACATGGAATTGCCCCAGTCGCCGCGCGCCTGGTGCAGGTCGGAGTGGCAAATGCCGCTGTACAGGATGTCGATCAGCACGTCATCGTCGCCCGGTTCACGGCGGGTGAAGCTGAAGGGAACCAGGGGAGTGTCGGCGCTGTGCGCGGCGTAGCCTTGGGCTTGGATCATGACGGCCTCTTGGGATGTTTGTTGAGCAGGCGTTCACAATAAGCCCGCCGACAACTAGGTTCAAGCTAGAATTTCGGCATGATTTATTGAATAAATTTGCATAATCATGCCGCTCGACAACCTATCCCATCTTGCCGCGTTCTCGGCGGTTGCCCGTCTGGGCAGCTTCCGCAAGGCGGGCGAAGAGCTCAGTCTGTCCACCTCGGCGGTCAGCTACGCCATCCGCAACCTGGAAGAGCGGCTCGGGGTGAACCTGTTCAACCGCACCACGCGCAGCGTGGCCCTGACCGAAGCCGGCCACCGCCTGGCAGAGCGCTTGCAGCCGGTGCTGCACGGCCTGGGCGACGCGCTGGACGAAATGAACCACTTTCGCGGATCCGCTGCCGGCACGCTGCGCATCAACACGTCGCGCGCGGCTTCGTACCTGTTGCTGATGCCCATGGCGGCCCGTTTTCTAGCTGCTTATCCGGACATCCGCCTGGAAATAGGGGAAGACGACAGTTTTGTGGACATCGTGAAATCCGGCTTCGACGCGGGCGTGCGTTTGCTTGAAGCCGTGCCCGAGGACATGGTGGCGGTTCCCATCGGCCCGCCGCTGCGCGCGGTGGTGGTGGTATCGCCCGCCTATCTGCAGGGGCGCGAGGCGCCCCGGAAGCCGGCCGACCTGCTGCGGCACGACTGCGTGCGCTACCGGTTTCCCAGCGGCCGCTATTTCAAATGGGAGTTCGAGAAGGACGGCGAAAAGGTGGAAATCGACGTGCCGGGCCGCATTGCGCTGAGCGACGTGCATGCCGAAGTGCGCGCGACCTGCGATGGCATCGGTATCGGCTACGTTCCCGAAAGCTACGTGGCGGACCTGCTTGCATCGGGCAGGCTGGTGCCGTTGCTGGAGGATTGGTGTCCCGTGGTTCCGGGCTTCATGCTGTATTACCCCCGGCAGCGCCGCGTCTCATCGGCGCTGCGGGCGTTCATCGACATGGCCCGGCAGTGATGCCGGGCGCGCCGGACTGGCGTCTGGGCTAGTCCGCTTCGGTTTCGGCGTCATACAGCGCCGCCAGGCATTCGGCCAGCGGCGCGATGCCCTGGGCCAATGCATCGACGGCCGCGGCGTCCACGCGCGGCAGCGGCGGGATCTCGGCCAGCACGCGCACGCCGCCAAAGCGCTCGATGGCTTCCTTGTTGCCCGCGGACGGCGGGCCGCTCATGACCACGCCCAGCACGGGGATGCCGCGCCGCTGCAACGCCTTCAGGCTCAGCAAGGTGTGGTTGATGGTGCCCAGTCCGCTGCGCGCCGCCAGCACCACCGGCATGTCCAGGCGCGCGATCAGGTCGATCATCATGTGCGTGTCGTCGATCGGCACATACAGGCCGCCCGCGTCTTCCACAATCAGCGGCGCCCGCGTCGCGGGCGGCACGATGGTGGTGGCGTCGACGACCGTGTCTTCCAGCGTGGCGGCCGCCCACGGCGACAGCGGCGCCTGCAGCACGTAGGCAGGCAGGTGCAGGCGCTCGGGCGGCAACCGCGCCAGGTGGGCGACGGTGTCGGTGTCGCCGGGCTCTTCGGCCACGCCCGTCTGCACCGGCTTCCAGTAATCGGCATTCCAGGCACGGGCCAGGATGGCCGACACCAGGGTTTTGCCGATGCCGGTATCGGTGCCCGTCACAAAAACGCCATTAGGCCGCTGCATGGTCTTTCTCCACATACCGTACGCCAGGTGATACGTCACCGTGGCGCCTTGTTCGTCAAACTCGGCCAGCACCCGGCGCAGTTGCGCCGCGCCCAGCGGCGGGCGGCCGGGCGCATGGGTGGTCGCGCCGATGCCCTTCAGGCCGCGCAGAACATGCAGGCCGTCAGGATGATCTTGTATCAGGCGTTCGCCGCGCACGCCACCGGCCATATCGGCCATGGCCGGACGGATGGCGTGGGCGGGCGGATGGGGGGCGGACAGGGGG
>NZ_JAGXJZ010000259.1:0-416 GCF_019091095.1 Achromobacter sp. GbtcB20 | reverse complement strand
TTGACCAGGTTGTAGCCCGCGCGGGTGACGTCGCCGTCCACGCGGATGGCGGACTGGCCTGCGCCACCGGCATTGCTGCCGCCCACCCAGGGAAGGCTGTCGTTGCCGCGGCGCGTCTCGGCCTGCTCGACGCCCGACACGGCATCGTTGCTGCCAACCGCGTCACGCAAGGCCATGCCTTCGGCCATCTGGCCCCAGCCAAGCTGGCCCCCCGCAGTCTCGGCCATCTTCTCCGCCATGGCGCGGCACGTCAGCTTGGAGCGGTCGAAGTCCAGCCGCGCCTGCAGCACGCCGTTGGTCAGCAGGTTGGACAGGCCCGGATCGGAGCGCTGAATGATCAGCGCCGGCAGCGATGCAACCGCGCAGGTCGCGCTCTGGATCACGCTGCTCATGATCTGCTGAAAGCCACTCGCGGT
>NZ_JAGXJZ010000258.1:0-416 GCF_019091095.1 Achromobacter sp. GbtcB20 | reverse complement strand
CCGCCGTGATGCCGGCCACCAGCAGCGAGGCGTCGCGATGGACATAGGCGCCCTTGCCGGGGACGGCGGCCATTGCCGCCATCTGCGTCACCGTGCCTTGTAAAGGCTCGGCGCCGCCCTGTTCCAGCACCAGCACGCGCAGGCCGGCATGGGCCAGCGCGCGTGCGCTGCTGGCGCCGCCGGGACCGCTGCCGACGACGATGGCGTCATAGAAAGGTGAAAGGGGAAGCATGGACGGAAGCGCAGTCGGGGAGGCGCCGATGCTACCACGGCCCGCATGCCGCGCCGCCCGGCCGCGCGACGTCATGACAGCATGCATACACTTGTATATACATGTTTGTATGCTTTTGTTTCACAGTGACGACAGGGCAATAAACCCTGCTATGATCTGGCGCGCAGCTGTCGGCGGCGATCCC
>NZ_JAGXJZ010000257.1:0-417 GCF_019091095.1 Achromobacter sp. GbtcB20 | reverse complement strand
GGCTGGACGAAACAAGCCGGCCCGGCCGCCGCCCGGCCGTTTGCTTCATCCGGCCTGGTTGCCGCCCGGCCGTCTTTCACCCGGCCGGGCGCTTCGCTTTATTTGTCGTATCACTGTCATGGCAATGGATTTATGATCTTCAAGAGTTCGACGACTGCAGTACCCGATGTGCCGGCCGTCCCGCGCCATATCGCGATCATCATGGACGGCAACGGCCGCTGGGCGACCAGGCGCCTGCTGCCGCGCGTGGCCGGGCACGTGAAGGGCGTCGAAGCCGTGCGCGGCGTCGTCGAAGCCTGCGTGCTGCGCGGCGTCGAGTACCTGACCCTGTTCGCGTTTTCCTCGGAAACCTGGCGCCGTCCGGCCGAGGAAGTCTCGCTGCTGATGCGCCTGTCCGCCACCGCGCTCGAGCGCGAG
>NZ_JAGXJZ010000256.1:0-419 GCF_019091095.1 Achromobacter sp. GbtcB20 | reverse complement strand
GGAACAACGTCGCCTGGTTCTGCAAGAGGTGGAAAAGCGGCTATCCGGGCTTCGGGGCCCTGCAAGCGACGCAGCCTTAGCCTATAAACGTGCGTACCATCACGCGGCAGAATGCTGGTGGACACTTCAGATGTACAGTTTCCTCGCTGAGCATGGCCAACGGTTGTGCGAGCTGATGGCTATCGAGCACTCCGACTTTAGCCCTCGCGTGTATCCCCAGGATGAATTCCGCGACGATACTTTGCCGTAGCGCATGTTCGTCCGCGCAGTCAATGCGATGGTGGCGCAATACAAGGGCGATCGGATGCCTTACCGTTCTGAAAGCGGAAAATTTGATATGAAAGGTTTTCCGAGCAGCAGAATGCTGACACCTGTCCAGCGTCACAGGCTCAAGGTTCTCAACGGACAAAACTGACCCA
>NZ_JAGXJZ010000255.1:0-421 GCF_019091095.1 Achromobacter sp. GbtcB20 | reverse complement strand
CTCGCCCGGCCAGCAGCATGCATTCTTTGGTTGCAGACTGACGTCAATAATAATCAGGAGACAAGCATGAAACACCAGAGCCGCCATCCGGTGGACGAGAAACTGCCCCTCGGGCGACTGAGCGCACTCGGCCTGCAGCACGTATTGGTCATGTACGCCGGCGCCATCGCCGTACCCTTGATCGTGGGCCGCGCCCTGAAACTGTCGCCGGCGGAGGTCACGATGCTGATCTCGGCCGACCTGTTCTGTTGCGGCCTGGTGACCCTGATCCAGTCCTTCGGGCTGGGTTCCTGGTTCGGCATCCGGCTGCCGGTCATGATGGGCGTCACCTTCGCCGCCGTCGGCCCGATGGTGGCGATCGCGAACGCCGTGCCCCGGGTCGACGGCGCCTGGGCGATCTTTGGCGCCGGCATCGGCGCCG
>NZ_JAGXJZ010000254.1:0-422 GCF_019091095.1 Achromobacter sp. GbtcB20 | reverse complement strand
CTGGTGCACGTCGCGAACGACGTGGTGGGCTTGTACGTGGTGCGCAACGCGCTGCGGGCGCGCGGTTGATTTTGTAGGGTGGGGTCATTGATGCTGGGGGCATCGATGACGTGCCCACGCGTGACGCTTGCATGTTGTTGGCGCGTATACCAGGTCAACAATGTGCATCGTTCACGCGTGGGCACGGGGTGCCCACCCTACGGTCGCGGTCACGGACATCGGTTACGCAACAATGATTTTCGCGTCCCAATACTACGCCAACACCGCTACGTTGCAATGCAATAAAATGGCCGCTCAACGGACACCCGCGCGAGACGAACGATGACCGAAGTGACGTTCCCCAGACTGCTGTCTTCCCAGATCGCATTCGACATCGCGCGCACCATCCTCGACGGCATCGACAAGCATTACCGCCTGTTCCG
>NZ_JAGXJZ010000253.1:0-422 GCF_019091095.1 Achromobacter sp. GbtcB20 | reverse complement strand
CCGCGCTGGACGTCTTCACGCTTGGTGCCGCGCAGCAGGATGCCCACGTTGTCGCCAGCTTGACCTTGGTCCAGCAGCTTGCGGAACATTTCCACGCCCGTGCAGGTCGTCTTGACCGTCGGAACGATACCGACGATTTCGATTTCTTCGCCGACCTTGATGATGCCGCGTTCGATACGGCCGGTCACCACGGTGCCGCGACCCGAGATCGAGAACACGTCTTCAACCGGCATCAGGAACGCGCCGTCGATGGCACGCTCAGGCGTCGGGATGTACGAATCCAGCGCAGCAGCCAGCGACAGGATGGCCTGTTCGCCCAGTTCGCCCTTGTCGCCTTCCAGCGCCAGCTTGGCCGAACCCTTGACGATCGGGGTGTCGTCGCCCGGGAAGTCGTACTTGGACAGCAGTTCGCGAACTTCCAT
>NZ_JAGXJZ010000252.1:0-425 GCF_019091095.1 Achromobacter sp. GbtcB20 | reverse complement strand
ATGCAAAATGCACTTGCGAAAGCATACTGGACAAATGTACAGTCGAACTGTCCGCTCCTTGTCCTTCCTTCCATGACTGTCGCCGCCGCCACGCCAACGAACCCGCCCGACCTCACGACCGCCGCCGATCCTTTCGCCAGCCTGAATCCCGCGCAGCGCGCCGCCGTCGAGCACGACATCGGGGCGCCGGCCGCGCGGCCGCTGCTGGTGGTGGCCGGCGCCGGTTCGGGCAAGACGAATACCCTGGCGCACCGGGTGGCGCGCCTGATCCAGGGCGGCGCCGACCCCCAGCGCATCCTGCTGCTGACTTTCTCGCGGCGCGCGGCCAACGAGATGACCCGGCGCGCCGGCAACGTCCTGCAGCGCATCATGGGCAGCGCTGGCCATGCGACGGCCCAGGTCACGACGCTGCCCTGGGCCGGCAC
>NZ_JAGXJZ010000251.1:0-425 GCF_019091095.1 Achromobacter sp. GbtcB20 | reverse complement strand
GACTTCCACCTTGGCCCGGCTTGCGTCCCGTGGCGGGACTCTCCCTTTCTACGCTTTCGCCAGGCGCATCTGGCTCAGCTCCCCCGTCAGGTAACCGACCGCGGACCCGAACTTGTCCTTGTAGTTCGCGCGCACCAGCGGATCGAGCGTGGCTTTCACGTTGTTGTGGGTGCCGCCCCAGTCGCCCGCGTGCTGGAAGTTGCTCATGATGTAGGTCCAGCCATTCAGTTCATCGACCGCGTGCAGACCGGTCGACTCGCCGCCGGCCGGGATCGACATGATGCGCGCGAGCTGTTTGGTGTCGACGTTGTAGGCCCACAGGAAGTTGTTGACGTGCTGGCCGCTGTCTTCGCCGATGAACAGGGTGCGCAGCTTTTCCGAGAACTTCAGGTTGTCCGGGTTGCCGATCCTGTTCGGGTTGGCGG
>NZ_JAGXJZ010000250.1:0-426 GCF_019091095.1 Achromobacter sp. GbtcB20 | reverse complement strand
GCTCTACCTGAACCGCGAGGAGTTGATGCGGCCCGAGGCGGCCGGCGTCACCACCGAGCTGTTCCCGAAGACGATGAACGTCACCGGCATCGAGATGGGCCTGTCGTACCACTTCGAGCCGGGCAGCCTGCGCGACGGCGTCACGCTGGCGGTGCCGCTGTTCGCGCTGAACCAGATCCCGCTCGAGCGCGCGGCCTGGCTGGTGCCAGGCATGCTCAAGGAAAAAGTGCACCTGCTGCTGAAATCCCTGCCGCAGAAGCTGCGGCGCCACTGCGTGCCGCTGCCCGACTACGCGGCGCGCTTCGTCGACCGCATCAACGCGGCGGGCGTGTTCGGCCGCGGCGACCTGATCGACGTCCTGATCGCGGACGTACGCGCCGAGACCGGCGTCAACGTGCTGACGGGCGACTTCAAGCTCGAGACCCT
>NZ_JAGXJZ010000025.1:0-72968 GCF_019091095.1 Achromobacter sp. GbtcB20 | reverse complement strand
GTTGCATCACTGTTCCCAGCGTTTTACGGATTACCTTGCCCGACTTCACGGCGGACAACTCGGCCTCGCGCCTCTGCGCCCATTCGACAGCTTCGCGCTTCGTGTCAAAGGTCTGGCTTTCGCGCACATTATTTTTAAAGACCTCGGCGCGCCATTTATCACCGCGCTTTCGGTAAGACGCCATACGGTACCTCCACCGGCGTGAATTTGGCGTAATCAGACCGGCAAAACTGTTGGAAACTGCTGGAAAGTGTTGATTCGATATCCAGAATTGGAATCGAACTTTACCTCGAATGTTGGCGTAGGTTGGCGTAGGTTGAAAACCGTTGGCGCGCTCCGCGCTTCCTTTCACCGGCACCAGAGAAATACCCCAGCAAAAAGGCCGATTCCTTGTGGATCGGCCTTTTTTTTGCATTGGATCGCCGCCCCATTGGCCGGCGGCCCGCCTTCGATGCGTTTTCCAAATTCTTCTGATTGTCCGCCGTTCGACGCAGTGTAGTTCTAAGCGCTCTGCGAATCCCGAAGGATTAATCATGAATGGCCGCCCGATTGTTCGTGTAGGCGACAAGACCACGCATGGAGGAGCGGTGACGGAGGGGTTCTCCTCCTATGACGTTCTTGGCCGTGCCGCTGCGGGAATGGGGCACATGGTGACTTGCCCTCGCTGCGAGGGCGTTTTTCCCATCGCCGAAGGTGTCGCCACTTTCGCTATCGACGATAGCTTCGTTGCAGTCGACGGCATGAAAACGTCATGCGGCGCTTCGCTGATCGCGAGTCAAACTTTTGCGGTTGTGTACCTAGATCCAGGTGGCATCGTTAGTACATCGGTCGACCGTAGCGTATCCACGGAAAGCTCGCTGACAGATCAGGCTTTTTCGGGGCACAGGCTCTCCAACGAACACCAACGCACCGGCTGTGATCACCCTGACACGGCAATACAGCTGGCCGAGTACATCGTCCGTGAGATGAAGACCAATCCATTTTCCATTCGCGGTCGACAGATCCATGACGCCAACCACTACGACATCAGGGCGTATTACAAAGAACTGGAAAATGCACCTTGGTATCTCAGGCTGTCAGCGCGTAAAACCTACATCGAGAGGAAGGTAGAACAGCAGCTTTCCGCGTACATGCTTTTTGCCGACATCATCGGCCCAAGTCGCCCCTGGGACCACAAGTCCATTTTGCGGCGAATGCTTGGTTCCCGCCTCAATAAAGGTTGGCAGAAGTACGGCTCTTTTGACTATTACTATGACATCTGGTCCAACATCCATTATGGATATGTGGGCGTTGCGCTCGGCTTTGATAGTGCCGAACTCATCAATTCGGCAGGCATCGCACAGGCGCTTTTGGACACCTACAATGCCCTGAAGGAAACGCGATGGCCAACCATGCAAAACCATCCTGAAAATGGGCCCTGGCCAGCCAGCGCTGACGATGTGCCAGATCATATTTCGATCAAGTTGGGCTGCAATCTTTATGATCGGGCCAAACCCCACGAACTGACGACAGCAACTCTCCTGCAATTCATTGAGGCCGTACCGTTACCTTGGGGGAATGTTGAGCATCACGCCAAAGAGATCCACAACTGCGATCGCAAAGGGACGTAATGCGCTTCTTACTAAAATTCTTCGGAAGTATCGTCGGAATTCTTGCGGTGCTTTGGAGTTGCATCGCGTTGTGGGGTACGTTCTCGCCGATCGTGGTGTTGCACTACTCCCAGCGGGCGACTGACCGAATTGGCGTTTTTTTTAACGACAACGACAACACGGCGAAATTTGGCATGAGCCCGGGCGAGACGTCGGCCCAATACACGGCCATGTTTCCAAAGCCCGACATGTGGCTGCTGCTGACATTTCCCAGCCAAAGCACTGACTCGCTCGAAATCACCAACCCATTCAGGCGAATCGACGTCTGCATCGGGCCTGGCGCAAAAATTGAACGGATAGTGACGCGCCACGGATTCCTTGATCGCTTTACCGAGCCGAGCCCACCCTGCGAGCCCGCGTCCAAGCGCTGAGTCGCGCCCGGGGTTCATCCATGACCCCCGGCGTTCGTCGTGAAAAGGCGGCTCGCGCCTGACGCGCATCCGCCCCCACCCGCATCACCCCAGCGCCGGCAACATATTAAACAGCAGCACCATCACCAACCCCACCACCGACACGATCGACTGCACGACGGAAATCGTCTTCGTGGCTTCGCCCATGGTCATGCCGAACGATTCCTTCACCATCCAGAATCCGGCGTGATTCGCGTAGTTGAAGAACAGCGAACCGCAGCCGATGGACAGGGCCAGCAGCGGCAAATTCAGGGTGGGGTCCGCGCCCGCAAGTGGCGCCAGCAAACCCGCGGCGCCGACGATGCCGACCGTGGCCGAGCCGGTGGAGACCGATAGCAGCATGGCGATCAGCCAGCCCAGGATCAGCGGCGGGAAAGCGAACTGGTGGGTCAGGTGGACGATGGCGTCGCCGACCTTGGCGTTCGTCAGGACCTGCTGGAAGGCGCCGCCGCCGGCGATGATGAGCATGATGCCGGCGATGGGCTTCAAGCTCTGGCCCAGCGCGCCACGCAGCTTCTCCGCGTCGCCGCCGCGCAGGAAGACCAGCATCACGGCCGCAAACAGCACGCCCAGCAGCATCGCGACGACGGGGTTGCCGAGGAACGCGGCAACGTGCGTCACGCTCGAGTCCTTGGGCAGCAGCATTTCGGCCACGGCGTGAACCAGCATCAGCAGGGCGGGCAGCAACGCCGCCAGCACGCCCAGTCCGACGCTAGGCGCGTTATTGCCGCCAGGGCTGTCGGCGGACGCCGTGAACTGTTCGAGCAGGGCCTCGTCCGGCCGCGTCGTCATGCGCGGGGCGATGAACGCGCCATAGAGCGGCCCGCCGAAGATCATGGCCGGCAGCGCCGCGATGAAACCGTAGATCATCGTGGGGCCCACCGTGGTCTTGAGCGTGGCAATGGCGGTCAGCGGGCCGGGATGCGGGGGCACCATGCCGTGCATGGCCGCCAAGGCGGAAATCACCGGCACGCCCACGTACACGTAGGCCGAACCCTTGAAGCGCGCCTGGCTTTCCAGCTTGCGCGCCACGCTGAAGATCAGCGGCAGCATCACCACCAGGCCCACTTCGAAGAACATGGGGATGCCGATGACGAACGCCACCAGCGTCATCGCCCACGGAATCAGCCGGGGAGAGGTGTGGCGCAGGATGGCGTTGGCCAGGCGTTCGGTGGTGCCTGAATCCGCGAGGATCTTGCCCAGCATGGCGCCCAGCGCGATCACCACGCCCACGGCGCCCAGCGTCTTGCCGGCGCCGTCCGTCAGGCTCTTGACGATGGCGCCCGGGGCCATGCCCGTTGCAAAGCCGACGCCGATGGATACGATCAGGAGCGCCAGCAGCGGATGCATGCGCAGACGCGAGACGATCAGCGCGACCAGGACCAGAACGCTCACCAGGGCGGTGAGCAGCAATTGAATGTCGAACGAAGACATGACGTGAACCCAGAAAAGACGAGAGAGGTTGCGAGCCTTCCTTCTTCTGGCGGCCATGATACGGGATCGGGATGACGGCAAGCTTGAAAAACAGGGCCGGCTTCACCAGCCAAAACCGCAATTTTCCGCCTCGCTTTGCATTCTTCCGATTTTTTGTGCATAATTCGCCCCCTCTACCTGTTCCCCGATAGCTCAGTCGGTAGAGCGACGGACTGTTAATCCGCAGGTCGCTGGTTCGAGCCCAGCTCGGGGAGCCAAGAATTTGCAGTACCGCAGTACCCTTAAAAAAGCCCGCAACGTGTTTGCGGGCTTTTTGCATTGGCGCGCCAAGCTGCCGTCCGGGCCCGGGTTGTCGACGCCCAGGTTGCCAAGCCGTGTGCATCGCGTAGCATGGCCCGGGTCCGCACCTTCCCGCCCTGCACACCGATGCGTTCATCGCGATCCCTGCCGCCCCTGGTTTCCCTGCGCGCCTTCGAAGCGGCCGCGCGGCGGCTAAGCTTTTCGCAAGCCGCGGAAGATCTGTTTGTCACGCAAAGCGCCATCAGCCATCACATCCAGCGCCTGGAAAAAGAACTGGGCGTCGCGCTCTTCGAACGGCGCACACGCGCCGTGGCGCTGACCGAAGCGGGCCACTGAGCGCGCCGGTCCAGGCGCTGCACGACTGGCTGGCGCACACACATTAGTTTTACTCATACCTACTTCGCAAGAATTGATTGGTCAGGCCACGCCGCGGCCGATAGCATCGGGGGAGCGTCAAGACGCGCTTTCCCTTTTTTCATAGGTGATTCGATATGACCCGCAGCATTTCCGCCCGCGTTGCCGAGCTTGGCCTGACCCTGGATCCCGCCTCCGCCCCGGCCGCGAACTATGTGCCGTTTGTCCAGGAGGGCAACCTGCTCTACATCTCGGGCCAGATCTCCCGCAAGGATGGCAAGGCCGCGTATCTGGGCCAATTGGGCCACCAGGTGTCTGACGCCGACGGCGTTCAGGCTGCGCGCGCCAGCGCCCTGGGCATCCTGGCGCAGATCGCTGCCGCCACGGGCGACCGTCTGGACCGCGTGGCACGTGTCGTGAAGCTGGGCGTGTTCGTCGCCAGCGCCCCGGACTTCAATCGCCAAAGCGTCATCGCCAACGGCGCGTCGGACCTGATGGTCGACGTCTTCGGCGACGCCGGACGCCATGCGCGCAGCGCCGTCGGCGTGGCCGCCCTGCCACAGGGCGTGTCCGTGGAAGTCGAGGCCGTCATCGCGCTGACCCCGGCCTGATACGCCCCACCCGACAGGAACCGCCATGACCGCCCCCCTGACCCCGAGCGCCATCCAGGCGCTTCGCGCCCACGCGCCCGGCACGCAAAGCTCGGTGCATTTCAATCACGCCGGCGCATCCTTGCCGTCCACGGCCTCGATCCAGGCCATTCACGCGCATCTGAAGCGTGAAGCGGCGCAGGGTCCGATGGAAGCGGGCGTGGCGGCGCGCGACCTGACCGAAGCGGCCCGCACGCTGGCCGCACAGCTGTTGAACGCGCAGGTCGAGGAGATCGCGTTGACCGGCGGCAACTCGCCGGGCTGGGGCGCCGCCTTTGCGGCGCTGCCGGCCTGGCGGCCCGGCGACCGCATCCTGGTGGGCCGTCACGAATGGGGCGGCAACCTGGCGGCCATGCGGCTGATCGCGCAGCGCGCGGGCGCCACGCTGGAGACCATCCCCTCGGACGACAGCGGCTGCGTGGACCCGCAGGCGCTGGAAGCCATGCTGGACGACAGGGTACGGGTCATTGCGCTGACGTGGCTGCCCGCCAACGGCGGCCTCATCAATCCGGCCGCCGCGATCGGACGCGTGGCGCGCAAGCACGATATTCCCTATTTCGTGGACGGCGCCCAGGCCGTGGGGCAGATTCCCATCGACGTGCGGCAGGTCGGTTGCGACGTGCTGAGCGGCGCGGGCCGCAAGGCCTTGCGCGGACCGCGCGGCACCGGGCTGCTGTACGTGCGGCGCGAATTCCTGGATCGGCTCACGCCCGCCTTCGTGGACACGCATTCCGCGCCGCTGGGCGTGGACGGGGAACCCGTGCTGCGCGCCGATGCCGCACGCCTGGAATCCGCCGAGAATTCATTGGCGCTGCGTTGCGGCCTGGCCAATGCCCTGCGCGAAGCGCTGGATCTGGGCCTGGACACGATCCGCGCCACCATCGACGCCACTGCCCAGGCGCTGCGCGCCGAACTGGCCGCCATTCCCGGCGTGTCGGTGCTGGACCAGGGGCGCGAGCAATCAGGGCTGGTCGCCTTCAACCTGGCCGGACAGGACGCGGCCGACGTTCAGCGCGCGCTGGCCGCTCAGGGCATCACCATCGGCAGCAACGGCGTGCCGTACACGCCGCTGGACATGCAGGCCCGTGGTCTGGACCGTATTGCCCGCGCGTCCGTGAGCTATCTGACGAGCGGCGACGAAATCGATCGCCTGCTGCAGGCCTTGCGCAAGCTGGCGGCCTAGCGCGGCAATGGGCTCAGGCGCGGCCGGCCAGCGCCGGGCGCTTGGAAAACGGCGACCATTTCGTGAAGACGAGCAGGTTGCCCAGCATCACCAGCGCCAGGCCGGCGATGGCATAAGGTGTCCAGCGGTAGCCTTCGACCACCGTCGATATGCTGAGCGCCACGACCGGAAACAGCACCGTGCAATAGGCGGCCCGTGCGGGCCCCATGCGGCCGACCAGCGTCAGATACGCGGTAAAGCCCACCACGGAACCCACCACGGCCAGGTACAGCAACGCGCCCACATAAGCGGGCGACGAATCGAAGCTGAACGGCACGCCCGCGGCCAGGCAGCCGGCCAGCAGAATGCCCGCCCCGTAAAGCATGCTGTAGGCGTTGCCGGTCAGCGGCCGGATGCCCGCGCGCTGCTGCAGGGACGACAGCATGTTGCCCGTGGAAAAGCACAGGGTGCCGAGCAGCGCAAAGCCCAGGCCCAGCAGCGTCTCGTGGCTGGCCTGCTGGCTGGCCAGTTCCGGCCAGAAAAGCAGCACCAGGCCGCAAAACCCCAGCGCGCCCGCCGCCATGATGCGCGGCGCGATGCGCGTGCCGAACCAGAGCCGCGCATTGAGCGCGTTCCACAGCGTGGCGGCCGAGAACACCACCGACACCAGGCCGCTGGGGATCCACTGCGTGGCCGAGTAGAAGCACAGGAAGTTCAGGCAGAACAGGCACAGGCCCTGGCCCACGCACAGCCAATGACCCCGCCGGTCCAGCTTTTGCAGTTTGCGCAGGACAAGCAGCGCCACGAACAGCAGCAGGCCCGCCAGCGCGAAGCGGTAGAAGATCGACACCGGGATGGCCACCACGCCAAGCTGCAGCTTGATGGCGATCCAGGTGGAGCCCCAGATCAGGACGGTGAGCAGATACAGGGAAAGATTCATGATGCGACGGGCGCGGCAGGCCACGCGAAGTGCTGATACGGACATCGGCGGCCATGTTTGATCGCCGGACATCCAGTGTGCGCCCCGATGCCACGCCGCGATTGCCGGTTCTTGCGCTTTTGTCCGAATCGGGCGCGTCAAGCGCGGGTGGACGGGAGTAGCATTCCTTTCCATGGGCACCCCCGCTACGGCTCCGGCCGATTTCTCTGTTTTCCGCACGCTGTCGCGTTCGACCGCGACGCTCGAGCGCGCCGCGTCGCTGGGCGAGGGCATGGCGATCTCGCAGTGGTCGCGCACCGCCCGCGAAACGCTGGGCTACGAAACGCCCGGCCATCACACGCTGTCGCTGTACCTGCGGGGCGGAGACCGGTCGTTTCGCGTGGGCCAGGACTCGCTGCATGGCGGCGCGGGCAAATTCTGCGTGCTGCCCGCCGAGCACCATTCCCGCTGGAGCATGAACGACAACGTGCATTTCCTGCACCTGTACATCGCCCCGCAGCGGCTGGCCCGCGAAGCCGTCATGCGGCTGGACTGCGAACCGCGGACGCTGGAACTGCGCGACCGCACCTACATCCAGGACGACTCGCTGATCGACGTCTGCCGCCGACTCCTGGGCACGGACTGGAACCAGCCCGCCGACCGGCTGGCCGCCAGCAGCGCCGCCGAGACCGTGCTGCACCACCTGCTGACGCAGGGTGTCACGCGCAAGACCCCGCAACCGGTCCGCGGCGGCCTGGCGCCCGGCGTGCGCCGCCGCGTCATGGACTATGTGGACGCGCATCTGGCCGATCCCCTGACGCTGGACGAACTGGCAGGCGTCGCCGCGCTGTCCACGTATCACTTTGCCCGCATGTTCCATGCCTCGTTTGGCGAGCCGCCGCATGCCTGGGTGCGCGGCCGGCGCCTGACCCGCGCCCGAAGCCTGCTGACGGCCGGCAAAGGCGACCTGGCAGCCATTGCGCAAGCCAGCGGCTTTGGCAGCGCCAGCCACCTTGCCCGTGTCTTTCGCGATGCCATCGGCGTCACGCCGGGCCAGTACCGCAGCGCGCGCGCCAGCCACTGACCCCGCCCATCCGGGATGCCGCCGGCCGCAACACGCGGTCTACAATGGCGCATCGCCCTAGCGGCTTCACTTGGCCTTTCCAGGCCTTCTCCCGCCTGCACCGACGCGATGCCGTCCCCGACCTCTCGCGATACTTCCCCCCTCATCGACAGCGCCGTTCAGCGCCCCTTGCGCGCGCACTGGCTGGCCGAGCTGATCCGATTGCGTGAGGCGCACTGGGGACCGCTCGAGGACGCGCAGGCGGTGCGCCAGGTGCGTCAACTCGATGCCGGCCTGCCGGCGCGCATCCTTGCCCGCGCCGCGCTGCTGGCGCACCGCGAAAACCTGATTCCCCTTGTCGATGGCTGGCGCCGCAGCGCCGTGGCCATGCTGGCCGTCCTGTTCGTCTTGGCCGTGCTCTCCGGCGCGGCCGCCGCCCTGGGCGCGCTGGGCGACGGCACGCGAGCCGTGAACGTGCTGTGGGCGATGGGCGCGCTTCTGGGGCTGCACGCGCTCACCTTTTTGCTGTGGCTGGCGAGCTTTCTGCTGCGGCCCGCCGCTGTCACCGGCCTGGGCCGCCTCTGGCTGTGGGCCACGCGCAAGCTCGCGCGCGGCCCCGATGGCGCGCTGGTGCCACAGGCCTTCCTGAACCTGCTGACGCGCGCGGGCGCGTTGCGCGGCCTGTTCGGCAGCATCAGCCATCTGTTGTGGCTGACGGCGCTATGCGCCGCGCTGGCGACGCTACTGGTGGTGCTGTCCACCGCCAGCTACCGGTTCGTCTGGGCCACCACGCTGCTCGCGCCCGAGTCGTTTGTGTGGCTGACGCAGGCCATCGGCTGGCTGCCGGCGCATCTGGGCTTTCCGATGCCCGACGCCGCGACCATACGCGCCAGCGACGGCACGCAAGTCCTGCCGGCCAGCGCGCAGGCGCAGTGGTCGCTCTGGCTGATCGGCGTCCTCGTGGTCTACGGCATCGTGCCGCGCTTGATTGCCGGCGCGCTGTGCGTCGCGGCTACGCTGCGCGCCTTGCGCCGCGTGCGCATCGACCCCGCGCTGGCCGGTTTCTCCACGCTGCGCGACCGGCTTGAGCCGCCCGCGCTGTCCACCGGCATCGACCGGCCCGTCGATCCCCTGCACGAACCCCGCGTGCGGGCGCCGGCGCTGGACGGCCTGGGCGGGCAGCCGGTGCTGCTGGCGCTGGAACTGCCCGCGGATCTGCCGTGGCCGCCCGCGAACCTGCCCGACGGCATCCGGCAGGCCGGCAACCTGGACACGCGCGAGGAACGCAACCGCGTGCTGGACGCGTTGGCGCAATCGGCCGCCGCGCGCCTGTTGATCGCGTGCGATGCGCGCCAGACGCCGGATCGCGGCACGCTATCCCTGATCGCCGACCTGTCCGCGCACGCGGCGCAGACGCGGGTCTGGCTGATCCTGCCGCAAGCCGGCGCCCACGTCCCCGCCGGGGCTGGCACCGAAACCCGCGCCGAGCTTTGGCGCGACCGTCTGCTGGCGCTGGGCCTGCCGGCCGACGCCATCCTGCTGGCGCCCGTTGCGCCGCTGACCTGGCTGGAGACCGGCCATGGCTGAACTCATCAAGATCGCGCTCGTTGGCCACACCAATACCGGCAAGACGTCGCTGCTGCGCACGCTGACACGCGACACCACCTTCGGCGAAGTGGCTGACCGGCCGGGCACCACGCGCCACGTCGAAGGCGCCCGCCTGCGCCTGGATGGCCGGCCCGTGCTGGAATGGTTCGACACGCCCGGCATGGAAGACAGCATCGCATTGCTGGAATACCTGGAACGGCTGGATCGCCCCGGCGAACGGCTCGACGGCCCCGCGCGCATCCGCCGTTTCCTGGACACGCCCGAAGCGCACGGCCGCTTCGAACAAGAGGCGCGCGTGCTGACCAAGATGCTGGACTGCGACGCCGCGCTGTACGTGATCGACGCGCGCGATCCGGTGCTGGGCAAGCACCGCGACGAACTCGCCATCCTGGCCGCCTGCGGACGACCGCTATTGCCGGTGCTGAACTTCGTCAATGCGCCGGCGCACCGCGCCGACGCGTGGCGTGACGCGATGGCGCGGCTGGGCCTGCACGCCGTCGTGGAATTCGACACGATCGCGCCGCCGCTCGATGGCGAGCAACAGCTGTACGCCAAGCTTGGCGTGCTGCTGGACCGTCACGCAGGCGCGCTGGCCCGGCTGTCGGACAGCCTGGCCGCGCAGCGCCGCCAGCGCCACGCCGCGGCCTACGAGCTGGTCGCCGACCTGCTGATCGACGTGGCCGCGCTGCATGTGTCCAGCGCCAGCGACGACGCGGCGCTTGCCGCCGCTTCAAGCCAGTTGCGCGACCAGGTGCGCCAGCGTGAACAGACCTGCGTCAACGCGCTGCTCGCGCTCTACAACTTCCGCGCCTCGGATTACGCTGACGACGCGTTGCCCTTGCAGGGCGAGCGCTGGGGCATGGATCTTTTTCATCCGCAGGCGCTCAAGGACATGGGCGTGCAAGTGGGCATGGGCGCCGCCGCGGGCGCCATGGCCGGCGCGGCCGTCGACCTCATGAGCGCGGGTCTCAGCCTGGGCACCGGCATGCTGATCGGCGCGGCGGCCGGCGGCCTGTGGCAGGGCGTCGAAAAGCTGGGCAAACGCGTGGCGGGCAAGCTGCGCGGTTATCGCGAGATCAGTGTCGACGATGCCGTGCTGCGGCTGCTGGCACTGCGCCAACGGCAATTGATCGAAGCGCTGGAGCGCCGCGGCCACGCCGCGCGCGAGCCGTTGCGCCTGGACCTTCCCGACGACGAGGCCTGGCGCAAGGGCCCCTTGCCGGACGCGCTGAAAGAAGCGCGCAGCCGGCCGGAATGGTCGGCCCTGGGTAAACACCATGAAGACAGCGACCGGCGCAAGCGCATGCTGCTCGAATTGGCGAAAACCCTAGCATCCGCGCCGCTCCCGGCCGATTGACCGGCGGCCCGCGCGCCTCGCAGCACGCACCATTCACGGCATCCGGCAAGCGCGTGATTACCCCAATCCAAACCAATTGACGCTTAAACGAATGCGTCGATAAGATTCGATCTGCATCGGCGCGGGTCCGTCCCCGTCATGCCAACCACAAGGGGTTGGGTCTATCGACTCCAGCAGCAACGCCATGCCCCGGATGCCCTTTGGGGCCGGGGCCCTGTCACTTCTGTCGCGCAATCCGCGCACCACACGGAGCATGAGGGCTATGCGTACTTTTCCCCACTTCAAGCAGGCGGCGCTTGCCGTTGCCGTGGCCGCCTCGCTGGCCTTCAGCGCCGGCGCGGCCGCCAAAACGCTGCACTGGTCGTATCAAGGCGACGCCACGTCGATGGACCCCATGGCCCTGAACGAAACCTTCACGCTGGGGTTCCAGGGCAACATCTATGAAACGCTGGCAGGCTACGACGGCAACCTGAAGCTCACGCCGCTGCTCGCCGAAAGCTGGGAAAATCCCGAGCCCACCAAATGGGTCTTCAAGCTGCGCAAGGGCGTCAAGTTCCATGACGGCTCGCCCTTTACCGCCGACGACGTGATCTTCTCGTGGAAGCGCAGCCTGACGCCGGGCTCTGACATGAAGGGCTATGGCGCCAAGGCCAGCGACATCAAGAAGGTGGACGACTACACCATCGAAGTCACCACGCCCACGCCCAACCCCATCCTGCCGCGCGAATGGGTGTTCCTGTACATCATGAGCAAGAACTGGGCGGAAAAGAACAAGACCACCGAGGCCACCAACGTCAAGGGCGACAACCAGGGCAACTACGCCAACCTGCACGCCAACGGCACCGGCCCCTTCATGCTGACCGAACGCCAGCCCGACGTGAAGACGGTGCTCAAGCGCTACGACGGCTACTGGAACAAGGACATCAAGACCAACATCGACGAGGTCGTCTTCCAGCCGATCACGCAGGAAGCCACGCGTGTGGCCGCGTTGATCTCGGGCGAGATGGACGTCGTGCAGCCGGTTCCCGTGCAGGACTGGAAACGCCTGGAAGACGCCAAGGGCGTCAAGCCGCTGACCGCGCCCGAAGCCCGCGCCATCTTCATCGGCATGGACCAGGACCGCGACGAGCTGCTGTTCTCCGACGTGAAGGGCAAGAACCCGTTCAAGGACGCGCGTGTGCGCGAGGCCGTCGTGCTGGCCGTGGACACCAAGGCCATCAACGAGAAGATCATGCGCAACGCGGCCAAGCCGCTGGGCACCCTGATCGCCACGTCCATCAACGGCTACGACGAATCGTTCGGCGCGCCGTACAAGCCCGATCCCGAGCGCGCCAAGAAGCTGCTTGCCGAAGCCGGCTATCCCAAGGGCTTCACCGTCACGATGGACTGCCCGAACGACCGCTACGTCAACGACGAGAAGGTCTGCCAGGCCGTGGCCGGCATGCTGGCGCGCGTGGGCATCAAGATCAACCTGCTGGCGCAGACCAAGTCCAAGTACTTCGGCAAGATCCTGCTGCAGGCCGGCAACCAGACCAGCATGTACATGCTGGGCTGGACGCCCAGCTCCACCGATGCGCACAACACGCTCCTGAACCTGACCTCGTGCCGCGACGCCAAGACGGCCGCGGGCCAGTTCAACCTGGGCGGCTACTGCAACAAGAAGGTCGATGAGCTGACCAACAAGATCGGCGTCGAAACCAACCAGGCCAAGCGCAACGCGATGATCAAGGAAGCCTTTGGCATCGTGCGCAGCGACTTCGGCTACTTGCCGCTGCACCAGCAGCCCATGTCGTGGGGCGTGAAGGACAACGTCACCGTCACCCAGCGCGCCGACGACGTGCTCGACCTGCGCAACGTCGTGCTGCCGTAAACGCCGCGTGATGCAACCCCGGGCGGCGCGCGCCGCCCGGACGCGCCCGGCCCAGCCCCCACCCCCGCCTCGCGCGCGGAACGCGGCCCGGCGCCGTCCGAACCAAAGGGCTTTCAGACATGCTTTCCTTTATTGCGCAGCGGCTGGTGCAGTCGGTGCTCGTGATGTTGACGGTGGCGCTGATTGCGTTCTCCATGTTCCGCTACGTGGGCGACCCGGTCGCCAGCATGGTCGGCCAGGACACCACGCCCGAACAACGCGCGCAGCTGCGCGAACAGCTCGGCCTGGACGATCCGTTCATCGTGCAGTACGCCCACTTCGTCGCCAACGCGGTGCAGGGCGATTTCGGCATGTCGTACCGGCACCGCCGCCCGGTCAGCGAGCTGCTTGAAGAGCGCATGCCGGCCACGCTGGAACTGTCGTTCGTGTCCGCCGTCATGGCGCTGGCGCTGGGCATTCCGATGGGCATCTACACCGCACTCAAGCGGCACGGCGTGCTGTCCAAGGCATTCATGGCGATTTCGCTGGCCGGCATTTCGCTGCCCACCTTTCTTATCGGCATCCTGCTCATCCTGTTCTTCGGCGTGCAGCTGAGATGGCTGCCCAGCTTCGGGCGCGGCGACGTCGTCAGCCTGGGATGGTGGACCACGGGCTTTCTGACCAAATCCGGATGGCTCGCGCTCATCATGCCCGCCATCACGCTGGCGCTCTTTCAGATGACCCTCATCATGCGTCTGGTGCGCGCCGAGATGTTGGAAGTGCTGCGCGCCGATTTCATCAAGTTCGCACGGGCGCGCGGACTGCCGGAACGGCTGATCAATTTCCGCCACGCGCTCAAGAACACGATGGTGCCCGTCATCACCATCACGGGGCTTCAGCTCGGCTCCATCATTGCCTTTGCCATCATCACCGAAACGGTGTTCCAGTGGCCCGGCATGGGGCTGTTGTTCATCCAGGCCATCAGCATGGTGGACATCCCCGTCATGGCCGCGTATCTGGTGCTGATCGCCTTCATGTTCGTGGTCATCAACCTGGTCGTCGACCTGCTTTACTTCGCCGTGGACCCGCGTCTGCGCGTGCAGAGCAAATGAATAGCGGTAAAAAAGGAAATCGCATGATTGCTCGCATCGCCCCCTTCTTCACGCGCGCCGCCGACAGCGACCTGTGGCACAGCTTCAAGCGCTCGCCCGGCGCCATCGTCGCCGCGGTCGTCACGCTGGTCATCGTGCTGGGCGCGTTGTTCGCGCCGATCGTGGCGCCGCACAACCCCTTCGATCTCGCGTCGCTCAGCATCATGGACGCCAACACGCCGCCGGCCTGGGAAGAGGGCGGCAGCCCCGACTTCCTGTTGGGCACGGACGATCAGGGCCGCGACATCCTGTCGGCCGTGATGTATGGCTCGCGCGTGTCGCTGCTGGTCGGCTTTGCCTCGGTGCTGTTCTCGATGGTGCTGGGCGTGACGCTCGGCCTCATCAGCGGCTACGCGGGCGGACGCGTGGACAGCTTCATCATGCGCATCGCCGACGTGCAGCTTTCGTTCCCGGCCATTCTGGTGGCGCTGCTGATCGACGGCGTGGCGCGCGGGCTGCTGCCGCGCGACATGCACGACCAGCTGGCGCTGTATGTGCTGATCTTCGCCATCGGCATTTCCGGCTGGGTGCAATACGCGCGCACGGTGCGCGGCTCCACGCTCGTCGAGCGCAACAAGGAATACGTGCAGGCGGCCAAGCTGATCGGCATCGGCCCCATCACCATCCTGCGCCGCCACATCCTGCCCAACGTCATGGGGCCGGTGCTGGTCATCGCCACCATCCACCTGGCGGTGGCCATCATCACCGAGGCCACGCTGTCGTTCCTGGGCGTGGGTGTGCCGCCCACCGCGCCGTCGCTCGGCACGCTGATCCGCATCGGCAACAGCTATCTTTTCTCGGGCATGTGGTGGATCTCCATCTTCCCCGGCATCGCGCTGGTGGCGCTGGTGCTGTCGGTCAACCTGCTGGGCGACTGGCTGCGCGACGCGCTCAACCCCAAGCTGCGCTGAGGACGTCATGGCCCTTCTGAACATCGAAGACATCCGCATCGAATTCCCCAGCCGCCGCGGCACGCTGGTGGCGGTGGACGGCGTATCGCTCGCGCTTGAGAAAGGCGAGATCCTGGGCGTGGTCGGTGAATCCGGCGCGGGAAAATCCACGATCGGCAACGCCGTCATCGGCCTGCTCGAAGCGCCCGGCCGCCTGGCGGGCGGCGCGGTGCTACTGAACGGCGAGCGCATCGATACGCTCACGCCCGCGCAGAAGCGCAAGGTTCGAGGCCGGCGCATCGGCATGATCTTCCAGGATCCGCTGACCTCGCTCGACCCGCTGCAGACCGTCGAAAGCCAGCTGGTGGAAACGATGCTGGTGCATCTGGATCTGACGCACGACGCGGCAAAAAAGCGCGCCGTGCAGCTTCTGGCGCAGGTCGGCATCGACCAGCCCGAACTGCGCGTGCAGCAGTATCCCCATCAGTTCTCGGGCGGCATGCGCCAGCGCGTGGTGATTGCGCTGGCGTTGTGCTGCGAACCCGAAGTCATCATTGCCGACGAGCCCACCACCGCGCTGGACGTATCCATCCAGGCGCAGATCCTGGATCTGCTCAGAAAGCTGTGCCGCGAAGAGCAGGTCGGCATGATCATCATCACGCACGACATGGGCGTGATCGCCGAGGTGACCGACCGCGTGGCCGTGCTGTATCACGGCAAGCTGGTGGAACAAGGCCCCACGGCCAAGATCCTGGGCGACCCCGACCACCCCTACACCCGCAGCCTCATCTCGGCCGTGCCGCGTCCGGACATCAAGCTGCGGCGCTTTCCGCTGGTGACCTACATCGAGGACGTGAAGACGCCCGCGCAGCCGCTGGACCTGGCCACGCACTGGCTGGGCCAGCGCCGCGACTTCGGCAAGCGCACCGAAGGTCCGCTGGTCCAGGCGCGCGACCTGTCGATGCGGTTCGTGCTCAAGAGCGCGTTTTTCAAGCGCAACCAGCGCACGCTGGACGCGGTCAAACGCGTGAACCTGTCCATCGGCGAAGGCGAGGTCTTTGGGCTGGTCGGCGAATCGGGCTCCGGCAAATCGACGGTGGCGCGGTTGATCTCGGGGCTTTACACGCCCAGCGAAGGTTCGGTCACGTTTGGCGGCACCGATCTCACGGCGCTCAAGGGCGAGAAGGAACTGAACCCGTTCCGGCGGCAGATCCAGATGATCTTCCAGGATCCGTTCTCGTCGCTGAACCCGCGCATGCGCGTGCTGGACATCGTGGCCGAGCCGATCCGCTTTCACAAGCTGGCCGCCAGCGAAGCCGAAACGCGCCGCATCGTGGCCGATCTGCTGGACGTGGTGGGGTTGGGCAGCCGCGCCGCCGAACGCTTTCCGCACGAGTTCTCGGGCGGGCAACGCCAACGCATCTGCATCGCGCGCGCGCTGGCCACGCGGCCGCGCTTTTTGATCTGCGATGAACCCACCTCGGCGCTGGACGTGTCCATCCAGGCGCAGATCCTGAACCTGCTCAAGGACCTGCAGGAAGAGCTGGGCCTGACCATGCTGTTCATCAGCCACGACCTGCCGGTGATCCGGCAGATGTGCGACCGCGTCGGCGTGATGCGCCACGGCGAACTGCTGGAAGTGGCCGACACCGAATCCCTGTTCGAACATCCGCAGCATCCCTACAGCCAACACCTGCTCGGCCTGATGCCCCGCCTGCAGTCCATGTCCCGCGAGGGGCTGGACGTGGTGAGCTGACACCGCGCGCCCCCCGGAGCCTACTGACATGACCGCGACACGGCAAACCCTTTTCATCGGCGGCAAGGTATTCGACGGAGAAGGGCAGACGCTGCCCGGACACGGCGTGCTGGTCGAAGGCGCGCGCGTGGCCCGCGTGGCGCCGGCAGCGGAATTCTCAGGCTATGCAGGCGCCCGCGTGGACACCACCGGCATGACGCTCATGCCCAGCCTGGCCGATTGCCACGTGCATCTGGTCTACACGGGCGGCGCCGACCCCAACGCGCAATTGAGCAAGCAGGGCCCCGCGCAGATCACGCTGACCGCGCTGGAGAACGCGCAGGCCAGCCTGCGCGGCGGCGTCACGGCGCTACGCGACTGCGGCGGCAAGGATTATCTGGAATTCGGCGTGCGCGACGCCATTGCGCGTGGCGTGTTCCCCGGTCCCACCATCAAGGCCTCGGGCCGCATCATCTGCATGACGGGCGGCCACGGCAACCGCATCGGCCGCGTGGCCGACGGCTGCGAGGAAGTCGTCAAGGCGGTGCGCGAACAGGTCCACGCGGGCTGCGACCTCGTGAAGATCATGGCCACGGGCGGCGTCATGACGCCGGGCGTCAGCCCCATGGACGCGCACTACAGCTTCGACGAGATGAAAGCGGGCGTGCACGAGGCCAAGCGCTTTCGCAAAAGCACCGCCAGCCACGCGCAAGGCACGCAAGGCATCCTGAATGCGGTGCGCGCGGGCATCGATTCGATCGAGCACGGCATCTTCATGGACGACGACTGCCTGCGCGAAATGCTGGAGGCCGAGACCTACCTGGTGCCGACCATCGCCGCCGTGCGCAACATCATCGCCAATGCCGACAACGGCATTCCCGCCTACGCGGTGGAAAAGGCCCGCGCGGTGGAACAGCGGCATCGCGAGTCGTTCCAGATGTACTACAAGGCGGGCGGGCGCATCGCGCTGGGCACCGACGCGGGCACGCCGTTCAATCTGCACGGCGAGAACGCGATGGAGCTGGCGTACATGGTGGAGTTTGGCATGACGCCGGTGGACGCGTTGATCGCCGGCACGTCACGCGGCCATGACCTGATGGGCATGACCGATCACGGCGTAATTGCCGAGGGCAAGGTGGCCGACCTGCTGCTGGTGCAGGGCGACCCCGCCGAAGACATCATGAAGGCCGCCGACAAGCGCTTTCACGTGGCCGTGCTGCGCAACGGTGAACTTGCGGCGGGAGCCTTGCCGTTCTGAACCTCAGGGCGCCGGTGCGGCGCCCTGCGAGTTGCGCATGAACATCTGGCCCAGGAACATTTCGATGGGTATGCGCTTTCCGTTGATGTCGACTTGACCATCGCGGTAGTCCGCCTCGAACTGGATCACGCCGTCCTCGATACGGGCCCAGGATGTTGCCGCGACCAGGCCGCGCACGCCTGCGGCTTCCCGCTCGGCCGCCGACCGGGCTGCCTCACGCGTGGCGCCCTTCAGTTCCGCCCGTGCCGCGATCACATCGGCCATGTTCTCCGGCGACAGCTTCAGCCGCACGCTCACGTTGCGCACGACTTCCTTGATGATGGCGATAGGGTCTCGCTTCCAGAATGACGGCGCGTCCAGACCGATATCCAGGCTGAGCGTCGACGTGCCACGCGCCGTGTCGACCTGCAGCGTCGACAGCGCGAAGCTGGGGCGGGCCAGAAGAAACTTCAACATATGAGACGCGGCAAGCATTCCGTCGCCCGAAAGCGGATCGGCCTTTTGCGCTTGCAACGGCGAGCTTGCGGTGGCGTCCTGAAACGCCTTGAGCGACGCAACATCCAAGTCCTTGCCGCTCGCCGCCATCTGCAGCTTGGCCACATGCAGGTGGCGCACGCTGATGCTGCCGACATCGAGCGTCATCTTGCCGGTCATGCGCTCGGGGGTTCCGTCCGAACCCAGCGTCAGCGCAATGTCCTTCAGGCCCAATGGCAGCTTGTCCAGATCGGAAGCCCATTGCTTCACCGTCAGCGTCGTGCTGCTTGCGGTGGACTCGGGTGCGCCCGTCAGTTCATGCGATAACGCCAGATCATCCAGGGTCAGCGTGTAAGGGTTGCCCTTGATCACTTCGGTCAGCGAGGCCTTGCCGATGGCCAATGACACCGCGTCGCGCGTGCCGTCACCGGCATGTTCGACCTGCGCCTGCAAACCCGAGAAGTCGAACGTGATCGGAGCGTCGGCATACTTGACGGGCGCCAGCGCCACATTGCCGGAAAAGTCGCGGTCATACGCGACTAGAAAGTTCGCCGTTGCCGGCGCCGATCCGCCTGCGGCCGCGAACCAGGCGGCCGCATCGGGCGTCTGCGTCATGTGCAGCCGGCCCGCCGCCATCACGGGCGCGACGTCGCCTGACGCAAGCCGAGAGGCGGGAAACGGACCGTGTTCAATGTTGCTCGTGAACGCAAACGCCTTCTCGGCGGGTTTGCGGCCAGACGGCACGGTGACCTTCGCACCGAACCGCGCTTCGGAAGAAAACACGCCGCGTTCGAACGACAGCAGTTCCAGCGTCACGGGCACACCCACCTTCGCACCCAGGCGCTGCGCCTGCGCATTCAACACCTGCACGTCCTGCGCCAGCCGGGCTTCTATTTGCTTGCCGGTGTACCACGCGGTGCCGACCCACGCCGCGGCCACCACCGCCACCAACGCGCCACCCGCCACGATCCGCTTGTTCATGTTGCCCCTGTCCGTTTTTGAAACCCCGCCATTACCGCGATCGGTCGCGTCAAAGAAAAACGGGCTGTCGCAGGACAGCCCGTGTCAGGCGCGCCCAGACGATTGCGGCGCGCCATTCGTTTTGCGGCAGCTTAGCGCATGCCGCCCATCACGCCGCCCATCGCCATCATCAGGAACTGCTGCAGCGGCATCTTCTTGCCGTTGAAGTCCACCTGGCCGTCGGCGTAGTTCAGGTAGGTGACGATGTTGTTGTTCTCGACCTTGCCCAGACCCATCGCGGTGGCCATGGTGCCGACCATTTCCACCTGGCCCTTGGCGGTCTGCGCGGCCTGCTCGGGGGCCACGCCGCGCATTTGCGGTTCGATGGCCATCAGGTCCGCCAGGTTGCCCTTGGACAGCACCAGCTTGGCATCCAGCTTCTTCAAAGCCTGCAACGCCATGTCGGAGGCCTCACCTTCCAGCGCGGCCGGCTTGACCAGCGCCATGTTCAGGTTGAAGGTCGACGTGCCGTTGGCGGTGCGCACTTCCAGCGGGGACACGGCCAGCGTCGGATTGCCGGCCAAGAGCTGCTCGAAGTTGGTCTTGAGCGCGGCCTTTTCTTCTTCCGTGAACTGCGGCGTCTGCTCTTCACCATTACTTTGCAGCATGCGGCGCGAGGCGGCCTCATAGACGTCGTTCAGCGACTTCAGCGCCTTGGAGTCCAGGTTCTGCGCGTCGATGACCAGCTTCATGCCGGCCATGTCCTTGGCCTGCACGTTGATCATGCCGAAGTCCACCGCCATCTTGGCGCCCATGGCCGGACCGTTCTCGGTCATGTCCACGGCGATCGACGTGTCCTTGAGCTGGACGGGCGGCTTTTCGCGGGACGTGATCGTCCAGTCCTTGAACGTCAGCTTCTGGCTGCCGACGTACATCTCGTTGGCAGCCGGCTTCAGGTCGCTGGTCAGGCTGATGCCCTTGACCGCCATGGCGGTGATGTCGCTGTTTTCGGACGGGCCCGAGAGCTCCAGGCTGTCTGCCGCCACGTCGAAGACGCCGCGCTTGGTGGAGGTGGCGTATTCAAAGTCGCCCTTCATGCCCGAGAAGACGAGCTTGAGGGCGTCCTTGGCGACTTCGACCGGCGCCATGTTGAACTTGCCGGAAATGTCCTTGCCGTAGCTGACGCTGTAGTGGCCCGAGAGCGGCACGGCGCCCTTGGCGGCGGCGAACCAGTCCTTGACCGTGTCCGTCTCTTCCAGCGCGAAATCGCTGGCCACCATGGCCGGCATGAACTTGCCCGACTTCAGGTTGGAGAACGGCAGGGGACCATGGCTCAGGTGTTCGACGAACACCACGTCGCGCTCTTGCGCGGGCTTGCCGTCAGCGGCGGGCGTGGTGAACTTGATGCGGTAGCGCGACACCGAGGTGAAGACGCCGCGGTCGAACGAGACCAGTTCGGCGACGGCGTTGATGCCCCATTTGTCCGCAACCTTCTTGAGCTCGACGTTCGAGTCCTCGATGGCCTGCTTGACGAATTCCTCGGCCTTTTGGCCCGTGTACCAGGCCGTGCCGGTCCAGACCGCGCCCAGCGCGACGACGATGCCAACTATTGCCGATTTCTTCATTGCATCCCTTTTATTTTGAATAGATGAAAGCCGACGGATTATAGGGAGGGCCGACTAGGGAAAACACTTATTTTGTTCGAAGTTAATACGAAATATTGCTGTTTGATTCTATAGGGACCTTTTGACCACTTGCTGCGCCGCCACATCAGCTACAATCCGCTTCGTGCGCCAAGCCAATCTGCGCACGTCCGCTAGGCCCTTCGCTGCCAAGCTTCGCCCCTGATGGGCGCTTCCCTTTTCTCCTTATACCGACCGCCTGGATTGGAGTCTCTCAAATAGAGCGACAGGCTGCCGCTGGAGCTGTTTTGACTACCACTTCCCCTTTCGCCGACCTCGGGCTGGCTGATTCGCTGTTGCGCGCCATTGCCGATACCGGCTACACCGCGCCCACGCCCATTCAGGCCCAGGCCATTCCCCAAGTGCTGAAAGGCGGCGACCTGCTTGCAGCCGCCCAGACCGGCACCGGCAAGACCGCCGGTTTCACGCTGCCGATCCTGCACCTGTTGTCGCAGAAAAAGCCCGAGGCTCGCAAGCCCGGCCGCCCCCGTTGCCTGATCCTGACCCCGACGCGTGAACTGACCGCGCAGGTGGCCGAATCGGTGCAGACCTATGGCAAGTACACCTCGCTGACGTCCATGGTGATGTTCGGCGGCGTCAATATCAACCCCCAGATCTCCGCGCTGCGCAAGCCGCTGGACATCCTGGTCGCCACCCCGGGCCGCCTCTTGGACCACTGCGGCCAGAAGACGGTGGACCTGTCGGGCGTGGAAATCCTGGTGCTGGACGAAGCCGACCGCATGCTGGACATGGGCTTCATCCGCGACATCCGCAAGATTCTCGCCCTGCTGCCCAAGCAGCGCCAGAACCTGCTCTTCTCGGCGACGTTCTCCGACGAGATCCGTACGCTCGCGCGCGGCGTGCTGAACAATCCGGGCGAAGTCTCGGTCACCCCGCGCAACACCGCCACCGAACTCGTCACGCAGACCGTGCACCTGGTCGAGCAGCACCACAAGCGCGACCTGATCAGCCACATCATCCGTGAAAGCGGCTGGCACCAGGTGCTGGTCTTCACGCGCACCAAGCACGGCGCCAACCGCCTGGCCGAAAAGCTCGTCAAGGACGGCCTGACCGCCGCGGCCATCCACGGCAACAAGAGCCAGTCGGCCCGCACGCGCGCGCTGGCCGGCTTCAAGGACAGCTCCGTGACCGTGCTGGTCGCCACCGACATCGCAGCCCGTGGCCTGGACATCGACCAGCTGCCCCAGGTCGTGAACTTCGAGCTGCCCAACGTGCCGGAAGACTACGTCCACCGCATCGGCCGCACGGGCCGCGCGGGCGCCACCGGCGCCGCGGTTTCGCTGGTCGACAACAGCGAAATCAAGCTGCTCAAGGACATCGAGCGCCTGATCAAGAAGACCATCGAGCGCAAGCCGGTGGAAGGCTGGACGCCTCCGGCCACCAGCGCAGCATCGTTCGAGCGCCAGGAGCGCGACGAAGACACGCGCAACATGCGCGGCGGCCATCGCAATGGCGGCCGTGGCGGCAACGGCGGCTCGGGCCGCTCGCGTCCCGCCCAGGGCCAGCCGCGCGCGGCGGCAGGCGGCCGTGCGCCCGCGCCGGCCCGCACCGGTGAAGGCCGTGGCAATGCCGGTTCGCGCGAGGGCAAGCCCGCCGACCGTCCGGCTCACGCCGGCCGCGCCGAGGGCCGTCCCCAGCAGAACCGCCGTCCTGAAGGTTCGTCGCGCCCGGCCGGCAATGCGCCCGCCGGCCGCCCGGCCGAAGGCCGCTCGGGCCAAGGCCGTCCGGGCGGTGCCCCCCGCGCCGCGCTGCTGAGCAAGTAATATCACTGGCAACCCCGACACTGCGACCCACGGACCCGCGCCATCATGCCTTTATCCACCTGGTTGACGTTCTTCCTGGCCTCCTGGGCCATTTCGTTCTCACCGGGCGCCGGCGCGATCTCGGCCATGTCGTCAGGCCTGAAATACGGCTTTGCGCGCGGCTACTGGAACACGGCAGGCCTGATTCTGGGCATCCTGTTCCAGTTCGTCGTGGTGGCCGTGGGCCTGGGCGCCGTGCTCGCCACCTCGGAAATGGCGTTCAACGTCGTCAAATACCTGGGCGTGGCCTACCTGGTCTACCTCGGCGTGCGCCAGATCCGCACGGATGCCGCACCCGTTGCGGTGGACGCGGGCGATCCCCGCAAGGCGTCCATCCGTGATCTGGTGATGCGCGGTTTCCTGATCAACACCATGAACCCCAAGGGCACCGTGTTCCTGTTGGCCGTGGTGCCGCAATTCGTGGACCCCGCGCTCTCCTTGACGCCGCAGTACGCGGCGCTGGCGGCAACGCTGGCGTTCACCGACCTGGTGGCGATGGGCGTGTATACGCTGCTGGCGGCGCGCGTGTTGCGCCTCTTGCGCGATGCCAAGCACATCCGCTGGATGAACCGGACTTTCGGGTCGCTGTTCATCCTGGCGGGCGTGTTCCTGGCGACCTTCCGCCGCCACAACTGAATCAAAAAGCGTGGGGCACGTGCCGGCAACGGCGCGTGCCCCACATGTTTTCGTGCACGACACCGGACCGCGCCGGCCTGATTGACGGCGCCAAGCAGAAACCTCCGATATGAGCATTTCCAACGAAGTCGCACGGCGCCGTACGTTCGCCATCATTTCCCACCCTGACGCGGGCAAGACCACGCTGACGGAAAAGCTGCTGCTGTTCGCAGGCGCGATCCAGATCGCCGGCAGCGTCAAGGCGCGCAAGGCGTCGCGCCATGCCTCGTCCGACTGGATGGAAATCGAAAAGCAGCGCGGCATTTCCGTGGCGTCCTCGGTGATGCAGATGGAATACCGCGACTGCGTCATCAACCTGCTCGACACCCCGGGCCACCAGGACTTCTCCGAAGACACCTACCGCGTGCTGACAGCGGTGGACGCCGCGCTGATGGTGATCGACGCGGCCAACGGCGTCGAGCCGCAGACCATCCGCCTCCTGCAGGTCTGCCGCGCGCGCAACACGCCGATCATCACGTTCATCAACAAGATGGACCGCGAAGTGCGCGAGCCCCTGGAACTGCTGTCGGAAATCGAAGGGCACCTGGGCATGGACGCCGTGCCGTTCTCGTGGCCGGTGGGCATGGGCAAGTCGTTCGGCGGGGTGTTCGACATCCGCCGCGATCGCATGCGCGTGTTCCGTCCTGGCCAGGAGCGCCGCTCCGACAACGACGACTTCATCGAAGGCCTGACCAACCCCGAGATCGCCAAGCGCTTTGGCGGCGCGTTCGATCAGGCCAGCGGCGAGATCGAGCTCATCAACGAAGCAGCGCCGGCGTTCGACCGCGACCAGTTCGTGGCCGGCAAGCAGACGCCCGTGTTCTTCGGTTCCGCCATCAACAACTTCGGCGTGCAGGAAGTGCTGGACGCCCTGGTCGACCAGGCGCCGCCCCCGGGCCCGCGCACGGCCCTGCAACGCGAAGTACAGCCCGAAGAACCCAAGTTCACCGGCGTGGTCTTCAAGGTGCAGGCCAACATGGACCCGGCGCACCGCGACCGCGTTGCCTTCGTGCGCGTGAGCTCCGGCCGCTTTGAACGCGGCATGCGCCTTAAAGTGGCGCGCACCAGCAAGGAAATGCGACCGAACAACGTGGTGTCGTTCCTGTCGCAGCGCCGCGAACTCCTGGACGAGGCCTATGCCGGCGACGTCATCGGCATCCCCAACCACGGCGTGCTGCAACTGGGCGACGTGCTGACCGAAGGCGAGACCCTGCAGTTCACCGGGCTGCCGTTCTTCGCCCCGGAACTGTTCCAGGCGGTCGAAGTGAAAGACCCGCTGCGCACGAAGCAGCTGCGCACCGGCCTCACCCAATTGGGCGAGGAAGGCGCCATTCAGGTGTTCCGTCCCGATGTCGCCGGCGGCTCGCTGCTCTTGGGCGCGGTCGGCCAACTGCAGTTCGAAGTGGTCGCGCACCGTCTGAAGACCGAGTATGGCGTCGATGCCCGGATGCTGCCGTCGCGCTACACAATGGCACGTTGGATTACGTCTGAAAACCCCAAGGCGCTGCGCAAGTTCATGGATGCCAATGCCGCCCATATCGCCTATGATGTGGTCGATGCTGCGGCGTTTTTGATCGGTTCTCCCGCGCAGTTGCGCGTCGCCGAGGAACTGTATCCCGATGTGAAATTCCATGCCATGCGGGAGCACGGCGGCAAGGTTTTCGGAGACAAAGCGTAGACCCGTTCGGGTTCCGCACGGCAGATTGAGGGTAGCAATGTCTTGGCGTTTTTTGATCGCAACGCTCCTGATCGCGCTCGGCGCGTCGGCTTGGGGCGGTATTCAACTGGGTGACTGGCTGGTGGCGCACGCGCCCGCGGCCGCGCCCGCTCCTGGGCAGGACGCCGCCGCGTCCCAGCAGCCCGTGCTGGACGCCAATGGCCGTCCGTACGTGGCGCAGCCGCCGCAACCGCGCATCGATGGCACGCTGGGCGTGCCGGACAAGCCGGCCGACCGCGAATGGCAGGTCAATACCGTGTCGCTGTTCGACACGGTCAGCGACCCCGCTGTCCAGATCTCGCGCGAACGCATCAGCCCCGAACAGGCGCGCGAAATCGCTGCCTCGTCGCACGTGCCGCTGCCCTCGGGCACGTCGGACGTCAGCACCATGGACCTGCTGGTTCCGGGCACGTCGACCGCCATCAATGGCGGCGTGGCCGCCGGCGGCAGCTACGGCACGCCGCAAATGGTGCAGGCGCCCCCGCCGCCGCCCAACACGGCGCCGGCACCCGGCGCCCAGGGCTGGCAGGATGCGCTGCGGCGCGAACTGGCCCAATGCGCCACGCAAGGCTTCTTCGAGCGTCCCTCGTGTTCCTGGAACGCGCGCAACAAGTACTGCGCGCCGAACCGCGCCTGGGGCACGATGGCCGAATGCCCGGCCCGTCCGCAGTAAGGTCTCTGCAGCGGCATATCAGCCTGCCTGTACAGCTTTCCAGCATAAAAAATGGCGCCCCGCGGGGCGCCATTTCTTTTGCAGCCAAGTGCCTTATTCGGGCACGGACATCTGGCTTTGCAGGTAGTTCTGGATGCCGACCTTGTCGATCAGGTCGATCTGGGTTTCCAGGTAGTCGATGTGCTCTTCGGTGTCGTCCAGGATGTCCTGGAAGAGATCGCGCGACACGTAGTCCCGCACCGATTCGCAATACGCAATGGCTTCCTTGACGGTTGCCTGGGCAGCCGTCTCGAGCTTCAGGTCACAGGCCAGCAGTTCCGGCACGTCTTCACCGATCAGCAGCTTGTGCAGGTCTTGCAGATTGGGCAGGCCGTCCAGCATGAAAATGCGGGCGATCAGACGATCGGCATGCTTCATTTCGCCGATCGATTCTTCGTACTCGTGCTTGCCCAGCTTGTCGAAGCCCCAATGGTTCAGCATGCGGGCATGCAGGAAGTATTGGTTGATGGCCGTCAGCTCATTGGTCAGTTGCTTGTTGAGAAACTGGATGACGGTTTTGTCGCCTTTCATGATGGACTCCTTGCAGTCAGGCGCGACGCGAGCGCATCGCGACAAAGGAGCGCACGATGCCGCGCGTACGCAACCCGTGCAGACTACCATTCGGCGGAGGGCCGCGCCTAGCCTTGCGCTGCATTTGGTAAACGGCTTTAGGAGCGCAACAAGAAAGCGACAGGCTAATGAGAATGAGTATGCGTGCGTGAGGCCTTGCACGCTCGGGGACGGATTGGCGCGGCTTTGCGATGCGCGTCACGCCGAATGGGGCGCGCGCATGCCGGGACTTTGTGCGCGGGATGCGCATTGATGGTGTGCGATCCCTCCCTGCCAGCGCAACGCGCGCCCGTTGCATATCAGCAACCGCAGCGGGCCGTATTGACCGCTCTCAACTTACGCGGTGCGCCGCGTCGCGAGCCAGATGCCGAACGCGATGGGAACGATGCCCAGCAGGTCCAGCCAAGAAACGGGCTCGCGCAGCACTACCCATCCAAAGAGCAGGCCCAATGGCGGCATCAGGAAATGCAGCGCGCTCGCCGACGTGGCGCTGGCGCGGCCCAGGATCATGAACCACAGGTAGTAGCCGCCCATCGACACCGCCACGATCATGTAGGCCATGCTCCAGATCAGGCTCGTGGTCAGGCGCGCATCGCCCAGGCTCTCGGTGGCCAGCGCAAATGGCAGCAGCGCCGCGGCGCCGGCCAGCGACTGAATGCCGGTCGACGTCCACAGACCGGAAGTGGGCTTGAGCCGCTTGTAGAGCAGCGTGCCGGCCACCAGCGCCACCAGGCCACCCGTGACGAGCAGCGTCCCGTGCAGGTCTTCCTGCATGCCGGTCAAACGCGACCGCAACACCAGGGCGACGCCCGCCAGGCCCAGACACAGCCCGAGCATTTTGCGCCAGCTCAGACGCTCGCCCAGCATCGGCCCGGCCAGCACGCCGATGAGCAGCGGATTCGTGCTGATGAGCACGGCCGTGAACGCGGACGACACCGTGGTCATCCCCGACCAGCTCAGGCCCAGATACAGCGCGTTGTTGAGCACCCCCAGCAGGACCAGCGCCGCCAGGTCGCGGCCGGAAGGCAGCTTCCAGCGGCCGCTGGCCGCTGCCAGTCCCAGCATCAGCGCGCCCGCAATCAGGAAACGGATCGTCAGCAGCGTGAGCGGCGGACAATCGCGCACCGCGATCTTCGCGGCGGCAAAGGCCGAACTCCACAGAAAGCAGAACGCGGCGATCGGCGCCAGGCTGATGCCAGGGCGGTCGTTCGCGGGCAAGGCGCAAGCAGGGGTGGAGAGAGCCTTCATGGCGGGTCCGGCAATGTGGGACTGCGGCCGCGGTGGCGGCGGGATGCAGGCATTCTCCTCGCGGCCCCATTCATTGACAAACTCTTTATTCGGATCGAAAGTATTTGAAAATCAAATGGCTCGGGGGTGCCCCATGCTTGATCTCGATCTTTTGCACAGCTTTGTGTCGGTGGTGGATGCCGGCGGATTCACAGCCGCCGGCGAACGCGTGCACCGCAGCCAGTCCACCGTCAGCCAGCAGATCCGCAAGCTTGAAGACACGCTGGAATGCCCGCTGTTTCTGCGCGAGGGCCGCCAGGTTCAGCTCACCGAGGAAGGCGAACGCCTGTTGGGTTACGCGCGCCGGATGCTGGCGTTATCCACCGAGGTCCGCGAAGCCGTCAGCGGCCGCAAGCGCGTGGACGTGATCCGCCTGGGCATTCCGGACGATTTCGCGGTTGACGCGCTGACGGCGGTCGTCGCCCAATTCGCGCGGACACGGCCGGGCGTGCAGTTGTCGGTGCGTTGCGATCTGACCGCCGTCCTGACCCGCAGCCTGGAGCGCGGGGATCTGGACGTGGCGTTGCTCAAGCGGGAGCCGGGTGCGGGCGCGGCGTTGGCGGCATGGCCGGAACGGCTGCACTGGATCGGTAGCGATTCGGTGCAGCTTGCCCTGGGCGCGGAGGCGCCAGTGCCCCTGGTCGCCTTTCCGCAGGGCTGCATCTACCGCAACCGCGCGATCCACGCGCTGGAATCGGCCGGGCGACGTTGGCGCATCGCCTATGAAAGCCCCAACCTGTCGGGGGTGCAGGCCGCTCTGGCCGGCGGCCTGGGCATCGCGCTGCTGGAACGCCGCTGCATCGGCGCCGGCCACCGGATCCTGGACGTGGGCCTGCCCGCGGTGCCGCCTTCGGAATTGGCGTTATGCGTGGCCAGCCCCGCACGTGAACCCGCGCGTCAGCTGGCGATGGATATCAGGGATTTTTGCGAGAAGGAAATGACGCGGCTCGCCGCATGAAGGCAGCGAGCCGGTAAAGACACCAATGCTCAGGCGATGGCAACCAGCGGAATCGGGAAGCTGCTGTTGGCAGCCGGCGTGTCCGATTCGACAAGGGCGGGAGCATTGACCGGAACCGCGATGGAGCGCACGTCGCACACGCTGGAGCAGCGGCCGCCCGGCAGGTATTCGGCGGCGGTTGCCGCGCAGCAGCCGCAGCACGTGGCCACGCCCAGCTCGAACTGCAGGTCGGAAAGCGTCGTCGCGCCGGCGTCCACGCTGGCGCGGACTTGGCGTTCGGTGATGGCATTACATACGCAAATGTACATGCGAATGATTATCGAAAAATATTGATGCCCTGACAAGCCCTTTGCGCAAATAAATTTGCAACCGGCCTGTCACGCAAGCCGTTGAAAACAGGGACGAATTTGCCGAAGCGCGTCCCTTATTTCAGCGCGCGGAGGCCTGCGCCTTGCGCAGCGCGGCGGGGGCAATCCGCAGCGCTTCGCGGTACTTTGCCACCGTCCGGCGCGCAATCACTATCCCCTGATCGGCCAGTTTTTGCATGATCTGGCTATCCGACAACGGCTTGGCGCGATTCTCGTCGGCCACCATTTGGCGGATGTAGGTCTGCACGGCAGTGGCCGACGTGGCGTCGCCGCCTTCTGTCGACACGCCCGTTCCAAAGAAGCGCTTGAGCTCCAGCGTGCCGAATGGAGTGAGCATGTACTTCTGTGTTGTGGCCCGGGAAATGGTCGATTCATGCAAACCCAGCTCGCCGGCGATGTCCTTCAGGATGAGCGGACGCATCGCCGCCGGCCCCTGGCTGAAGAAAGCCGTCTGACGCTCGACGATGGCCTGCGACACGCGCAGGATCGTGTCAAAGCGCTGCTCCACGTTGCGGATCATCCATTTGGCCTGCTGCAGCTGGGCCTGCAGGCCGGCGTGGGCGGATTCCTTCTGGTTGCCCAGCATCTGGGCGTACAGCCCATTGATCTGCAGCCGCGGCACCGCGGCGCTATTCAGCGTGGCCTGCCAGCCGCGCCGCGTCTTGCGGACGATGACGTCCGGCACTGCGTACTCGGCCGCCGGCACGGTCCAGGCCCGACCCGGCCGGGGTTCCAGGCGCAAGATCAGCGAATGCGCCGCGCGGAACGTGGTCTCGTCGCAGCCGACGGCCGCACACAGGCGCGCGGCGTTGCCGGTTGCCAACAGCGGCAGGTGCTCGGCGCAGATCCGGCGCGCACAGGCCAGCACGACGGGGTCAGCCGCCTCCGGCAGCAAGGTGAGATCGGGATTGCGCAGTTGCAGTTGCAGGCATTCAGCCATGTCGCGCGCGCCGATGCCCACCGGGTCGAACGATTGCAGAAGCGACAGGGCGGCGCGCAGCTCGTCCATGTCGGGCTCCATTTCGGCAGGGAGCCAACCCAGGATTTCGTCCAGCGGCGAACCCAGGTAGCCGTTTTCGTCCAGTTCGTCGATCAACAGGGACGCCAGCGCGGCATCGCGCGGCGCGGCGCGCGTCAGGGCAAGCTGACCCAGCAGATGTTCGCGCAGCGTGTCCGGCCGCGCCGCCTCGGGCAGGCTGGCGTCGTCGTCGGGATACACCCCGCCCGAGCCAGGCATCTCGTCGATGGCGGTCTCGCGCTCGGCCGCCGGTTCGTCGTCCTGAACCGAAGATTCGCGCTCGGATTCGGCGCGATCCTCCGCCGTCGCCGGCTCGTCCTCGCGATCCAGCAGGGGATTCTCGGCCAGCACTTGCGAGATTTCCGCTTCAAGGTCGAGCGTGGACAACTGCAACAATCGGATCGATTGTTGCAGTTGTGGGGTCAGCGTCAGGTGCTGGCCAGGCCGCAGTTCTAAAATTGGACGGGTCATAGGTACAATATTTTGCATGATGAATCTGACTTCGCCCGCAAGCGTTCGCCAGGACTGCCGATTGATCGGTCAGACCCTGCTCAAACTGGCGCTTCCCCGACTCGTTCTGCGCGCGATCGTCATCGCCGTCGCCCTGGTTGTCTGGTATCTCGTTGCCACGTGGATACTGGATTTCGGCAAGCGCATGAACTATGACTTTCTGCACACGCTGGGCCAGCCGACCATGGACATGGCGCAGCGAATCAACCCCTATCTATGGTGGGTGGTTGCCGGCATCTGGACGCTGATCGTCTTCTTCTCGGTGCGCGCGTGGTTCTACGCCAGCCTGGCTTCCGGCGCCGCAACCCCCGTCGGCACGGATACGCTGGCCGAACTGGCGCCGAACCTGTCCGAGGAATCGCTGGGCGTGCTGCGCTGGACGTGGGGCGACCGCCAGGAACCCTTCACCGTCGGCGACCTGCGCCGCTCGCTGTACGAGCTGCGCCACAACCGCGTCGGCAAGATCGACATGGTGGCCGAGCAGGCCCGGATTCTTGAAGGCGGCGCCAACCGGCCGACCCGGGATCCTCGGGATGACGGCCGCCGCAGTGACGACCGACGCATTGATCCCCGGGTTGACGGTCCGCGCGAACCGCGTGGCGATCGTTTCGTCGAACCCCGCATCGGCCCAGCCCGTTAATTTCACTTATCCAGATCCGACTCAAGGCCGCCGCAAGGCGGCCTTGCTGTTTGCGCCGCCAATCCCCGCCAACGTTCGCGATCGACCGATAAAATAGCCGCAAGCTCCCGGCTCAAGCGCCCTTATCGCGCTGCCATCGATCCCGCGCAAACGCCAGCAACGCGATCCGTCCCTCGCTTTTTCCGTTTGCGCTTCCCGAAAAAGTGTGTTTGACTAGCACCCTATGGCCGCTCACCGCACCCCCTTCGCGATTGCCACCGGACGCTCCGCCGCTCCGGTCGCCGGCCTGCGCGCTCGTACCTCCTTCATCGCGCTATCGCTATTGCTACCGATCGGTTGCCGGGCCTAGTGTCCCCGTGGTAGCTCGGCAGCCACGCTTGCCACACGCGATTTTCCCATTTTATCTCTGAATCCTGCCGTCCATCACGGCAAACCCTGGCACAAGACCGTCATCCGGTCGCGATGCCGACGAGCGCCAAGCGCGCCGGGATTCACAAGAAACCGATCGAGGTGTAGTGATGATGCTTGCCAACCCCGCCACCAAATACGTCCCCTTCGCGCCCTTTGCCCGCGATTTTTCCGAACGCACCTGGCCCAGCCGCCGCATCACCAAGGCGCCGATCTGGATGAGCACGGACCTGCGCGACGGCAACCAGGCGTTGATCGAGCCGATGAGCGTGGAACGCAAGGTCCGCTTCTTCGAGCAGCTCGTGAAGATCGGCTTCAAGGAAATCGAAGTGGGCTTTCCGTCCGCGTCGCAGACCGACTTCGATTTCGTGCGCAAGCTCATCGACGAAAAACGCATTCCCGACGACGTGACCATCATCGTGCTGACCCAGTCGCGCGAAGACCTGATCAGCCGCACCGTGGAAGCCGCCGCCGGCGCCAAGCAGGCCATCGTCCACATGTACAACGCCTGCGCGCCCGCCTTCCGCAAGGTGGTGTTCAACATGTCCAAGGACGAGATCAAGAACATCGCCACGACCGGCACGCGCCTCATCAAGCAGTACACATCGCAACGCCCCGAAACGAAGTGGGGCTACGAATACTCGCCCGAGGTCTTCAGCACGACCGAACCCGAATTCGCGCTGGAAGTGTCCAACGCCGTGGCCGACGTCTGGCAGCCCACGCCCGACGCCAAGATGGTGCTGAACCTGCCCGCCACGATCGAAGCCACCACGCCCAACCTGTACGCCGACCAGATCGAGTGGATGCACAAGAACCTGGCCCGTCGCGACAGCATCGTGCTCAGCGTCCACCCGCACAATGACCGTGGCACCGCTGTTGCCGCCGCCGAATTCGCGGTGATGGCTGGCGCCGACCGCATCGAGGGTTGTCTCTTTGGCAGCGGCGAGCGCACCGGCAACGTCGACCTCGTCACGCTGGCCCTGAACCTCTACACGCAAGGCGTGCATCCCGGCCTGGACTTCTCGGACATCGACGAAGTGCGCCGCTGCGCCGAATACTGCAACCAGTTGCCCGTCCATCCGCGCCATCCGTACGCGGGCGACCTCGTCTTTACCGCATTCTCGGGCTCGCACCAGGACGCCATCAAGAAGGGCTTTGCATTGCAGAAGCCGGACGCAGTCTGGGAAGTGCCTTACTTGCCGATCGACCCCGCCGACCTCGGCCGCAGCTACGACGCCGTGATCCGCGTGAACAGCCAGTCGGGCAAGGGCGGCGTGTCGTACCTGCTTGAGCAGGAACACGGCCTGGTGTTGCCGCGCCGCCTGCAGATCGAATTCAGCCGCGCCATCCAGCGCGTCACGGACGAGACCGGCCGCGAAGTCACCGCCGACGACGTGCACACGATCTTCAACCGCGAATACCTTGAACAAAAGGCGCCGTGGAAGCTGATCCGCCATCGCATCGACGGCGATCCGTCGGCCGGCGAAGGCCAGCACTTCAGCATCGAAGCCGAACTTGAATTCAACGGCGAGCGCCGTGTGGTGCGCGGCAAGGGCGACGGCGCGATTTCCGCCTTCGTGGCCGCGCTGGACGTGCCGGTTCGCATCATGGACTACCACGAGCACGCCATCGGCACCGGCACCGGCACGCGCGCCGCGTCCTACGTCGAACTGCGCGTCGGCGAATCCGCCACGGGCTTTGGCGTGGGCATCGACCGCGACATCGTGACGGCGTCGTTCCAGGCCGTGCTGAGCGCCGTGAATCGCCACATCAATTCGGGCGCCGTCACCGCCGAACAGGAAACCGCCGAAGCCGTGTGATCCACGACCAGGCCTGAAGCCCCCGACAACGGGGCACAAAATGAAGCCCGCCTTATCCGGCGGGCTTTTTCATTGCGTGTGATTCGTCTCTGAAGGGCAAGGTGAAGCACGGCGTGGCAAGGTGTCTGACACCCTTGGTAGGCCGGCTTGGCATGACGACGATTTCGCCAGGGTGTCAGACACCCCTCCGCAGCATTCAGCCGCGCGGCCACATGTCCGACGCGCCGATGTCCGGCGCCGTGGCGGCCAGCAGGCGCGCGTGGATCCACGCGCCGATGGCAAGCAGGCGATGGTCTTCATGACGCGCGCCGACCAGTTGCAATCCCACCGGCAGACCCTGCGGGCCGGTGGCAAACGGCAGGTTCAGGCAAGGCAGGCCAAACAGCGTCCACGCGCGCGAGAACTGCGGATCACCCGTGCCGAGGTCGGCGAAGGGCGCCTCGCCGCTGGCGCTGGGCGCAAGCAGCACGTCGTACTGTTGGAACCACGTATCGACCCGCGCACGCGATTCGGCTGCGCGCGCCAGGTTCTTGATGTGCTGTTCGGCGCTGATCTGCGCGCCGGACTCCAGGATCGCCTGCAGTTTGGAACTCAGCTGCGCGGCATGCTCCAGCCGTTCATAGGCAAGCGCCTGCGAGGCCTCGAACGCCATGATGTCCGAATGCAGTTGCACCAGCACGCAATGCTCCGGCGGCAGCGGCACTTCCTCGACCTTGGCGCCCGCGCGGGACAGGATCGCCGCGGCCTGCGCGAACGCCTCCTTGGTTTCGGGCTGCGCGTGGCGCCACTGCAAGCTGCGGTACATGCCCACGCGCGGCGCGTCGTGATAGGACAGGTCCAGCACGCGGGGATCGCGCATCAGGACCGACGAGAACAGCGCCACGTCTTCCACGGACCGCGCAAAGCCGCCCAGGGTGTCCAGCGATTCGGCCAGGCTCTTCACGCCCGCGCGGGGGATCCGGCCAAAGGTGGGCTTGAAGCCGACGACGCCACAGTAGGAGGCCGGCCGGATGATGGAACCGGCCGTCTGCGACCCCAGCGCGAAGGGCACCATGTCGTCCGCCACGGCAGCCGCCGAGCCGCTGGACGAGCCGCCGGGCGTGTAGGCCTCGTTGCGCGGATTGCGCGTGGGACCGGCCTGGTAGGTCGCGAATTCGGTGGTGACGGTCTTGCCGATGACGAGGGCGCCGGCGCCGCGGCACAGCGCCACCGAGGCGGCGTCCAGGCCGGGACAGTGCCGGTCGTAAATGGGGGAGCCGTAGCGGGTGGGCAGATCGGCGGTGTCGAACAGGTCTTTCACGCCGATGGGCAGGCCGTGCAGCGGGCCGCGCAACGCGCCTTTGTCCAGCGCTTCGGCCTGCTCGAGCGCAGCCTGTTTTTGCAAGGCCGTCCAGGCATGGACGGTGCTTTCGCGCTGTTCGATTCGCGCAAAGCAGGCGCGCACCAATTGCACTGCGGTCAATTCGCGCCGTTGCAGCTTGTGCGCGGCTTGGACCGCGCCCAGTCTGTTCAAGGCAATAGACATGATTCTTTCCTCTTTGCCGGTGCCGCGACAAGCGCGGATGATCCTTCGCACCCGGTCCCCTTGACCGAGGGTATGCCGGACATGCCCACCGCCCACTCAAGCAAGCGCCATGCCCGCACACACCGACCCTGCCATTGTGCGCTTCGCGTCAATTGGGAAAAACACCGAAAACGCCGGGTTTTCCGCGAAAACACGCGCCGCGCCGTGGCTTTGTGTTGTTGCGTTCGCACCAGCATAGCGCAAACCCGTGCAATACAAAGGTCATATTCCTCAAGTAAGATGAAATCGTTTTCAGCAAACTTGCAGCGATTCATTCATGGCCACGCGCCCGTCGCCCCGCTTTTCCATCATCGAAGTGGCTCGCAAGGCAGGCGTCTCGCCGGCGACGGTGTCGCGCGCGTTCAACCAGCCCGAGATCGTGCATCCCGACACGCTGGCGCACATCCGCAACATCGCCAAGCGCGCGGGCTTCCGTCCCAACCGCGTCGGCCGCAGCCTGCGTTCGGGCAGCACCCGCACCATCGGGCTGATCCTGCCCACGCTGTCCAATCCCGTGTTCGCGGAGTGCTTTGAAGGCGCGGAGCGGCGCGCTCGCGAATCGGGCTACAGCGTCATGCTGACCGCCACCGGCTATGACCCCGCCGTGGAATCGGCCGCGGTGCAGGGACTGATCGACCATCAGGTCGATGGCCTCATCCTGACCGTGGCCGACGTGGGCAAAAGCGCCACCCTGGACGATCTGGACCGCAGCGGCATTCCCTATGTGCTGGTCTACAACGAATCGAACGACCACCCCTTTGCCTCCGTCGACAATCGCGCCGCGGCAAGCGACATGGTCGCGCATCTGGCGGCGATGGGGCACAAGCGCATCGCGCTGGTGACCGGCCCGCTGACGGCATCGGACCGCGCCCGCCGCCGCCTGATGGGCGCTCGCGCCAGCGCTAAGAAGCTGGGCCTGGACGCGATCCAGCATATCTCCATGAGTTCGCACACGGGCAGCGACGTGGACGCGCTGAAGGCCGCGTTGCGCGGCAAGCAGGCGCCCACGGCGCTTTTCTGTTCCAACGACCTGCTGGCCACCGCCGTCATCGCCGATCTGGTGGGGCTGGGGCTGTCCGTGCCGGCCGACATCTCGGTGTGCGGCTTTGACGGCATGCGCTTTGGCGCCCTGCTGACGCCGCCGCTGACCACCGTCGCGCAGCCCAGCGACGGCATCGGGCAGACGGCCTGCTCCAACCTGCTGGCGCAGATTCATGGCCAGCCGCCGCAATCGAACCGTCTGCCGCACTGCATCGTCGTGGGCGGCACCGCGGCGTCCGTGCGCCGCTAGGCGCAGCCTGCTCAACAATCCAACCATTTCCAGATTTCCACGCGCCATGCTCATCGCTCAGATCACCGACCTTCACATGCGCACCCCGGGAGACAAGGCCTACGGCGTCATCGATCCCGAGGCGTTCCTGGCGCCGGCGGTTCGCGCCCTCAATGCCCTGACGCCGCGGCCCGACTGCGTGCTGATCACCGGCGACCTGACGGACCTGGGCAAGCCCATCGAATACCAGACGCTGCGCGAACACCTGCAGGCGCTGGAGATTCCGTATTTCCTGATGCCCGGCAATCACGACGATCGCGCGCAGTTGCGCGCCGCGTTTCCCGACCACGCCTACCTGCAGGACGGCGGACCGTTCGTCCAGTACGCCGTCGAGACCTATCCGCTGCGCCTGTTGGCGCTGGACACCGTCGTGCCGATGAAGAGCCACGGTGAACTGTGCCAGACGCGCCTGGACTGGCTGGCCGAACGCCTGGCCGAACAGCCCGGCCGGCCCACGCTGGTGCTGATGCACCACCCTCCGTTCTTGACCGGCATCGAGCACATGGACGACATCGGCCTTCTGGCTGGCGCGCCCGAGCTGGAGCGCATCGTTGCCCGCTACCCCAACGTGGAGCGCGTGCTTTGCGGCCACCTGCACCGCACGATCTTCCAGCGCTTTGGCGGCACCATCGCCTCGACCTGTCCGGGCACGGCGCATCAGCTTGCGCTGGAGCTGGGTCCGCGCCCCACGCTGCAATACATCATGGAACCGCCCGGCTACCAGCTGCATTGGTGGCAGGGCGGCAATCTGGTCACGCACCACGCCGTTCTGGGGGATTACCCCGGGCCGTATCCCTTCGGCTGACGTCCGGGACCAGGAAACACGCATTGCCACATATCCGTCATGTTTGCGCTGCACAATGAAAAGGTTTTCATAACAGGCAACAATGCGGATCTAACAATTAGATCTACGAGACAGCATGTCATCCATCGTTCTGGATAACCTCACCAAACAGTATGCCGGCGCGGCGGCGATTCAAGGCGTGAGCTTCACGGTTCCGGCCGGCAGCTTCACCGTCCTGCTCGGTCCGTCCGGTTGCGGCAAGTCAACGACGCTGCGCATGATCGCCGGCCTGGATACGCCCACATCGGGCAGCATCCGCATCGGCGACCGCGACGTCACGCAATTGCCGCCGGCCAAGCGGCGCATTTCCATGGTTTTCCAGTCGTACGCGTTGTTTCCGCACCTGACAGTGCGCGAGAACATCCTGTTCGGCCTGAAGGTGCGCAAGGAGCCCGCCAAGGACTTCGACCGGCGCCTGCAGCGCGTGGCCAGTCTGCTGGGCCTGACCCACCTCCTGGACCGCAAGCCGTCGCAATTGTCGGGCGGGCAGCAGCAGCGCGTGGCGCTGGGCCGCGCCGTGATCTCCGAGGCGCCGGTCTGCCTGATGGACGAACCCCTTTCCAACCTGGATGCGCAGCTGCGCCACGAAATGCGCCGCGAGATCCGCGCGCTGCAGCAGAGCCTGGGCATCACCATGGTCTACGTGACGCACGACCAGACCGAAGCCATGAGCATGGCCGACCAGGTGGTGCTGCTGCGCGGCGGCCAGATCGAACAGCACGACACGCCCGACGGCCTGTATGCGCGGCCCGCCAGCGAGTTCGCGGCGCGCTTCATCGGCACGCCGCCCATGAACCTGATCAACCTGGCGCAGCAAGCAGGCGGCACGGTGATCGCCGGCACGCAAGGCCCGGTCATCGCAAACGCCCCGGCCGGCGCCGTGAAGCTTGGCGTGCGTCCGGAACATATCCGCATCGACGGCGACGGCATCGCCGCCACCGTGGAAAGCGTCGAGTACTTCGGTGCGGACTCCATCGTGGTGTGCCGCATCGGCGACACGAGCGGCGTGGCCGTGCGGGTCGGCGGCCACCTGCGCGCCAGCGCCGGCGAGCCGCTGCGCCTGTCCTGGCCGGACGGGCAACAGCATTTCTTTGCCGCCGATTCGGCGGTCATCAACACCGACGGGCACTAGAACGAATAGCCCACACAGGAAAGGAAACACACCATGCGACGCATCGTACTCAAGACCCTGGCCGCCAGCCTGGCCGCCGCCTGCCTGTCTCTGCCTGTGCAGGCGCAGAACAAGCCCGTCGAGGTCGAGTTCTACTACCCGGTTGCCGTCGGCGGCCCGATCACCAAAATCGTTGATGACATGGTGACGGACTTCCAGAAGGAAAACCCCAACATCAAGATCAAGCCGATCTATGCCGGTTCGTACCAGGACTCCATCGCCAAGGCGCTGACCGCGCTCAAGGGCGGCACCCCGCCGCAACTGGCGGTGCTGCTGTCCACCGACATGTTCACGCTGATCGACGAGGACGCCATCGTCCCGATCGACGGCCTGGCCAAGACCGACGCCGACAAGAAGTGGCTGGGCGGCTTCTATGACGCCTTCATGCAGAACAGCCGCACCGGCGGCCACACCTGGGGCGTGCCGTTCCAGCGTTCGACGATCGTCATGTACTACAACAAGGATCTCTTCAAGGCCGCCGGCCTGGATCCCGAAAAGCCGCCCAAGACCTGGGCCGAGCTGGTCGAATACGGCAAGAAGCTGACCAAGCAGGACGCCTCGGGCAACACCACGCAGTGGGGCATCGAGATTCCGTCGGGCGGCGCGTTCGCGTACTGGCTGTTCCAGGCGCTGACCACGCCCAACGGCGCGATCCTGATGAACGAAGCCGGCAACGAGGTCTACCTGGACAAGCCGGCCGTGGTCGAAGCGGCCCAGTTCTGGCGCGACCTGTCGGCCAAGCACAAGATCATGCCGACCGGCACGATCGACTGGGGCACCACGCCCAAGGACTTCCTGGAAAAGAAGGCGGCCATGGTGTGGACCACCACCGGCAACCTGACCAACATCCGCAAGAACGCCGACTTCCCGTTTGGCGTGGCGATGATGCCGCAGCAAAAGCGCGGCGGCAGCCCCACGGGCGGCGGCAACTTCTACATCTTCAAGAGCGGCACGCCGGAGCAGCAGGCAGCGGCGCTGAAGTTCGCGCAGTGGGCCACCACGCCCGAGCGCGCTGCCGACTGGAGCATCGCCACAGGCTACGTGGCCGTGACGCCGGCCGCCTGGGAAACCGAGAAGATGAAGAAGTACGCGCAGGAAGTGCCGGCCGCCACGGTCGCGCGCGACCAGCTGGAAGTCAGCGTGGCCGAATTCTCCACGCATGAGAACCAGCGCGTGACCAAGACCTTGAACGACGCCCTGCAGGCGGCGCTGACGGGTTCGAAGACGCCTCAGCAGGCCCTGACCGACGCGCAGCGCGAGTCCGATCGCATACTGCGTTCCTACAAGTAACCGACCCCAAGCACGATGAGCCGCTCTTTGAATGCGCTTTATGGCTGGCTGCTTCTGCTGCCAGCCATCGTGCTGCTCGCCGCCTTCACGCATTACCCGGCGGTGGCGACGCTATGGCACAGCTTTTTCTCCACGCCCAAGGGTGCGCGCCCGGCCCGCTTCGTCGGGCTGGAGAACTACGCCGTCATGCGCGACGATCCGGTGTTCTGGCAGTCGCTGTGGAACAACCTGTGGTTCGCGCTGGGCACCATTCCCACCTCGATCGGCATTGCGCTGATCATGGCACTGTGGGTGAACCGCAACCTTACCGGCCGCGGCTTTCTGCGCATGGCGTATTTCACGCCGACGGTGCTGCCCATGGTGGCGGTGGCCAACATCTGGCTGTTCTTCTACACGCCGCAATACGGGCTGATCGCGCAGGTGATGGGCTGGTTCGGATCGCCCGGTCCCAACTGGCTGGGCAACCGCGAGACTGCGCTGCCCGCCCTGATGCTGGTGACCGTGTGGAAGGAATCCGGCTTTTTCATGATCTTCTATCTGGCGGCGTTGCAGACGGTGTCGCCGTCGCTGCGTGAAGCGGCCATGCTGGAAGGCGCATCGCGCTGGCAGTACTTCCGGCGTGTGCTGTGGCCGCTCTTGATGCCGACGACGCTTTTCGTGCTGATCAACGCACTGATCAACGCGTTCCGGCTGGTCGACCATGTGGTGGTGATGACGCGCGGCGGCCCCGACAACGCCAGCACGCTGCTTCTGTACTACATCTACCAGGTGGGATTCAGCTTCTGGGACACGGCCTACGCCGCGACCCTGACCGTCGTGTTGCTGGTGGTGCTGGCGCTGACCGCGCTGATCAAGTTCCGCTGGCTGGACCGCAGGACGCACTACCAATGAAAGACAAGCTCGATACCCTGGGCGCCTGGGCGCTGGGCCTGTTGTGGATCCTGCCGCTGGCGTACGCCATGTGGGCGGCCTTCCATCCGCCCGCCTACGCGACGCGCTTTGACCTCTTTGCGCCGCTGACGCTGGACAACTTCGTGCGGGCCTGGAATGCGGCGCCGTTTCCGCGCTACTTCCTGAACACGTTCGTGCTGGTCACGATGGTGCTGGCCGCGCAGCTCGTGCTGTCGACGCTGGCCGGCTACGCGTTTGCGCGCTTCGAGTTCCGCGGCCGCGACTTCGTCTTCATGCTGGTGCTGCTGCAGCTGATGATCATGCCGGACGTGCTGCTGGTGGAGAACTACCGGTCGATGAGTCTCCTGGGCGTGCGCGACACGGTGTTTGCCATCGGCCTGCCGTACTTCGCGTCGGCCTTCGGCATCTTCCTGTTGCGCCAGACCTTCAAGACGGTGCCGCGCGAACTCGAGGAAGCGGCGCGCATGGAAGGCGCGAACCCGCTGCAGGTGCTCTGGAAGGTGTACGTGCCGCTCGCCAAGCCGATCTATGTGGCCTACGGGCTGGTGTCGGTCAGCCATCACTGGAACAACTTCCTGTGGCCGCTGATCATCACCAACTCGGTCGAGTCCCGGCCACTGACGGTCGGCCTGCAGGTGTTCTCGTCCACGGACCAGGGCATCGACTGGTCCGTGATCACCGCCGCGACCCTGATGTCGGCCGCGCCGCTGCTGATCGCGTTCCTGCTGTTCCAGCGCCAGTTCGTGCAGTCGTTCATGCGGGCGGGGATCCGCTAAGGACCGTCAGCCGGATGCGCCGCAAAAAAAACCCCGCTCAGGCGGGGTTTCTCGTTGGATGGGGCGGCGTTTCAGTACCCCACAGTCAGGCCCGGCAGGTCCACCGTGATACGCGGACGCTCCAGCGCCAGCGCCAGGTGCTCGGCAAATTCGCGGGCTTCCTTTTCGTCGGTGGACAGCGTGCCGTAGCCCAGCGCGTCGGCCACACCTAGCACCTTGTCCAGCAACAGGACTTTGCCGCTGGGGCGCAGCGGCTCGCAGCCCAGGGTTTCCCAGGCGCTGTCGAACCAGTCGCGTGCATCGGCCTGGCGTTGCGGGGAGGGCTCGACGTTCGCGGACAGGTCCAGCGAACGGCGGGGGTCGAAAACGATGGTGATGTCGCTGCGCATGGGAAAAACTCCGTCAGAAGGCGTCAGGCCAACAGGGTAGGCAAAAAACGCCGGACAGATTGTCCGTCCGGCGACATATCCTTACCAGCCCCGAGACACTTCCCAGGTGACTTCGGCGCCCGCGGCTTGCGACTGGCGCATCATGTCCAGCAGCGGAAAAGCGCGTTCCTTCAGGCCCACCATGCGCGCCATCGGAGCGACGGCGGGCTTGTCGTCGTCTTCCTCGTCCTGGCCTTCGTGGGCGTGCTGGTACTCGTCGATCGCGCGTTCGATGCCGCTGATGGCCGGTCCCAGTTGCTCGACGGTGAAGACGCCGCGTTCGGGGATCTTGTCGCCGACGGACTTGCCGGCCGCCTGCAGCAGGGGCCCGGCGTGGTCGGTCAGCATCAGGACTTCGGCCACGACCTTGGAGTGAAAAGTGATCAGCATATTCTGGTCTCCCACAATGATTACCTTAGCTACGTACACTACCGCAACGTCCCCATGATGCCAACTGGCGCCCCCAAATCAACTATGATTCAGGGGTTTCCCGTGACAGCAGGCGCCGCGCCGGCCCTGATTCCGGCATGCGCGCGCCGGCTTGCCGGCCACCCGCCGGACGGCACCGTGCCCCGCGCCCGTCGGCGCGACGCGGATCGCCGGCAGGCCGCAAGCGCCGTGCCGCCATCGTCACTCACCCAGAACCACGCCAGACGCCCATGCTCCTCGAGCAACAGAAACAGCTAATCTCCCTGATCCAGGCCGCCGTCGCGCAAAGCCTGCCCGACGCCCAGCCCAACGTGCTGCTGGAGCGCCCCAAGGTTGCCGCCCACGGCGACGTCGCCACCAACGTGGCCATGCAGCTTGCCAAGCCCGCGCGCCGCAATCCCCGCGAACTGGCCCAGGGCATCGTCGACGCCGTGATGGCCAATCCCGACGCCGCCGCACTGGTCGAGAGCGCCGAAGTGGCCGGTCCCGGCTTCATCAACCTGCGCATCACCCCGGCCGCGCGCCAAGCCGTGATCGCCGCGGTGGCCCAGCAGGGCGAGGCCTACGGTCGCGCCCCGCGCCTGGGCGAAAAGATCCTGGTCGAATTTGTGTCGGCCAACCCCACCGGACCGCTGCACGTGGGCCATGCCCGCCAGGCCGCGCTGGGCGACGCGCTGTGCCGCCTGTACGACGCCGTGGGCTGGGACGTCACCCGCGAGTTCTACTACAACGACGCCGGCAACCAGATCCAGAACCTGGCGATCAGCGTGCAGGCCCGCGCCCGCGGCCTGACCACCGATTCCCCCGATTGGCCCGAAGACGGCTACAAGGGCGACTACATCGCCGATATCGCCCGCGACTTCCAGGACGGCAAGACCATCCAGGCGTCCGACGGCGAGCCCGTCACCGCCACGGGCAACATCGACAACCTGGACGACATCCGCGCCTTCGCCGTGGCCTACCTGCGCCGCGAACAGGACCTGGACCTGCAGGCGTTCGGCCTGGCGTTCGACAACTACTACCTCGAAAGCTCGCTCTACACGTCCGGCCGCGTCGAAGCGACGGTCAAGGCGCTGATTGCCGGCGGCCACACCTACGAGGAAGGCGGCGCGCTGTGGCTGCGCACCACCGAACTGGGCACGGGCGACGACAAAGACCGCGTCATGCGTAAAAGCGAGGGCGGCTACACCTATTTCGTCCCGGACGTGGCCTATCACAAGGCCAAATGGGAGCGCGGCTTTCACCGCGCCGTGAACATCCAGGGCAGCGACCACCACGGCACCGTGGCCCGCGTGCGCGCCGGCCTGCAGGCGCTGGAAGAAGGCATCCCGAAGGATTACCCGTCGTACGTCCTGCACAAGATGGTCAAGGTCATGCGCGGCGGCGAAGAGGTCAAGATCTCCAAGCGCGCCGGCAGCTACGTGACCATGCGCGACCTGATCGACTGGGTGGGCCGCGACGCGGTGCGCTACTTCCTGATCCAGCGCCGCGCCGACACGGAATTCGTGTTCGACGTGGACCTGGCCCTGTCCAAGAGCGACGAGAACCCGGTCTATTACATCCAGTACGCCCACGCGCGCATCTGCTCGGTCATCAACAACGCCGGCATGCCGGCCGCCGACGTGGCCCAGGCCGACGCCGCGCTGCTGACCGCGCCGACCGAATTCGCGCTGATGCAGCGCCTGGCCGAATTCCCGCAGGTGGTGGCGCTGGCCGCCCAGGACCTGTCGCCGCACCACATTGCGTTCTGGCTGCGCGACTGCGCGTCCGACTTCCACGCCTGGTACAACGCCGAGCGCGTGTTGGTCGAAGACACCGCCGTGAAGCTGGCCCGCCTGCGCCTGGCCGCCACCACCCGCCAGGTGCTGGCAAACGGCCTGGCGCTCTTGGGCGTTTCCGCGCCCGAGCGGATGTAACATCGGTTCATGGCCACCAAGCGCAAATCCACCCGCCGTTCCTCCGGCGAAAGCGGCAGCACCCTGTACGGGGCGCTGGCCGGTCTGCTGATCGGGCTGATCGTCGCCGCCGTCGTCGCGTTCTATGTCACCAAGGCGCCCGTTCCCTTCGTGGACCGGGCCAGCCGCCAGGGCGATACGGGCAAGCTGCCCGATCCGCGCTCGGCGCCGGACCCCAACGCGGGCCTCTACGGCCGCGACGGGGCGGCGGGCGCCCCGCCCACCGGTCCCACCGCCACCGCGCCGGCCCCGCTGCCGGGCGCAGGCGCGCCGGGCAAGGGCGACGAAACGCCCGCCAAGCTGGACGACCTGGGCGCGCTGATCGCCACGCTGCCGACTTCCCGGGCGCCGGCCGCTGCCCCGGCAGCGCCCCCCGCCACCGCGTCCGCGCCCACGCCCATCTCCAAGGCCGCCCCCACGGCCACGGCCTCGGCCAAGCCTGCCGCCCCCGCTGCCACGGGCACGTACTACCTGCAAGCGGGCGCCTTCCGCGGCGAAAACGACGCCGAATCGCTCAAGGCGCGCATCATTCTGCTGGGTCTGCCGGTCGCGGTGCAGAAGGCGGAACTGAACGGCAAGCCCATCAATCGCGTCCGCGTCGGCCCGTTTGCCCGCCTGGACGACATGAACCGGGCACGTGGCCGCCTGGGCGAGAACAAGATCGAAACCGCCGTGGTGCGCCAGTAGGTGCACGCGGCGGATCGTTTTGCATTGAACTAATCCGGCCCCGGGCCTGTCTGTAGCCTTTTATTCAGGAACCTCACCCATGCTGTCCCCCAAGCTCATCCGCATCCTGGCAGCCGCCGCGCTGACCGCCACCGCGTTCTTCAGCCCGGCCAGCCACGCGCAAGGCGCCCAGCAGTACGTGCCCATCAACCCGCCGCTGCCGTCGGACACCCCGGGCAAGGTCGAGGTCCTGGAATTCTTTGCCTATTCGTGCCCGCACTGCGCCGCCATGGAACCCATGGTGGAAGACTGGGTCAAGACCGCGCCGTCCGACGTCGTCCTCAAGCAAGTGCCGATCGCCTTCAACGCCGGCATGAAGCCGCTGCAACAGCTGTACTACACGCTGCAGGCCCTGGACCGTCCCGACCTGCACGCCAAGGTCTTCACGGCCATCCACGGCGAGCACAAGCGCCTGTTCGACAAGAAGGCCATGGGCGAGTGGATTGCGACCCAGGGCGTGGACCGCGCCAAGTTCGACTCGGTGTTCGATTCGTTCAGCGTCCAGACCCAGGTGCAGCGCGCCAACCAGCTCGCCGACGCCTACCGCATCGAAGGCACCCCGTCGTTCGCCGTGGGCGGCAAGTTCATGACCTCGCCGGTCATGGCGGGCAACAGCTACGAAGGCGCCTTGAAGCAGGTGAACGCGCTGATCCCGATGGCGCGCGCCAAGTAATCCGCGCAAGATCCCGCGCAACCGCGGCATCGCAAACGCCCCGAGCCTCTCCGGCCGGGGCGTTTTCATTCAGGCTTCGTTCAGCCGCGTCTCCAGGGGGACGGGCTACACTTTCGCCATAAAAATCGCCGCACGCACGGCATCAAAAGGGTGGAAGACAAATGAAGAAGCACTTCTCGCGCAGCAGCGCGGCGCTGGGCCTGTGCCTGTCGCTCGCAACGGGCCTGGCCCACGCCAACGCCACCGACGGCGTCAAGATCGGCGTCTTGACGGACATGGCGGGCGTTACCGCCGATGCCACGGGCAAGGGGTCGGTGGAAGCCGCCCGGCTCGCCATCGAAGAGATGGGCGGCACGTTGCTCGGCAAGACCCTCACGCTTGTGTCCGGCGACCACCAGCATCGCCCCGACATCGGCAGCAGCATGGTCCGCAAGTGGTACGACACCGATGGCGTGGACGTGGTGGTGGACGTGCCCAACTCGTCCGTCGCGCTGGCCGTGCAAGGCATCGCGCGCGAAAAGAAGAAGCTGGTGCTGTTCTCCAGCCCCGGCACCACCGCGCTGACGCAGGCGCAATGCTCGCCCTACGGCGTGCAGTGGACCTACACCACCTATGCGCTGTCGCGCGGCACCGCCACCGCCGTCGTGAAAGAGGGCGGCAAGCGCTGGTTCATCCTGGCGTCCGATTACGCATTCGGCAAGCAGCTCGCTGTGGACACGGAAACGGTCGTCAAGGCCAACGGCGGCGAAATCGCCGGCACCGTCTTTCATCCGCTCAATGCGCCGGACTTCGCGTCCTTCCTGCTGCAGGCGCAGGGCTCCAAGGCCCAGATCATCGCGATTGCCAACGCGGGCGGCGACACCATCTCGGCCATCAAGCAGGCCGCGGAATTCGGCATCGGCGGCGCGCAGCAACTGGCCGCGATGCTGCTGCTGTTGACCGACGTGCATAGCCTTGGGCTGGCTGCCGCGCAAAAGACCTACCTGACCGTGCCGTCCTATTGGGACATGAACGACGGCACCCGCGCCTTCACCAAGAAGTTCGAGGCGCGCGTGGGCCGTCCGCCCACCTTCCTGCAGGCCGGCGTCTACAGTTCGGTGCGCCATTACCTCCAGGCGGTGAAGGCGGCTGGCTCAGTCGACGCGGACGCTGTGATGGCCAAGATGAAGTCCATGCCGATCGACGATCCCTTCAGCCTGAACGCGCATATCCGCGCCGATGGCCTGGTGGTGCGCGACATGATGCTGGCGCAGGTCAAGACGCCCGAGCAGTCCAAGGCGCCTTGGGACTACTACAACATCGTGCGCACCATCCCCGGCGAGTCGCTGGCATGGCCGCTGTCCGACAGCCAATGCCCGCTGGTCAAGCCATGACGCAGGCGCTGGCGCTGGCCGACTTCGGCAGCTTCTACGCGGGGGGCCGGCCTGTACGCATCGAAGGGCAGCCAAAGCGCGACATCGCCTTCACGCAGTCGGCGTCGCTGGCCTACGATCCCAACGGCCTCTATCACTTCGAGCAGGCCTACGTGCAGTACTTCATCCCCGCGCGCCTGGCGCATCCGCTGCCCATCGTACTGCTGCACGGCGGCGGGATGACCGGCGCGATGTGGGAACAGACGCCAGATGGGCGGCCCGGCTGGATGCAGCATTTTCTGCGACAGGGCCATGCGGTCTATGTGGTGGACAACGTGGAGCGCGGGCGCGCCGGGTGGGCGCCGTTTGCGCAGGTCTGGCCCGAGCCGCCCATCATCCGCAACGCCGAGGAAAGCTGGTCGCTGTTCCGGTTTGGCCGCGCGGAGGATTTCGCGGCGCGGCAGGCGTTTGCGGGACAGCGCTTTCCAGTTGGCCATTTCGACGACTTCATCCGCCACGCCGTGCCGCGCTGGCTGGGCAATAACGATGCCGCATTGCACGGCTTTTGCGCGGTGCTGGACCGCGTCGGACCGTGCCTGGTGCTGGCGCACAGCCACGGTGGTGAAGTGGCCTACCGGGCGCTGCACGCGCGGCCGGAGCTGGTGCGCGGGGTGATCGGCATCGAGCCGTCCGGGTTTTCCAGCGAGGTTGCCACCGACTGCGTGGCGGACAAGCCGTTTCTGTTCGTCTATGGCGATTATCTGGATGCCACGCCGCTGTGGGAAAAGCTCGGCGAATCCGGTACCGCCTACGCCGATGCGCTGGCGCGCCACGGCGGGCGGGTGCAGACGTGGCGGCTTGCGGAAATGGGCATTGCAGGCAATTCGCACATGCCCATGATGGACGACAACAGCGACGACATCGCGGCGCGCATCGGCGCGTGGATCCGCGAGACGGCGGGGTGATTTGGCGCGTGGGCCAACGGGGAGGTTACTCGGCTGCTGGGCCGCGCGCCTGTGCCCGCTAGCGCGCTTCGGGGCAGCCGTCCGGCAGCCGCCCCCCACCGGACGCCGCCTATTCCTTGACGTCCGCCGCCTGCTCGAAGGCCTGCGTCAGGTCCGCAATGATGTCCTCGGGCGACTCCAGCCCGATGTGCAGACGCACGACCGGGTTCTCGCCTTCACCCCAATAGCGGTGATGGGAAAGGTCCTTGGACGAAACCAACTGCACCAGGCTTTCATAGCCCCCCCACGAGAAGCCGATACCAAATAGCGTCAGCGCATCGACAAAACGGCGCGCCGCGGCCGGGGACAGGGCCAGTTCAGCCGACAGCATGCCGTTCGACCCCGTGCAATCGCGCTTCCACAAATCGTGGCCGGGATCCTTCGGCCAGGCCGGATGGAAGAGGCGCACGGTCTCGGGACGGGCGTTCAGGAATTCGCACACCTGCATGGCATGGCGCGCATGCTGAGCCATGCGGATGGGCATGGTGCGCACGCCGCGCAATGCCAGCCAGGCGTCGTCCGCGCTGATGGAGTAGCCCATCGCGTACTGCGTGCGGTTCAGCTTGCGGGCGATGCCCTCGTCGTTGGTGACCACAGCGCCCAGCATCAGGTCGGAGTGCCCGCCCACATACTTGGTGCCCGCGATGACCGAGACCTGCGCGCCCAGCGTCAGCGGCCGGTAGATGTAGCCCGACCCCCAGGTGTTGTCGGTGGCCAGCACCAGCCCGTGACGCTGCGCGATGGCGGCCATCGCGCCCATGTCCAGCATCTCGAAGAGCAGGGAACCCGGCGATTCCACGTACAGCAGCGTGGTGTTGGGCCGCACCAGCGCATCGATGTCCTCACCCGCCGCAAAGTACGTGATCTCGATGTTCATGCGCTTGAGCACCGCGTCGTCCAGCTCGCGCATCGGACCGTACACGCTGTCCGAGATCAATGCATGGTCGCCGGCCGAGCACAGCGCCATCATGACCATGGTCATGGCCGACAGACCCGAGGACGCCAGATAGCAGTGCGTGCCGCCTTCCAGTTGCGTGAACACCTCTTCCAGCGCGGCATGCGTGTCCATGCCCATACGGCCGTACGTGGATGCGCGCCCCCCGGCCGCCTTGCTGCGCTGCGCGTTTTCCAGTGCGGCGAGATTGGCAAAGCGCACCGTGCTGGCCCGCATGGGCGGCAACGGCACCGGCGCCGTGCCGGTCTCGGGATTGAACGGGGCGGTGCCCGCGTGCTGGAGAACCGTATCGATGTGTTTGGTAGGCATCTTGTAGAGGTGCGTCAAAGCCGGGAAAACCAAACCATATCAGGACGCGGCGGGAATTTCAGCCGATCCATTGAACCGTCTCGGACAAATCCGCACGGCGGGTGCGGTAGCTGTTGGCCGGATGCGCCGTGTCCTCAAACCCGAACGAGATGCCGCAGACCACGCGCCGGCCGGGTCCGATGCCCAGCACTTCGCGCAGCACCTCGGGATACATCGCCAGAGACGCCTGGGCCACGGTTGCCACGCCGTTGGCTTGCGCGGCCAGCAGGAAATTGGCGACATAGCCGCCGCAGTCCATCGCGCCGTATTCGCCCAGCGCCTCGTCGGTCGTGATGATCGCGACATGCGGCGCGTCGAAGAGGGCGAAGTTGCGCATCTCCTGCCGCCGATAGGCCTCGCGGTCGCCGCGCGGCACGCCCACGGCGCCGTACAGCTGAAAGCCGGACTCGCGGCGGCGGGCCAGGTATTCGTCGCGGTATTCGCGCGGGAACGGGAAATCAGGCTTGAAGCCTTCGACCTGCGCGCGGCGCTCGAGCGCGTCGCGCAGGCGCCGGGTGGCGTCGCCCTCGGTGATCGTCACCTGCCAAGGCTGGCAGTTGCACCAGGACGCCGTGCGCTGCGCGAGCGTCAGGATGCGTTCGATGGTGGCGCGGGGCACGGGCTCTGGCAGAAAGGCGCGGCAACTGTGGCGGGCGAGCAGCCATTCTTCGAGCGCGGCATCAGGCCGGGCGTCGTCGGCGTTATGGGCGCTTTTAGCGTGCTGAGCGGCAACGGTCATGATCAGTCTGTCTCCTGTCGTGGTCGGCTTTGCCCTTATCATGCCACTTGCTGTCCGGCGCTGTCCGGGCGACGCTGTCCTCGCGCCAATGGCGCGGTGGCTTCAACGCTACGCCGCTGACCGAATGGACTTGTCGCTTCCACCGCCCCGTCGCATCCGCTGCTCCGATACCGAAGAGACTCCATGCTGCCCCTCGACACCCTGATCGCATTCTTTGGCATTGCCGTACTGCTGGCGCTGACGCCGGGGCCGGACAATCTCTTTGTGCTGATGCAGTCCGCCATCTGGGGACGCAAGGCTGGCATGTTCGTGGTGCTGGGGCTGTGCACCGGCTTGCTGGGACACACGGCGGCGGTTGCGGTCGGCCTGGCCGCCGTGTTCGCCGCTTCGCCCGTCGCGTTCACGGTGCTCAAGCTGGCGGGCGCGGCCTATCTGGCGTACCTGGCCTGGCAGATCCTGCGCGCCCCCCTCGAATCCGAAGACGGAAAACCTCCCGAACCCATGCGGCCCGGCGCCTTGTACCGCCGCGGCATCGTCATGAACCTTACCAATCCGAAGGTGCTGCTGTTCTTCTTCGCCTTCCTGCCGCAATTCACGTCGCCGCGGCTCGGGCCGGTGGGTTTGCAGACGATGCAACTGGGTGCGGTGTTTATCGTGTCGACGCTGCTGGTGTTCGGGGCGATCGCGTTCTTCTCGGGTGCGTTCGGGGAATTGCTGCAGCGTTCGGTGACGGCCAAGCGCTGGTTGAATCGCATTGCCGCGCTGGTGTTCGTCGGGCTCGCCGTCAGGCTGGCGACGGCTTCCCGCTAGACACCGCTAATCGACGCGCTGGTGCTGATCCCCAGCGGCGGCACGCGATCAGCGGGACACCGGCAGCCGGACACGAGCAGCGATGCTCGCATCCCCCGGCCGGCCATCATGCCAATCAAGCCGCCTTGAACCGCACGATGCCGTCCGCATCCTGCGCCCGTGTGAGCTTGCCTTCGAAGTACAGCGCATGCAGATGCGCCAGCGCCTCGCCCATTGCGAAGGTCAGCTGGTGCAGGTCCAGCTTGCGCTTGAACAGCACCGGCACGATGTCAGAGGTCGATTGCGGCTGCACCGCACAGGCTTCCAGCACCTCGGCCAGCCGGTCGCGATGATGCTCGTGCTGCTGCGTGATGCGTTCATGCAGGCCCTTGAACGGGCGGCCGTGCGACGGCAGCACCAGCGTGTCGCGGGGCAGGCCGTCATAGCCGTGCAGCGAGCGCAGATACAAAGGCAGCGGATTGGCGTCGGGTTCGTAATCGAACACGCTGACGTTGGTGGAAATGCGCGGCAGCACCATGTCGCCGGAGATCAGCACGCCAAGATCAGGCGAAAACAGCGACGCGTGTTCCGGCGCGTGCCCGTAGCCCACGATGACACGCCAGTCGCGCCCGCCGATGCGAACCTGGTCGCCGTCCATGATGCGGGTGTACCGCGACGGCACGGCGGGCACCAGGTTGGGGTAGTAGCTTGCGCGCTGGCGGATCTGCTCCTGCGAGTCCGGGTCGGTCAGGCCGTGGCGCGCGAAATGCTCGACCGCCGACTGCCCGCCAGGGCCCGCCCCCGCGTCAGTGCGGCGCGACGACCACAGCGACGCCACCATGTAGTCGGTCATCGTCATCCACAGCCGCGCGTTCCAGCGCTCGCACAGCCAGTGGGCAAGGCCGATGTGGTCCGGGTGCATGTGCGTGACCAGCACGCGCAACACGGGCAGGCCGTCCAGCTCGTTCTTGAACACGTCTTCCCACAGCGTCTTCACCTCGTCGCGCGAAATGCCGCAGTCGACGATGGTCCAGCCGTCCTGGCCGTCGATGTTGTCGCGCAGCAGCCAGAGGTTGATATGATCCAGCGCGAACGGCAGCGGCATCCGGATCCATTTGACGCCCTCCGCCACCGCATGCGCGCGGCCGGCCTCGGGCTGGAAATCGGCCCAGGGATACTGAAGCTTCTGCTCGTTGGGGTTCATTGCCTATCGCTCCACGCTTGACGATCACGTCAAGTCATCATAATTTACGTTTACGTAAACTGCCACACGTCGCATGCCCTCGTCAACCTGGACCATCTCCGAGCTCGCCCGCGAGTTCGACGTCACGCCCCGCACGATCCGCTTCTACGAAGACCAGGGAATCGTGAGCCCGGCGCGCGAGGGCCGCAACCGCATCTTCGGACCGCGCGACCGCACGCGCCTGAAACTTGCCCTGCGCGGCAAGCGGCTGGGCCTGCAACTGTCCGAGATCCTGACGCTGATCGACATGTACGACGGACCCGGCGACACCGAAGTCCAGCTGCGCCAGTACCTGTCCGTGCTGGAGCAGCACCGCGCCACGCTGGAGCAGCAACGCCGCGACATCGACGACACGCTGCAGGAAATCAGCGAACAGGAGCGCCAGTGCCGCGCCCTGCTGGCGCAGAAGCCGTAGTCCGCATGGCAGCACTTCAAACGCTGGGCCTGTTCGTCCTGACCGCCCTGGCCGAAATCATCGGCTGCTACCTGCCTTACCTTTGGCTGCGCAAAGGACACTCCATCTGGCTGCTGGCGCCCGCCGCGCTGAGTCTGGCGCTATTTGCCTGGCTGCTGACGCTGCACCCGACGGCGTCCGGCCGCGTCTATGCCGCGTACGGCGGCGTCTACATCGGCATGGCGCTGCTGTGGCTGTGGGCGGTGGACGGCGTGCGTCCCAGCGCCAGCGACTGGATCGGCGTGGGCCTGTGCATCGCCGGGATGCTCGTGATCATGTTCGGGCCGCGCGGGAGCTGATCCGGGCTGCCGAACGGGCAAGAAGAAGCGCGCGTACCCGTAAAGGGCCGCGCGCTTTGCATTGGTGCTGGTCTTTTGACGCAGGCTGCGTCTCGGCGCATCTGCGCGCGGCGGATCGACCGCCGTCGCGCCGAAGTGCCACCACAAACCGCCGATCACTCCGCCTTGATATTGCCTTCCTTGATGAGGCGGGCGTTGTTCGTGAACTCGGCCTGCACCTGCTTGGCAAAGGCCTCACCCGACGCCGTGCCCGGCTGCAGGAACGACTTGGCCAGAAGCTCCTGGAACTCGGCGCTGGCCACGGCCTTGGTCAACGCGGCCTGCAACGGCTGCGACACCGTGGGCGGCAGGTTGGCCGGCGCGAAGATGCCGAAGTTCGAGTAGTACTGCGCCTGCGGCAGCTTCAGCTCGGCCATCGTCGGCACGTCGGGCCACGCGGCCAGGCGTTGCGGCGCCATCACCGCCAGCGGCTTGAGCGCGCCGTTGGCCACGTGCGGCAACACCACGTCGCTGTTGACCACCAGCAGTTCCACCACGCCGCCCAGGCCGTCGGTCAGCGCCTGGCTGTTGCCGCGGTAGGGAACATGCAGCATCTTGGTCCCCGTCTGCGCGGTGACCGCCGCCATGCCGATGTGCGCAACCGTGCCCTGACCGGGCGTGCCATAGCGCACGCCTTCGGGATGCGCCTTGGCGTATTCCACGAGTCCCGCAAAATCCTTCACGGGCAGCGCCTTGGTCGCCACGATGGCCACCGGCGCGACGGCCACGCTGGCCACCGGCGTCAGATCCTTCATCGGGTCGTAGTTGGTCTTGGCCAGATGCGGAAAGATAGTCAACGGGCTGGTCGAGGCCAAGAGCAGCGTGGTGCCGTCCGGCTGCGCGCGCGCCACGTAGTCCGTGCCCACGGACGCGCCCGCGCCGGGCTTGTTCTCGACGATGACCGTGATGTTCGCTTCCTTGCGCAGCGCGTCGCCCAGACGCCGCGCGATCGCATCGGCGCTGCCGCCGGCCGTGTACGGCACGACCACGGTGACCGGCTTGGCCGGCCAGGTCTGCGCCATCGCGCCGCTTGCCATGATTGCCAGGGCCGCCCCCGCGGCCTTGATGAACAACGTCTTCTTTTTCATATCGTCCTGGTGATGTTGCGTAGCACTGCGTGGGTAAAACGGATTGCGGTAAAGCCCATCAGGCAAGGTAGCGTTGCGCCAGGCGAACCCAGTACGACGCCCCCGCGGGAATCAAGGAATCATTGAAGTCATAGCTGGCGTTGTGCAGCATGCAGGGGCCCAGCCCGTGGCCCGCCATGCGGTGCTCGCCATCGCCGTTGCCCAGGAACACATAGCACCCCGGCTTTTCCTGCAGCAGGAAGGCAAAGTCTTCCGACGCCATCGCCGGTTCGATGGTCAGCGCGCGGTCCTCGCCCACGACCTCGCGCATCACGCCCATGCAGAATTCCGTTTCGGCCACGGTGTTGACCAGCGCCGGGTAGCGGCGCTCGAAATACACCTCGGCCTCGCAGCCATGCGCCGCGGCGATGCTGGGCGCGATCTCCTGCATGCGCCGCTCGATCAAATCAACCACGTCGGTGCTGTAGGCGCGCACCGAGCCGCCGAGCCACGCGGTATTGGGAATCACGTTGATGACGCTGCCGCCCGCCTGCACCTGCGTGATCGACAGCACCGCCGCATCCAGCGGACGCTTGCTGCGCGTCAGGATCGTCTGCAACGACTGGCCGATGGCAAAGAGCGCCGGCACCGGATCACTGCAGTCCTGCGGCGCGGCAGCATGGCCGCCCTTGCCCTTGACCGTGATCTTGAAGCCATTCGCTGCCGCCATCATGGGGCCGGCACAGACGCCGAACGCGCCAGCCGGCAGGCCTGGCCAGTTGTGCATGCCGAAGACCGCCTCGCACGGAAACCGCGTAAACAGCCCATCCTGGATCATGGCCCGGCCGCCCGCGCCGCCTTCCTCGGCCGGCTGAAAGCACAGGTAGACGGTGCCGTCGAAGCCGCCCGCTGTCTGCAAATGCTGCGCCGCAGCCAGCAGCATCGCGGTGTGGCCGTCATGGCCGCAGCCGTGCATCTTGCCGTCGTGACGCGAGCGGTGCTCGAACTGGTTCTCTTCCTGCATCGGCAGCGCATCCATGTCGGCGCGCAGCATGATGGCCCGGTCCGACGTGCCCCGCTTGATCACACCCACCACGCCCGTCTTGGCAATGCCCGTGTGCGTTTCGATGCCCCAGCCGCGCAGCGTGTCGGCCACCACCTTGGCTGTGCGGTGCTCTTCATAGCAAAGCTCCGGGTGCATGTGGATGTCACGGCGCAGCGCCACGATGTCGTCCAGGTTGGATAGTTCAAGCACAGCTGACTCCGTCGGATATTTCAGGATTAAAGGGTCATATCAAGTATTGCCCATCGTTCCTGTCGCAGCAGTGCGCCACGCGCTAGGGATAACCCTCATCCAATTTACGTTTACGTAAACGTAATATTTGCACTGCATCATTGCGCAGCGCCGGATGAACGGCGCATCATGGATCACCCCGCGACGGCGGCCAAGACACGCCCGCGCAGGTTCATGAATGTAAGCACCTACTATCACGGAGACACTGATGAATCTTCCCGGCCTGAACTTCGACCTGGGCGAAGACCTGGACATGCTGCGCGACGCCGTCCGCAATTTCGCGCAGGCCGAGATCGCGCCGCGCGCCGCCCAAGTCGATCGCAGCGACCAGTTCCCCATGGACCTGTGGCGCAAATTCGGTGACCTCGGCGTGCTGGGCATGACCGCCGACGAGGAATACGGCGGCGCCAACATGGGCTATCTGGCCCACATGGTCGTCATGGAAGAAATCTCCCGCGCCAGCGCCTCCATCGGCCTGTCGTACGGCGCGCACTCCAACCTGTGCGTGAACCAGATCAACCGCAACGGCACCGCCGCCCAGAAGGCCAAGTATCTGCCCAAGCTGATCTCCGGCGAACACGTCGGCGCGCTGGCCATGAGCGAGCCGGGCGCCGGCTCCGACGTCGTCAGCATGAAGCTGCGCGCGGAAAAGAAGGGCGACCGCTACGTGCTGAACGGCACCAAGATGTGGATCACCAACGGCCCGGACGCCGACACCCTGGTCGTCTACGCCAAGACCGACCCCGAGGCCCACCAGCGCGGCATCACCGCCTTTCTGGTCGAAAAGGGTTTCAAGGGCTTTTCCGTGGCGCAGAAGCTGGACAAGCTGGGCATGCGCGGCAGCCACACCGGCGAACTGGTGTTCCAGGACTGCGAGATCCCCGAGGAAAACGTGCTGGGCCAGGTCAACGGCGGCGTGAAGGTGCTGATGAGCGGCCTGGACTACGAGCGCGCCGTGCTGTCCGGCGGCCCGCTGGGCATCATGCAGGCCGTGATGGACGTGGTGGTGCCCTACATCCACGACCGCAAGCAGTTCGGCCAGGCCATCGGCGAATTCCAGCTCATCCAGGGCAAGGTCGCCGACCTGTACACCACGCTGCAAGCCAGCCGCGCCTTCTGCTATCAGGTCGGCAAGAACCTGGACAAACTGGGGTCCGACCACGTGCGCCAGGTGCGCAAGGACTGCGCCGCGCTCATCCTGTACACCGCCGAAAAGGCCACGTGGATGGCGGGCGAAGGCGTGCAGATCCTGGGCGGCAACGGCTACATCAACGAATACCCGGTCGGCCGCCTGTGGCGCGACGCCAAGCTGTATGAAATTGGCGCCGGCACCAGCGAAATCCGCCGCATGCTGATCGGCCGCGAACTCTTCAACGAAACCGCCTGACGCCTTATCCACAGCCCGCGCCATGATCCGCACGTCCGACATCCAGCACATTGAGCAGGCTCCCGCGCCGGGACCCTCGCCGCTGGAGGTCGCGCGCCTGATCCTGGCGGGGTTTGACCGGCACTACGCGCTGTTCCGCTATAGCGCGCAGCGCGCCAAGGCGCTGTTCGAATCCGGCGACTGGCACGGCATCCAGCACCTGTCGCGCGAACGCATCGAGTACTACGACATGCGCGTGCGCGAATGCGCCACGCAACTGGAAGGCGTGCTGCGCGGGCGGCCGGAAGGCGCGGTGGGTGGAAACGGCGCGGGCAACGGTGGCGGCGATGGCGCCGACACCCCGTCCCTGACCGACGCGCAGACCGCCTACTGGCAAGACATCAAGCAGGAGTTCGTCGGCCTCCTGGGCGAACACCGCCAGCCCGAGTGCGCCGAGACCTTCTTTAACTCGGTGTCGTGCCGGCTGCTGCACCGCGACTACTTCCACAACGATTTCCTGTTCGTCCGGCCGGCCGTCGCCACTGACTACCTGGACAGCAGCATCCCGTCCTACCGCGTGTACTACCCGGTGACCGACGGCCTGGAAAAAAGCCTGATCCGCATGGTGGCCGACTTCGGTCTGGCGCTGCCCTTCGAGGACCTGCCGCGCGACACGCGCCTGCTGGCGCGCGCGGCCGTGTCCAAGCTGCGTGCCGTGCTGCCCCGCCACGTCGGCCGGCGCATTGCCACCGACTGCCAGATCCATGCGCTGGGCTCGCTTTTCTTTCGCAACAAGGGCGCCTACATCGTCGGCCGCCTGATCAACCAGACCACCGTCTATCCCTTTGCCATCGCGCTGACGCGCAATCCGGCGGGACAGGTGACGCTGGACGCGCTGCTCCTGGGCGCGGACGACCTGAGCACGCTGTTCAGCTTTACCCGCGCATATTTCCTGGTGGACATGGAAACGCCCGCGGCCGTGGTCAACTTCCTGTCGAGCCTCTTGCCGCGCAAGCCCAAGGCCGAGCTCTACACCATGATCGGCCTGCAAAAGCAGGGCAAGACGCTGTTCTATCGCGACTTCCTGCACCACCTGGCGCATTCGCGCGACGCGTTCGACATCGCCCCCGGCATCAAGGGCATGGTGATGTGCGTGTTCACGCTGCCGTCCTACCCGTACGTGTTCAAGCTCATCAAGGACCGCATCGACAAGGACGGCATGGACCACGCCACCGTGCGGCGCAAGTACCAGATGGTCAAGCTGCACGACCGCGTCGGCCGCATGGCCGACACCTGGGAATATTCACAGGTCGCCCTGCCGCGCGCCCGCTTCGCGCCCCCGCTGCTCGATGAACTGCGCCGGCTGGTGCCCAGCCTTATCGAGGAAACCGCCGACACCGTCGTCATCCGCCATGTCTACATCGAACGCCGGATGACGCCGCTGAACCTGTACCTGCAGCAGGCGCCGGACGCGTTGCTGGACCACGCGGTGCGCGAATACGGGGACGCCATCCGGCAACTGGCCGCAGCCAATATCTTCCCCGGCGACATGCTTTACAAGAATTTCGGCGTCACGCGCCTGGGCCGGGTCGTCTTTTATGACTACGACGAAATCCAGCGCATGACCGAAATGAACTTCCGGCGCATCCCGCCGGCCCCGAATGAAGAAGCGGAGATGGCCGCCGAACCCTGGTACGCCATCGGTCCGAACGACGTCTTCCCCGAGGAATTCGGCCGCTTCCTGCTGGGCGATGCGCGGGTGCGCGGCGCCTTCATGCGTCACCATGCCGACCTCCTGGAACCGGACTGGTGGCAGGCCTGCCGCGCCCACGTGGCGCAAGGCCGGATCGAAGAATTTTTCCCTTACGATAAGGACAGACGCCTGCGTTCAGACCGCCCGTCAAACGGCAACGCGGTGTTGTAACCCAATCGCTGTCCCGACCCTCACAGGAGCAAGTCATGTCAGATCCCATCGTCATCGTTTCCGTCGCCCGCACGCCCATGGGCGGCATGCTGGGCAACCTGTCCGGCCTGGCCGCGCACGAGCTGGGCTCCGTCGCCATCAAGGCCGCGGTCGAACGCGCCGGCATCAAGCCGGAGCAGGTCGATGAAGTCATCATGGGCAACGTGCTGCAAGCTGGCCAAGGCCAGGCGCCCGCCCGCCAGGCCGCGCTGGGCGCTGGCCTGCCGCTGGGCGTGGCGTGCACCACCATTCACAAGGTTTGCGGCTCGGGCCTGAAGGCCGCGATGTTCGGCCATGACCTGCTGGCTTCGGGCAGCGCCGAAATCGTCGTGGCCGGCGGCCAGGAAAGCATGAGCAACGCGCCCTACCTGCTGCTCAAGGGCCGCCAGGGCTACCGCTACGGCCACAACACCGTGTACGACCACATGGCGCTGGACGGCCTGGAAGACGCGTACGACAAGGGCAAGGCCATGGGCGTCTTCGCCGAAGACTGCGCCTCCAAGTATTCGTTCACGCGCGAACAGCAGGACGAATTCTCGCTGGAATCGCTGCGCCGCGCGCGCGCCGCGTCGGAGGACGGCAGCTTCAAGTGGGAAATCGCCCCCGTCACCGTCGCCGGCCGCAAGGGCGACACCGTGATCGACACCGACGAAGCGCCCACCAAGGCCATGCCGGAAAAGATCCCGACGCTCAAGCCTGCCTTCAAGAAAGACGGCACCGTCACCGCCGCGAACTCGTCGTCGATCTCCGACGGCGCCGCCGCCATGGTGCTGATGCGCGCGTCCACCGCCGAAAAGCTCGGCGTCAAACCGCTGGCCCGCATCGTCGCGCACTCGCAGCATTCGCAGGAACCCAACTGGTTCACCACCGCCCCCGTCGGCGCGCTGAAGAACCTGTTCAAGAAGGCCGGCTGGACGGCCGAGGACGTGGACCTGTACGAGATCAACGAAGCCTTCGCGGTGGTCACCATGGCCGCCATGACCGACTTCAAGCTCCCGCATGACAAGGTCAACATCCACGGCGGCGCCACCGCCCTGGGCCACCCGATCGGCGCTTCGGGCGCGCGCCTGATGGCCACCCTGATCGGCGCACTGCGCAAGACCGGCGGCAAGCGCGGCGTGGCCACGCTGTGCATCGGCGGCGGCGAAGCCGTCGCGATGGCCATCGAAATGGTCTAAGCGGCTGCCTGCTTGGGGCGCGGGCTTTGTCCGTCCCCCGAGCAGGATTTCGCTGCGCCTTTCTGGCAGGGCAATCACCGCGACGGGTCGGTCGCGGGCCAGGCAGGAAAGGCGCAACGAAATCCTGATTTACCACATCGACAAGAATGCCCGGCCCACCGGGCAGCGAGACAACCCGCTCTTTTTCGAGCGCCTTCAAATTCCAATCAAGCAGGACGGGTGGTACCCCATGCCCATCATCGAATCCCGCATCAATCCGCGGTCGCAGGACTACATCGACAACGCCAGCGCCATGCAGGCGCAACTGGACGATCTGAACCAGCAGCTGGCGCAGACGGCCCTGGGCGGCAGCGAATCCGCCCGCGCCAAGCACACCGCGCGCGGCAAGCTCTTGCCGCGTGACCGCGTGGAAAACCTGATCGATCCGGGCACCCCGTTCCTGGAACTGTCGCCGATGGCGGCGCATGGCATGTACGACGGCGATGCGCCCGGCGCGGGCGTCATCACCGGCATCGGCCGGGTGTCCGGCACCGAGTGCGTCATCGTCTGCAACGACGCCACGGTCAAGGGCGGCACCTACTATCCGATGACCGTCAAAAAGCACCTGCGCGCGCAGGAGATCGCCGCGCAGAACCATCTGCCCTGCGTGTATCTGGTGGATTCGGGCGGCGCCAACCTGCCGCAGCAGGACGAGGTCTTTCCCGACCGCGAACACTTCGGCCGCATCTTCTACAACCAGGCGCAGATGTCGGCGCAGGGCATCGCGCAGATCGCCGTGGTGATGGGCTCTTGCACCGCCGGCGGCGCGTACGTGCCCGCCATGAGCGACGAGTCCATCATCGTGCGCAACCAGGGCACCATCTTCCTGGGCGGCCCGCCGCTGGTCAAGGCCGCCACCGGCGAAGAAGTCAGCGCCGAAGACCTGGGCGGCGGCGACGTGCACACGCGCCTGTCGGGCGTGGTCGACCACCTGGCCGCCAACGACATGCACGCGCTGCAACTGGCGCGCAATGCGGTTGCGCGCCTGAACCGCAAGAAACCCCAGCCGCTGGTCACCATCCCTGTGCGCGAGCCGCGCTTCGATCCCAGCGAACTGAACGGCATCATTCCCGCCGACACCCGCAAGCCCTACGACGTACGCGAAGTCATCGCGCGCATCGTCGACGGCTCCGAGTTCGACGAGTTCAAGGCCCGCTTCGGCCCCACGCTGGTCACGGGCTTCGCGCACATCCACGGCATGCCCGTCGGCATCGTCGCCAACAACGGCATCCTGTTCTCCGAGTCCGCGCAAAAAGGCGCGCACTTCATCGAACTGTGCGCGCAGCGCAAGATTCCGCTGGTGTTCCTGCAGAACATCACCGGCTTCATGGTCGGCCGCAAATACGAAAACGAAGGCATCGCGCGCCACGGCGCCAAGATGGTGACGGCCGTGGCCACCGCCAACGTGCCCAAGTTCACCGTCCTGATCGGCGGCTCGTTCGGCGCCGGCAACTACGGCATGTGCGGCCGCGCCTATTCGCCGCGCATGCTCTTCATGTGGCCCAACGCCCGCATCTCGGTCATGGGCGGCGAGCAGGCGGCCAGCGTGCTGGCGACTGTGAAGCGCGACGGCATCGAAGCGCGCGGCGGCCAATGGTCGGCGGACGAAGAAAATGCGTTCAAGGCCCCGATCCGCGAGCAGTACGAACGCGAAGGCCATCCGTATTACGCCACCGCGAGGTTGTGGGACGACGGCATCATCGCGCCCGCCGACACGCGCCGCGTGTTGGGACTGGCGTTGTCTGCCGCGCTGAATGCGCCCATCGAAGACACCAAGTTCGGTGTCTTCCGGATGTAGAGCCCACCCCCTACGCGCTTCGCGCCCTTTCCGAACACTTCAGCTTGGATAACGCAATGTTCGATACTGTGCTGATTGCCAACCGCGGCGAAATCGCCTGCCGCGTCGCCGCCACCGCGCGCCGCATGGGACTGCGCACCGTCGCCGTCTATTCCGACGCGGACGCCAACGCCCGCCACGTCGCCGCGTGCGACCAGGCCGTCTATATCGGTGGCTCCGAGCCGCGCGCCAGCTACCTGCGCGCCGACGCCATCCTGCAAGCCGCGCGCGACACCGGCGCCGGCGCCATCCACCCCGGCTACGGCTTCCTGTCCGAGAACGAAGCTTTCGCCCAGGCCGCGCAGGACGCCGGCATCGCCTTCGTCGGCCCGCCGGCATCGGCCATCGCCGCCATGGGCAGCAAGTCCGCCGCCAAGACCCTCATGGAAAAGGCCGGCGTGCCGCTCGTGCCCGGCTACCACGGCGACAACCAGGACCCGCAGTTCCTCAAATCGCAGGCCGACGGCATCGGCTATCCCGTCCTCATCAAGGCCAGCGCGGGCGGCGGCGGCAAGGGCATGCGCATCGTCGAATCGTCCGGCGCATTTCTTGATGCACTGGCCTCGTGCCAGCGCGAAGCCGCCTCCAGTTTCGGCGACGACCGCGTCCTGATCGAACGCTACCTGCAAAAGCCGCGCCACATCGAAATCCAGGTGTTCGCCGACACGCACGGCAACTGCGTGTACCTCTTCGAACGCGACTGCTCCGTGCAGCGCCGCCACCAGAAAGTCATCGAAGAAGCGCCCGCCCCCGGCATGACCGAAGAACGCCGCCGCGCCATGGGCGAAGCCGCCGTCGCCGCCGCGCGCGCCGTCGGCTACGTGGGCGCGGGCACGGTCGAATTCATCGCCGAGCCCGACGGCCGCTTCTACTTCATGGAAATGAACACGCGCCTGCAGGTCGAGCACCCGGTCACCGAAATGATCACCGGCCACGACCTCGTCGAATGGCAACTGCGCGTCGCCGCCGGCCAGCCGCTGCCCGCGCGCCAGGAAGACCTGCGCATCAACGGCCACGCCATCGAAGCCCGCATCTACGCCGAGAACCCCGAGAAGGGCTTTCTGCCGTCCATCGGTACGCTTGCCTATCTGGGCCTGCCGGCGCACACCGCCTTTGCCAACGGCGACATCCGCGTCGACGGCGGCGTGCGGATGGGCGACACCATCACCCCGTTCTACGACCCGATGATCGCCAAGCTCATCGTGCACGGCGCCGATCGCGACCAGGCCCGCGCCCGCATGCTGCAAGCCTTGGCGCAGACGCAGGCGGTGGGCGTGCAGACCAACGTCGCGTTCCTGTCGCGCCTGATGAAGGACAGCGCCTTTGCGGCCGCTGATCTGGACACCGGCCTCATCGAACGCCAACGCGCCACGCTGCTGCCCGACCCGCAACCCGCCGACGCCGACGCGCTGGCCCTTGCCACCGCCGCCGTGCTGGTTCGCCAAGGCCTTGCTCAACCGGGCGCGCAAGGCGCAGGCAAAGGCCCCACCGACCCGTGGGACGCGCGCGACGGCTGGCGGCTGGGCGGCCAGTATCGGCGTCAACTGCAATGGACCGACAACGACGAAGCCCGTCACGTCACCGTCGCCCGTCAGGGCGGCGCGTGGACGCTGGACACCGGCGACGGCGCGCGCCCCTTCCTGTGGCGCTCGCACGCCAGCGCCAACCCCAACCTGGCCTACGGCCTGCGCATCACGCTGCAAGGCCATGAAAGCGCCGGCACCGTCGTCCTGCACGGCGACCGCGCCTACGTCTTCCGCGAGGACGGCTCGCACGTTCTGGAGCTGTATGACGCGCTGACGCACTCGCAGGACACGCAGGGCGAGCACGGCGCGGGTCTGGCCGCGCCCATGCCAGGCAAGATCATCTCGATCTCGGTCAAGTCCGGCGACAAGGTCGAAAAGGGCCAGCCGCTGCTCGTGATGGAAGCGATGAAGATGGAGCACACCATTTCTGCCACCGCAGACGGTACGGTGGGGGAAGTGTTCTATGGGGTAGGGGATCAGGTGACGGAAGGCGCCGAGCTGGTGTCGATCGAGTAACGACCGGTTGAGAACGTACCCGACGGCTTCCGGCGGTATCGCCGGGAGCCGTTTTGTTTTGAAAGTTCGGCCCATCGAATCGGGGCAGTCACAGACAGTCGAAGCTACGGTTTGGCTGCACGCCAGCCGACCTGCGGCTACTTGGCGCACGTTGTGAAGGGCGTCAGTGCGGTTGCATTCAGCTCGCTCCGCGGGGACCGCATTGCGCGGTGCGCCAACGACCTCGGTTTAGCTATCCGTCAGCGCCCCGCGCCTAGAATCGGCTCTTCCCCCGCGCCACGCCCACCATGTCCGCCGCCGACACGCCCAGTCCGCTTTCCCGTCCGCCGTTCCTGCATTTCCTCTGCGGCCGGGTCGCCGCGTCACTGGCGTTCCAGATCGTCTCCGTCGCCGTGGGCTGGCAGATCTATGCGCTCTCCGGCAGCGCGCTAGACCTGGGCCTCATCGGCCTCGCCCAATTCCTGCCCATGGCCGCGCTCACGCTCGTCGTCGGCCACGTCGCCGACCGCTACGACCGCCGCAAGATCGTCGCCCTCTGCATGGCGCTAGAAGCCCTGGCCACGCTGGTCCTCGCCATCGCCGCGCTGCACGGCGTCGGCGGCAAGACGCTCATCTACGCCACCATCATCATCATGAGCTCGGCCCGCGCCTTCGAAGCGCCGACGCTCTCCACGCTCATCCCCGCCGTCGTCCCGCGCGAATGGCTCCCTCGCGCCACCGCGCTGTCCTCATCCGGCGGCCAGATCGCGCAGATCGCCGGCCCCGCGCTCGGCGGCGTCGGCTACAGCCTCGGGGCTGGGTGGATCTACTGCGTCGCCGCTGCGTTGTATCTGACGGCCTTCATCGCCATCGCCACCCTCGTCATCGAACGCGCGCCGCCGCGCAAGGAACCTACTACCTGGCGCACGCTGTTCGGCGGCATCACCTTCATCTTCCAGCGGCGGTTGCTGCTGGGCACGCTGTCGTTGGATTTGTTTGCGGTGCTGCTGGGCGGGGCGACGGCGCTGCTGCCGATCTTTGCAAAGGACATTCTCAATGCCGGGCCTTGGGCGCTTGGCGCATTGCGCGCTGCGCCGGCTTGCGGTGCGGCATTGATGTCGTTGACGCTGGCGCGTTTGAGCCTGGGTGAGAACGTTGGCCGGCTGCTGTTCGGTTCGCTCATCGTATTCGGCCTGGCGACCACGGTGTTCGGGCTGTCGACCTCGATTCTGGTGTCGATTGCCGCGCTGGTCGTGCTGGGCGCAGCAGACGCGGTCAGCGTCGTCGTGCGGTCATCGCTGGTGCAGTTGAAGACGCCCGATCACATGCTGGGGCGGGTCAGCGCGGTGAACACCTTGTTTGTCGGTGCGTCGAACCAGCTTGGGGAGTTTGAATCTGGGCTCACCGCCCAATTGTTCGGTGCGGTGCCAGCCGTGGTGATTGGCGGGGTGGGGACGATTGCGGTCGCAGCGCTGTGGATGCGGTGGTTCCCGGAGTTGAGGCGGCTTCGGACGTTGAATGGGAATGAGGTGGGGCAAGGCTGAGGGAATCATCCATGTTGGACGGGAGACTTTGACGATCGCAGTGATGCGCTGGAGCACGCAATCTCGAGTCAATCGATGTGTAGGCCACCAGTCTCTCATCAGACTGTTGATAAGCGTCCGCCGATCCTGCCCGGAGCAGGAGATCACCTCAACGCCGTAGCAAGGTTCAGCCACTCATCGAAGTTAGTCCTTGCTGGAATGCCCCAATCCTCCACCGCACCGCCATTGAGCTGCCTCATTGCCAGATGCTTAGTACCAGAAGCGACTTCAATCAGTTCAGGCAGCACGCTCCACAACTGCTCTATTAGCTGGGAGTCGGGTATGACTCCTTCATGCGCTAGGTCATTGCGCTTTTGCCGCGCAAGGCTAAGAGCTTGGAAGCAAGCCTCGCTGAAAATATTCGCTAAGCGCAATAGTTCGTGCTTTGTGGATATGCGGCCAAGCGTCTTCGCTAGCTTCAAATGAGCTTCCGCGACATTGTTGGGAAAGCTGCTCCTGTGCTTCAAGTACTTCTCACCCCATAGATGCTCTGTAAGCTGTTCCACAGTTATCCAGAGGTTGTTAAGTGCATCGCTGTTATTCCGATACACCGTTGCCGTATAGCCACTCAGCAGAAATAGCGGCGAGAAAGAGGCCATCGATTGAATGACCCGTTGCCCTTGGCGAAATGCATTGATCATCTCATCCACCATGAGGACTCGCGGGCTCATCAAAGGCAAGCAACGATCTGCCGGAGCTGCCCAATTCCAACGAAGATTCGCATGGAGTGATGGGGTATATGCAAAAAGACTAGTTTTGTCGTGCAACGCTCCGATTATGAGTTCCTCGGAATGAAGAACCTCAACATGAACGCCACCCAGAAGAAAGCTACAGAGTATCTCGTTGAGCTTGCGCACCCCATCGACCCGACTAGGGTAATCGCTGCATTGGGGAATAGCTATAGCTCCATCGTAACTAACCAGGGCCGGGATTCCGCTTGAATTGTTCAGAGGTAGTGACGCGACCACCTCCGCAAGTTTTCTTCCGTCATAGGAGTTCGCGTTGATCTGGTCTAGCGTAACGTTCAAACCTGAGAAAGCGTCTCGATGGACAGCACTGTAGGGACGCAAATGAGCCATCCACGCGGGGTTGTTCGAGGGGACACTGGATACTGGAGGCGTATGGCCAGCCGGAGCATGCTCTTGTTCGATCCAAGCACCTTGGTACCAGACATGAGAATCGTCAGGCCGCAGTTTGACAGTAGTTGTAAGCGTCTTAGGAATGTTCCTATTGTTCGCTGTGAGGGGATCGTAATCGTCCTCGAACGCATAGATCATCCCAGTTTCGGTGTCTTGATATTGCTTCATAGAGCTATCGACGTACCCCAAAAGGTCTTGTTAGTCACTGGGCCAAACCACCCCAAACCTACTTCCTCATCTCAAACCGATTCGCCGCCCCAGCCGCCGGATCGAAGTAATACTTCGGTTCCCGATAAACCAGCTCCTTCAACGCGGCATCCAGCTTAGGCAGCTTGAAACTCGCAGCAGAAGGCGCCTTCCGAAAATCCTCCAGACTGGCGGGCAGCCGCTCAAGCGTCATCGACTCCAGCAAACACACCCATTCCCGCGCCAACACCCCGCACGAATCCTTTACCATGACCGGCTGATCATCCGGCATCTTGTACCCATCCATAAGCACCACATCACCCGCTTTCAGCGTGACCGTGGCCAACGGCGTAAAGAGCAGTTCCGTGTCAACGCCGGCAACCGGCAACATCTCTGCCTCGCGATTGTGGAACGCGCGCTTGGCCCCTTCCACCCACCGATACTCCCGCGCCGCCTCATTGCAGCCGTCCCCGATGCGCAATGTGACCTCGCAGCCTGCGCCCAGCCCATCCTCACTTGGCGTTATTGGCGTCCAGGGGCCTTCCTTCTTGAAGTCGATATCCGGCGTCTCGGTCAGCGTCGCCATGCCGAGGTCTTTCTGATAGTCCATCGATTTTGCACGCGCGTCCGAGTCCGGCAACGCCGTGCGCGGCTGGTGGTAGGTAATGCGATTGAGCCGGTACTCGCCGGGCCACACCGGGATCACCTGATACGCCAATGCGCCGCGCGTCGTCTGGAACAGCGGGCCCGTGTCGGAGAAATCAAACTTGTGCTTGCCTTGCCCCACGGTCATCGCGAAGCCCTTCTCGGTCTTGTGCTGCCAATGCATGAGGGTGCTGCGCTGCCGAGTGAACTTATCCCGCGTGGCCGCATCGTCGAAGTTGCGCGGCGGTCCCGCATCCAAATTGACGGTTGGGATCACCACTATCGCCATGTCCTTGCGGGCTTGGTCGAACAGCTTGTCGGTGTTCTCAAGATGCCGCTTCCACATGGCTGCCGCCTCGGCTTGTGTTGCTTTATCGTTTGTCGACTGCGCCCAGCCGGCAACCGGGGCGGACAGGGCGGACACGCATACAAGGGCAAGCACGCGGCGAGACAGCGTCATCGGTCTTCGTTCCTTTATGAGTTGGGTTGTTGAGCCTATCGGCGTCAGTCGCCCCTGCGGCTGAACAAGGCCCGGGGCGAAGACACCAGGGCATGATATCGCGGCGAACCTTCACGCGATGGGACGAGCGGCATCCGCTTCCTGATCACGTCTCGGGATAGATGCCGCCCCGCGCAGGTGGGGATTATGTGCCTGCCCCGTAGACGGCCCGTAGTCGGTAGCGTCGCCGCTCAGAGTAGACTGGCAGCCTTCTTCAACATTCCGAGTCCACATCCATGCTCGTCAAAGCCCTGCGTGTCGGCCTGGGTCAAATCATTGTCCTGGGCGACGCACTGACCCGTCCGCGTCCGCAGAAGCGCTCGCCGCAAGGCCAGGCCGCCGTCAACGCGGACGCCGCCGCACTCTCGCTGTATCAATTCCAGGCCTGCCCCTTCTGCGTGAAGACACGCCGCGCCATGCATCGGCTCAATGTGCCGGTCGCGCTGAAGGACGCCAAGCATGACCCCGACGCGCGCGCCGCGTTGCTGGCGGGCGGCGGCAAGGTGAAGGTGCCTTGCTTGCGCATCGAAGACGCCGAGGGCACGCGCTGGATGTACGAGTCCAACGACATCATCGCGTACCTTGAAAAGCGGTTTGCCAACGTCGCGTAATTGAGCCGCACGATCATGATGCCTGCCGTGATTCGGATGACCATCGCGCTATGCGCCACCAGCCTGCTCGCCGCATGCGAACCGTCGCTGCCGCCACCGCCGGCCGGATCCAAACTCACCGCCGAAACCATCGCCACGCGCGAGGCGCCGCCCGAACATCAGTTCAAGGGCGTACTTGCCGGAAAGCCCATTCATCTGCTTGCGCATAACTGCAAGGTGTATCGGGTCGATCCCGCTGAAGGCGAGAACGTGAGCTGGACGTTGGTGCTGGAAGGCGATTTCTATCCCTTGCCGACGTCGTGCTTGCGTCAGTCGCTTACGGAAGAGAAGGGCGGCGTCACGGCGTTCATTGGGCGGCAGGCGCTTGGGGCGGGGGGATGCTGCACGGGGACGCCGGAGTATCGGACGAAGGATGGCGTGACCTGGAAGCCGAATTGAATCCGTGTCACGCCGGCACCCGTGTCACGTGCGCCATGGAAATCGCCTGGCAGCGCCCCTTTCCTGATTCAGCGCGATGACACCGAACGACCCCGCGTCATCGATTCCAGCACGCCATCCCGCCGCACCGAGCAATGAAACAACGCCGCGGCCAGATGCAACAGCACCGTCGCGAACAGCAGAAAGGCCAGATAGCGATGCGCACCGCGCAGCCAACTGAATAAGGCTGCATCCGCAGGCGCAATCGGCGGCAACTGCCAACCGGCCGCCACGACCGGATACCCCCCCGCCGACAGCATCGCCCAGCCGATCAGCGGCATCGCGACCATCAGCGCATATAGCAGGACGTGCGAAGCCAACGCCGCATGACGCTGCCAGGCTGGCAGATCGGCCGGCAACGCAGGCGCGCCCTTGAGCACACGTCTGGCCAGCCGTATGCACACCAGCGCCAGCAACGCCAAGCCCAACGGCTTATGTATCTGCACCAGCCACTGATGCCGCTCGGACACAGACGCCACCATGCCCACGCCGATGAACAGCATCGCCAGTATGCCGACTGCCATCGACCAATGCAGCACGCGTGCGAACAGGCTGAACGTGGCGGGCGGCCGGCGGGTTTGATTGGGCGACGGGATCATTGGGCGCGCTCCGGTTGGGTCGAAGGGGATGACGCCGCGGTGGCGTGAGGCGGCCCTTCGCCCGTGCGGCGTTCATAAGAGGCCGCGTAGGCTGCGGAACGCGCCGCCAGCAGCGGGTCGTCGGACACGGCGATCCCTTGCGGTAATACGGTCGGGTCGTAGTTCACGTCGCGGCACGGGCCGTCGCTTTGCGGTGCGCTGCTGGTTATCACCACCGTGCCGGCTTCAATGGTCGGCCGGTCCGCCGGCCACTGGCGGGTTGCGTCGCTGGTGGAATCGCCGGGCTGGCCCAGCGTAAGCAGCAGACGCCAGCGCAACGGCCCTTGCGTCAGGCGCTGTTGCAGATCTGTTTGCAGGTAGTCCGCATCGTGCCCCGGCTGCGCCGCAGGCGCTGCCGCCGCGTCCAACGGCGCCAACTGCCAGCGCACCGGCTGCCGCTTTCCGTTCCCATCGATCAGGTAGAACGCGTTCAGGCCGTAATAGTCTTCGGTCGCGTAGCTGGCCGACGGCTTGGCGGTCTTGGCCCACGCGCGGAATGCGCCCGTTTCCGGATGCGCCGCGAAGAACGCCTGCATGCGCTGCGGATCGGGCTTGCCCGTCTTGGGGTCGGGGCGACCGGCTAGCTGCTGATCGTAGAACGCCTGCGGGGTCGACAGCGGAAACACCGGCATGCTGTTCATGCCGGTTCGCCATTGCTCGCCGTTGGCGGACGTGAACATCAACGCAAAGCTGCGGATCGGGACACTGGAGTCCGAGGCATAAGGATTGCCGCCGGGCAGGGCCAATCGTCCGATCACCGGCGTGCTGCCCGAGGCGAATACCGCAGCGGTGGATAACTCGTGCGCCGCGCCGCTGCTTTCAAAGCGGCCGATCACACAGACGCCTTTGGCGTGGTTGCGCCGAAAGCCCTCGTGGACGCCGCTGTTGGCCTCCAGGGCGTTCACGATGCGGTCGGGCGTCAGGCGCTGCGGATCGAGCCAGCCGCCCACGTAGGCGAACGCAGCGCCAGAGGCGAGGACGATGGCGCCGATGGCGGTGAGGCGAAAAAGGGTTTGAGCGGTGGTGAGCGGCCGGGGCTTCTGGGACCGGTCTTCGGGCGACCGGCCGTCTTGATGCCCTGCACCCGTCGGGTGGCGATTCGGCCGCAGGTGGCCCGGCGGCTGGCTTCCCGGTGGCGTTTGACCCGGCGGCGGGCCGTTGCGGTCAGATCCTTGTTGCATAAGGCTCCTTGCCCATGGGGCGATGAATACCCCTGTAGGACGTCGCGCAAAAAAAGTTATTCCCCGATGGAATAAACCCGCCGGCGCGGCGTCTTACAGCATTGACCTGTAAGCTGGTTGCGCAGGCCTGTCCCAGGAACCCGCCATGATTCAACCGGTCCGCGTGCCGCCCGACGCGCCGGCATCCACCGACGACGAGATGCCAGCGGAAGAACTCTCCGACGCCGTGCTGCGCCAACTACTGCCGCGCCTGCGGCGTTTTGCGCTGCGCCTCACGCGCGACGCAGTCGCGGCCGACGACCTGGTGCAATCCACCCTGGAAAGAGCGCTCACCCGCTGGCGCGGCCGCCGCCCGCAAGGCGACGTGCGCGCGTGGCTCTTCACCATCCTGTACCGCCAATTCCTGGACGCCCAACGCCGCTCGCGCCGCTATGCGCGGCTGCTGTCATGGTTTGCCGGGTCCGACGCGGCTGCGCCGTCGGCCGAGCGCCAGGTCATCGCGCGATCTTCCCTGGATGTCTTCGAACGCCTGCCCGAAGCGCAGCGCACGCTGTTGTGGCTGGTCAGCGTGGAAGGCATGAGCTACAAGGCCGTCGCCGATGTTTTAGACGTACCGCTGGGCACCGTCATGTCGCGCCTGTCCCGCGCGCGGAGTGCCTTGCGTGAACTGCATGAGGGACAGGCCGGCGAGGCTCGTCTGAGGATATTGAAATGAAAGAACGCGCTATTGATGATCTGACGCGTAATGCGTATGTGGATGGACAGTTGGATCCGTCGCAGTTGCAGGCGCTGCAGGCGTACTTGCGGGCGCATCCTGATGAGGCGCAGGAGCTGGAGGCTTGGCGGCGGGATGCGCAGCGGCTGCGGGAAGGGGCTGGCGGGGACAGTTTGCCGGGTAATCCTGCGTTGGATCCTGCTGCGGTGCGTGCGGGGTTAAGAGTTCGCACGCGGCGGCGGATGGTGATGGCGGCTAGTCTCGTTGTGGCGGTGGCGATTGGCGGCGTTACGGGATGGAGTGTTCGGGATACGGCCTTGGCGAATCGGGTGTTGCCGATGCAGGATGCGATGCAGGCTTATCGGTTGTTTGCGTCTGCCGATGCGCCGCAGCCGGATGTGCGGGCCGATGCTGGGGATCTGCAGGGGTGGCTGGATGCGTATTTTGCGCATGCCGAGCGGTTGCCTAATTTGAGCGATAGCGGGTTTAGGCCTGTTGCTGCGCGATTGTTGGCTACCGATCAGGGGCCGGCGGCACTTGTTATCTATGAGAACGTGGGGCAGCGCGCCACGTTTTATATTCGGCCGCCTGGACCGGGGGGGCAGTTTCTGGCGCGAGGGAGCCGGAGGGATGGTGAGCTGCTGGCGCGGTATTGGTCGGGGCAGGGGTACAACTATGCGTTGGTGACCGCGGGGGATGGGCACGGTCAGACAGCGCAAATGGGCGAGTCGTGACGGCCAGCTATCTAAGGCCCCGAGCTCGGGGTACGTAACCGCCGAAATCGAAAGACTCGGGCCTGTCGTATATCGCGGCAGGCCCGAGCCGCTATTGCGCTTATTGAATCGACGCGGGCGCGTCGTGCGTGGGATCGGCGCAGTCGGCGTCTTGTGCGCACGCTCGTGCCGTTTCCAACATGGCCTCTGTCATGACGCCCACGTGCTCACACAACCCTTCCACGCCGCCCAACAACGCGGCCACGGTCCACGCGTCCAGCGGCTGCGCGCCGGTGGCGTCGGGCTCGGAGGCGCTGTTGCCGACAAGACGCGCGATGGACGCGATGGCGCAGCAAGCGCGGTCGATGTTGTAGAGGTGGGATAAAGGCACCACGCCGAGTTCGGGATTAGTGTCTACGGACCAGGGGCTTTCAGTGAGGGGATGGGACTGCATGGATTTCCTCCGACGATATGGAAATCCCGCTGCCCCACTTCCAAATGGGGCGGGCGGGCACAGGACAAGGTTGGAAGACCGGATCGTCGGAACCGGCGTGCGACTAGCGCACCCCTGCCAAGGCCCGCCCATTGAGCGTGCGAAGGCGTGCTGACTGGGAGGTCAACACCGACGAATTTACCGGCTTCCACACCGGGCTACCGTTCGTGGCGGTAGTCGGGGGAGTATACGGCGCGGAGCGACTCTAGCCGGAAAGAGAGAGATAAATCGGCGACTGGGCAATGGGGCGGAAATCAACCTATGTGCGCGTCCCGAGCGAAAGCATGCCCCTAGAATCCCAATGCTTTGCTTCGGCATTGCTTGGGTTCGCGGCCCACACCGTGAGTCCGATACTGCCGCGTTCAAGGCGCCCTAACAGAGGCAGTCGTGCGATCTCACGGTCAGCCACGCCTTGGGGTCAGTAAATTTTTCGCATTTGTCCGTGATGCACACGGCCTGAAGCGGAAGGTGTTTGTGCGGACAATGCGTGCAGGTCCTAATACTGCTAGGGATCGTTCGATACGCGGACTGAGGATGATGGGCCTTGCCTCCGGCACGAATCCAGAAGCACACATCGCCGAATTCAGCGATA